>NZ_JBNHFC010000014.1:0-108984 GCF_059089885.1 Arthrobacter sp. Y3221159
CCTCCAGGTAGCCCTGGACCTGCTCACCGCCCTGCCAGCCGCCGGTGAACTGCCCCCGCGCCGAGTGCGTGGACAGGTCCTCGGGGAGCTTGACCGCTGCGAGGACTTTTTCCTTCTCCGCCCGCAAATCATCGGCGTTGAAGGAGATGGGCTCCTCCATCGCCGTGAGGGCCAGCAGCTGCAGCAGGTGGTTCTGGATAACGTCGCGGGCAGCGCCCACGCCGTCGTAATACCCCGCCCGGCCGCCGGTGCCGATGTCCTCTGCCATCGTGATCTGGACGTGGTCCACATAGTTCGCGTTCCACAACGGCTCAAACAGCTGGTTCGCGAACCGCAGCGCCAGGATGTTCTGCACCGTTTCCTTACCCAGGTAGTGGTCGATCCGGAACACCGCATCCGGCGGGAACACGGACTCCACGATGTCGTTGAGCTTCCGGGCGGACTCAAGGTCATGCCCGAACGGCTTCTCGATCACCACCCGGCGCCACTTGTCCCCGTCGGCCTGCGCGAGCCCGTGCTTGGACAACTGCCGGCAGACCTGCTCAAACGCCTTCGGCGGGATCGACAGGTAGAACGCGTGGTTCCCGCGGGTGCCGCGGACCTCATCGAGTTCCTTGACCGTGTCACCGAGCCGCTGGAACGCTCCGTCGTCGTCGAACTCGCCCTGCACGAACCGTATGCCCTCGGCGAGCTGGTTCCACACCGCCTCATCAAACGGCGTCCGCGCATACGACTGCACCGAGGACTTCACCTGAGCGGCGAAATCCTCATCACTCCACTCCCGGCGCCCGAAGCCCACCAGCGCGAAACTCGGCGGCAGCAACCCGCGGTTGGCGAGGTCATACACCGCCGGCATCAACTTCTTCCGCGCCAAATCGCCAGTGACCCCAAACAGCACCAACGACGACGGACCCGCAATCCGGTTCAAACGGCGGTCCCGCGGATCCCGGAGCGGATTCCGCCCCCGGCCCGCGGCCTTCCTGCCGCATTCAGTTTCTGGCATAGTGCTTGTGCGCCTTTAGCTTTCGGTTGCGGATGCGCGGGCGGAGAGCGCTGCGATGATGTCTTGCAGCTGCGCCACGCCGGCGGCACGGTTGGTCAGGTGCAGGCGGAGGACGGGGCGGCCGTGTCCTTCCAGGACCTGGGCATCGCCCGCAGCCTGCGCGGAAATCAGCTCACCGAACGTGAAGGGCCGGTCCGGGATGGCCAGGTCTTCCGCCGCGGATGCCGTCACCTGGAGGAACACACCGATGGCGGGACCGCCCTTGTGGAACTGGCCGGTGGAGTGCAGGAAGCGCGGTCCCCAGCCGAAGGTCACGGGCCGCCCGGTGGCGGCCGCGAGCTCGTCGCGGATGCCTTCCAGTTCCGCGAAGGCCAGGCGGTCGAAGTAAGCCTGGACGCTGAGGTAGCTGTCCGGGGACAGCGTGCCCAGCAGGGCCTTCACGGCACCTTGGACGGTGGCTGCGTCACCGAGCCAGTCGCCGCCGCGGACCTCGATGGCGCCGTCGACAAACGCCGCAGCCGTGGGTTCGGGCTGTGCGTCCAGCAGGCCGCGGGCAGCGACCTTGGCTGCCTCCACGTCCGGCTGGTCGAACGGGTTGATGCCCAGCAGGCGGCCGGCGACGGCCGTTGCGAACTCCCACACCATCATCTGCGGTGCCAGGCCGCCGGCGATGGCTACCTGGTTTTCGCCGAGTTCGACGTCGGCGTCCGCGTTCACAAGGCGCACCACCAGCACGTCCGGGGCGCCGTAGCTGACCTCGGGGGAGGCGGGGCCTGCAACAACCGGCAGGACACCCGTGCCCAGCTTGCCCGTCGATTCCGCGATGAGCTGCTCGGCCCAGTCGGCAAAACCGACAATGCCGGATCCGTCCTCGGCAATCACGATCTTGTTGCGCAGCGGCGTGGTGCCGCCCAGCGCAGCACCGAGGGCCAGGCCGATGTTCTCCGGTGCGTCCTCATTGAGGATTTCCGCAGCTTCTTCGGCTTCATCCAGGAAGGCCTGGATGTCCACGCCGGCCAGGCCCGACGGCACCAGGCCGAAGGCGGTCAGCGCCGAGAAACGGCCGCCCACGTTGGGGTCGGCGTTGAACACCGCACGGTAGCCGGCCTCACGGGAAGCCTTGTCCAGCGGGGAACCCGGATCGGTGACAATGATTATCCGGCTTGCGGCGTCGATGCCGGCGTCGTTGAACGCCTTCTCGAACACGCGGCGCTGGGAATCCGTTTCCACGGTGGAGCCCGACTTGGACGAGACCACAATCGCGGTCTCGGCCAGCCGGTCCGCCAGGGCAGCACGGACCTGGTCCGGGTCCGTGCTGTCCAGCACTGTCAGCTCGACGCCGGCGGTACCGGTAATGACCTCGGGTGCCAGCGAGGATCCGCCCATGCCGCAAAGCACGATGCGGGTCACACCCTCGGCCCGAAGGGCGTCACGGAGTTCCAGGATGTCCTGCACCAGGGGCTGGGAGACGGTGGCTGCTTCCACCCAGCCAAGCCGGATTGCCGACTCGGACTCGGCGTCCGTACCCCACAGGGTGTGGTCCTTGGCGAAGATCCGGGTGGCAATCCGATCCGCCACCAGGGTGGGAATGTGCTGCTCGAGTGCCTGCTGTGCTGCGCCGGTGGCGTCGTAGCTGAGAGTGCTCATCTGGGACTAGGAAGCCTTCCGTGCGGAGGCGAGGGCACCTTCGACGTCGGCCAGGAGTTCCTTCCAGCTGGCCACGAACTTGTCCAGGCCTTCGGATTCCAGGATCGCGACGACGTCGTTGTAGGAGACGCCGAGGTTCTCCAGGGCGTCGAGGGTGGCATTGGCCTCGGCGTAGGTGCCGCTGATGGTGTTCCCGGTGACCACGCCGTGGTCGAAGGTGGCATCCAGGGTCTTCTCGGGCATGGTGTTCACCACGCCCGGGGCGACGAGTTCGGTGACGTAGAGGGTGTCCGGGTAGGCCGGGTCCTTCACGCCGGTGGAGGCCCAGAGCGGCCGCTGCGGGCGGGCGCCGGACTGGGCCAGCAGGTTCCAGCGTTCGGTGGCGAAGAGCTCTTCGTAGACCTGGTAGGCCAGGCGGGCGTTGGCGACGCCGGCCTTGCCCTTGAGGGCGAGGGCTTCATCGGTGCCGATGGCGGTCAGGCGCTTGTCGATCTCTGTGTCCACGCGGGAGACGAAGAAGGAGGCCACGGAGTGGATCTTGGAGAGGTCGTGGCCGTTTTCCTTGGCCTGTTCCAGGCCTGACTGGAAGGCGTTGATGACGGCGCGGTAGCGCTCCAGGGAGAAGATCAGGGTCACGTTGACGCTGATCCCCTCGGCCAGGGTGGCGGTGATCGCCTCAAGGCCTTCCAGGGTGGCGGGGATCTTGATCAGGACGTTGTCCTTGTTGACCTTCTTGAACAGGTGCTTGGCCTCGGCGATGGTGCCGGCGGTGTCCCAGGCCAGGCGGGGGTCCACCTCGATGGAGACGCGGCCGTCCACGCCGTTGGTGGCTGCTGCCACCGGGGCGAAGAGGTCGCAGGCGTCGGCGACGTCGGTGGTGGTGATTTCGAAGATGGTGTCTTCGATGCTGGCACCGGCGGCGGCCTGCTTGGCGATGGTCGCGTCGTAGTCGGTGCCGGCGGTGATGGCGGCGTGGAAGATGGAGGGGTTGGTGGTCACGCCAACCACGTTCTTCTCTTCGATGAGCTTGGCAAGGGTGCCCGTTTCCAGGCGTCCGCGGGACAGGTCGTCAAGCCAGATGGAAACTCCGGCGTCGGAGAGCTGCTGGGTGGGAGTAGTCATGATGGTTTATCTCCTCAAGTGTTCTGGGTTTAGGCCTGGAGGCCGGCGAGGGAGTCCTTGGCGGCGGCGGCGACTGCCTCCGCGGTGATGCCGAACTCCTGGAAGAGGCGCTTGTAGTCGGCGGAAGCGCCGTAGTGCTCGAGGCTGATGGAACGGCCGGCGTCGCCGACGAATTCCTTCCAGCCCAGGGCAAGTCCTGCTTCGACGGACACGCGGGCCTTGACGGCGGCAGGCAGGACGGATTCGCGGTAGGCGGCGTCCTGCTTGTTGAACCATTCAACGCACGGCATGGACACGACGCGGGCGGCAATGCCTTCGGCCTGCAGGGTTTCGCGGGCCTTGACGGCGAGCTGGACCTCGGAGCCGGTGGCGATCAGGATGACGTCGGCCGGGACGGTGGCACCGTCCTTGGACGCTTCGGCCAGGACGTAACCGCCCTTGGCAACACCGGCGGTGGAGCCGAAGGTGTCACCGGAGGCAACGCCCTCGCCGCGTTCCCAGGTGGGGATGTTCTGGCGGGTCAGGACTATGCCGGCCGGGTTGTCGTGGTTTTCCAGCATGGTCTTCCAGGCAACTGCCACTTCGTTGGCGTCACCGGGGCGGACGACGTCCAGGCCCACGATGGCGCGCAGGGTGGCGAGCTGTTCCACCGGCTGGTGGGTGGGTCCGTCCTCGCCCAGGCCGATGGAGTCGTGGGTCCAGACGTACAGGGACGGGACTCCCATCAGCGCACCGAGGCGGATCGCCGGGCGCTGGTAGTCGCTGAAGATCAGGAAGGTGCCGGAGAACGCACGGGTGCGGCCGTGCAGGCTGATGCCGTTCACGATCGACGCGGCGGCGTGTTCGCGGATGCCGAAGTGCAGGACCCGGCCGTAGGGGTTGCCGGACCATGCATCGGTCTGCTTGGACGCCGGGACGAACGAGGGCGAACCTTCGATGGTGGTGTTGTTGGACTCGGCGAGGTCGGCGGAGCCGCCCCAGAGTTCGGGAAGGACCGGGCCGAGGGCGTTCAGAACCTTGCCGGACGCGGCGCGGGTGGAAACGTCCTTGCCGGCCGGGAAGACCGGCAGGGCCTCATCCACACCGGCCGGAAGTTCCTTGGCCTCGATCCGCTGCAGCAGCGCGGCGGCTTCGGCGTTGGCGGCCTGCCAGGCGTTGAAGGACTCCTCCCATTCCTTGCGGGCTGCGGCGCCGCGGTCCACCACGGAGCGGGCGTGGGCCAGGACTTCCTCGTCAACCTCGAAGGACTTGGCGGGATCGAAGCCCAGCACCGTCTTCAGCGCAGCGACTTCCTCGGCACCCAGGGCCGAACCGTGGATTTTGCCGGTGTTCTGCTTCTTCGGGGCGGGGTAGCCGATGATGGTGCGCAACGACACGATGGACGGCTTGGAGGTCTCGGCCTTCGCAGCAAGCAGCGCGGAGTAGAGCTCCTGGACGTCTTCCTTGTACTCGCCGGTCTTGGTCCAGTCAACGCGCTGGACGTGCCAGCCGTAGGCCTCGTACCGCTTCAGGACGTCCTCGGTGAAGGCGATGTCGGTGTCGTCCTCGATGGAGATGTGGTTCTCGTCGTAGATGACAACGAGGTTGCCCAGTTCCTGGTGGCCGGCCAGCGAGGAAGCCTCGGCCGTGACGCCTTCCTGCAGGTCGCCGTCGGACGCGATAACCCAGATGGTGTGGTCGAACGGGCTGGTGCCCGGGGCGGCGTCGGCGTCGAACAGGCCGCGCTGGCGGCGCTGCGAGTAGGCAAAGCCCACCGAGGAGGCCAGGCCCTGGCCAAGCGGGCCGGTAGTGATTTCCACACCGGCGGTGTGCTTGTACTCCGGGTGGCCGGGGGTCAGCGACCCCCAGGTCCGCAGCGCCTGCAGATCCTTCAGCTCCAGGCCGTAGCCGGAGAGGAACAGCTGGATGTAGATCGTCAGCGACGTGTGGCCGGGGGAGAGGATGAAGCGGTCACGGCCGATCCAGTCCGGATCCCGCGGATCGTGGCGCATCAGCTTCTGGAACAGCAGGTAAGCGGCCGGAGCCAGGCTCATCGCAGTGCCGGGGTGGCCATTGCCAACCTTCTCCACGGCATCGGCGGCCAGCACGCGGACGGTGTCCACGGCGCGCTGGTCCAGGTCGGTCCAAGACAGTTCTTGCTCTTCCAAATGTGGCACGAAAACCGGGCCCCTCTCTGTGCTGATGGCAGGCGGCACACCGGGTCCGAGTAAAGGCACGCTGTGTGGCGCCCGCTGCGGTGTGTACCAGCCGTTCACCATCGAAACGTTGATCTCTCACTCAGCCACTTGCAATCTGGGAATGCGTTTTCCACCGCTTCCCTGCTGCGTGCTGATCTGGTGACAGCTTAGCTCCATTCCAAAGTCCGGGCAGCGCAAATCTCAGGATTTGGACGCAATTTCCCCTTATATGAATCAGCCTGAAGTGAGCCTGAGTTAATCTGCTCGAATTGGCACCCGAGCGATCAAGTGTGCATATCAGCGGGCAGGTGGGAGGGTGGCGGCACGGTATGATATTCGGAGGCCAATGCCGGGCAGCGGACCTTTCCAGCCGTCCGTAGCTGCACCGCCAGACACAACTGCCACACAGAACGGGTGACTGCCACCGTGAGCACAACAGATACGCCGCTGAACGCATCCCGGTCGTCAGGTGCCGGGTTTGCCCGTAAGGCCAAGGCGTATCTCGCCCTCACCAAACCCCGCGTTATCGAACTGCTGCTGGTCAGCACGCTGCCCACCATGATCTACGCGGAGCGCGGCTTCCCCTCCATCGGACTGATTCTGGCCACTCTGGTGGGCGGTGCCTTCGCGGCAGGCAGTGCCGGTGCCTTCAACTGCTACATCGACCGCGACATCGACAAACTGATGCACCGCACCGAAAACCGTCCGCTCGTGACCGGCGAGGTCACCCCGCGCGAGGCACTCGTGTTCTCGTGGGTCCTGGGGGCAGCGGCCATCGCCATCCTATGGTTCGGGGCCAACCCGTTGTCCGCCTGGCTGGGCCTGGGCGCCATCTTCTTCTACGTGGTGATCTACACGATCATCCTCAAGCGCCGCACCGCACAGAACATTGTCTGGGGCGGCGCCGCAGGCTGCTTTCCCGTGCTGATTGCCTGGGCGGCCGTAACCAATACCGTGGAATGGCCCGCCATCATCCTCTTCATGGTGATCTTCCTCTGGACGCCGCCGCACTACTGGCCGCTGTCCATGCGGTACGGCGAGGACTACCGCAACGCAAAGGTGCCCATGCTGGGAGCCATCGCTGGCGCCAAGGTGGTCTCTGTCCAGGTGGTCCTCTACGCCTGGGCCATGGTGGCCTGCTCGCTCCTCCTGGTTCCGGCCGGCGGTGCGGGATGGGTCTACACGGCAACCGCGGTCCTCGCCGGTGCATGGTTCCTGTACGAATCACATTCCCTGTACAACCAGGCCCAGCGTGAAGAGATCTCCGGCAAGCGTGCCATGAAGGTCTTCCACGGTTCCATCAGCTATCTGACCCTGCTGTTCATTGCGCTGGCTGTTGACCCGTTCATCGGTCCGGCCGTTATGGGAGGCTAAGTCCGGCGCCTGTCGGCACGGACCCGCTTTCCCCCGTCGCAGCGGGACTAAACCTGCGTCTGGTCTGCATCTTCGGCGCGAAGCGCATTGTGGAACTGATTGGCATCTCCTGGCGGAAACCGTCGATGTCACCTTCCAAAGCGAACGCAGCCAACTTCTCGTGCTCAACGGCGATTTTATGGAGGTCGCTGCAAGTTCAATGGTCGACCGAGAAATAGAGACGCAGTCTGCTCTCCAGACCGTTCCATAGGGTGCAGGGCTGCGTTCCCCGAGAATTGCTTCCCCAGTTCACGATCTCGTCACTTGTCGATGACGCACTCCTGCGGGTACCTCCGTGAGTTTTGATTAATCTTCATGTGTAGACATTGGCTTCGCGATCCATTACGATTGTCAACAATTGACAACGCGACAAAAGGAGAACTTTATGCGTCCGTACGTGTACGTGCCTGCGGCCAAAATCGTCGGGGAGCTCGAGCCCAATGGTCACCGTCCTGGCTACGACTCGGGCGACCCGAAGACGTCGATCCTGAAGTTCGACACCGCCATCAAGACGGGTGTCTGGGAGTGCCAGCCCGGAGGCTGGGATGTGACTCCTCGGGAAGACACCGAGGTGTGCTACATCGTGAGCGGCCGCGCAACCGTTACCGACGGCGCCACCGGCACCAGCTACGAGATCTCCGGTGGTGACGTGATCGTGCAGCCCAAGGATTGGTCGGGCCGCTGGGTGGTGACCGAAACCATTCGCAAGGTTTACTGCCACGGCTTCGACTGAGCGCCGACCCGCCTGACACGATCCTGACGTGCGGGCCGCTCCCTCATCGAGGGTGCGGCCCGTTCGCGTTTTCGGCGCGGTTCCCCGGGGACGGCTTCCCGCCGCGAGCCGGGGCCGGGAGCTAGCCCGCGGTGCTTCCTTTGCTTAGTGCAAGAAGTTTCAGGTCGCGCGAAACAGCTTCTATCGCGGCGGCCCGGCTAGCAGTTTTTCTCTTAGCTGCACGTTTTCAGCTCGGTCGTGCGTGATGGATGGATGACCCGTGAAGAGAGATACCTGCAGGCGTCCCGGGCAGGTAATGGGAGAGGGGATCATGGAACACCATCTCAGGCCCTCGAGGGGTTGGGGCTCCGGCAGGGGATGGTTTTGGAGCCGTTGAACTCGGATCCGTGGGCGCAATGGATGTGGCTTCAGTCATCGCAACGCACCCAGTTGAAAATGAGTAGCGAGAACGATCGAGCCCAGGGCAAGGATCCCGGCAATGACCTGCAACAGCGGCAGGCAGGATTTTTCGTTGCTGCCTGTGCTTGTGGGGCGCCGTTGAACCTGCAGGACAGCACTGGAGCTGGTCACTATGCCGGCTGCGGTGACTACTATCAGGATGAGCACTACGCCCACGCCCCCCAGTATCCGGAAAGGCGCTCGTCTCCTCCACTGGCGGGGTTAAGAAGCCCCTTTGCACCTTTGGTGGGTCCCGGCTTTAAAGCGGTGGTGGCGCCGGCGGGCTCTGCATGCAGATGAACGACGACTTTGTCGCATCTCTCTTGACCTTTCTCGCAGATCGTAGATTGTCAACAATCGTACACCGGCGGCGTCTCCGTCACTACATATGCGGGAGACCGGCGCCCTGGCGCCGGTCTCAGTGGTCGCTCCTGCCAGTTGTCAGCTGTCCCCGCCGGGTCAGGCTGACGAGTTCCGGGAGCGTGTGTTAGTCAGTCGGGCGTGGAGCCACGTTGTAGAAGCGGATTGTTTCGAATTCTTCGAACCTTCGGCGCTTCCGCGTCCAAGGCCTGACTGCGTGATGCCGCCGACGAGCGCAGGAGCGTTGGACGGGACGCCTTGGTTGATGCCCACGATTAGCCGGCCGGTCGGGGCGAAGAAGTGGCCTGCCGAGTCGCAGCCGGTTGATGCGGTTGGCTCCAATGCAGGACTGTCCGCCATTGCGCAGCTTCGCGGCGAACGTTCCATCCACCGCAGGCTGAAGGTTATACAGTTTCCGCCAAGACCGGGCGCGGCGCTCCGGCTTTCAGTCGCGGCAGTCGGGCCAGAGCTGCTCGCCGTCTTGAATGCAGTTACCGGAGTTCCATGCCTGTGGAGCAACGTTTGGAGTCCATCTTCCGGTGGGGTAACCGGGCCCGCCCGGCGCTTTGACGTCCGTGCCCGTGCATGCTGGCCTGCCGAGGGCCTGGCGCTCTGCTATGCGTTTCATGTCAGGCCGCTGGGCGGTCAGTGGTGCTGCCGCGGACGACGGATATTACTTCCAGCGCTGCTGTTTGCTTCATAGCTCTTCCTGCCCCACGAATATCGCTTGTTGCCTAAGGCGCCGGCGGAGCGGTTGGTCCCGTCGGGTGTGCTGCTGGAATCAGCATGCCCCCGCCGCATCAAGACTTCCCCTGGTTCTTGATAGTGCAAGTGCAATTCTTGGGCAGAATCAGGCAAGCATCATGCGCCGGCGCTGGACGGACACGGCATGACAGCAATTGTCATATCGATCACGTTTTATGTCACTGTTCATGACTGTCTGCCTACTCTGGAATGGATCCGGCCCGCGAGCAAAGGAAATCCATGGCACAGGAATCCGACCCCACCACCGTTCCCAGTTCCAGTCCCCCGGCAGCCAACCAATCCGGAAGCACGAACAGATCCCGGACCCCGCACTTCCTCAAACACCTCCGCTCGGACTTTCCTGCGTCGCTGGTGGTGTTCCTTGTGGCCCTGCCGTTGAGCCTAGGCATTGCCGCGGCTTCCGGCGCCCCGATCATGGCCGGCCTTATCGCAGCCGCCGTGGGCGGCATCGTGGCCGGCAGCCTGGGCGGCTCGCCCCTCCAGGTGAGCGGGCCCGCTGCCGGACTGACCGTCATCGTGGCCGGACTGGTCCAGGAATTCGGCTGGCAGGTAACCTGCGCCATCACGGCCGCGGCAGGCGTCGTCCAGCTCCTGCTGGGTATCAGCCGCGTCGGCAGGGCAGCACTGGCGGTCTCGCCGGTGGTGGTGAAGGCGATGCTCGCCGGCATCGGCATCACGATCATCCTGCAGCAGATCCACGTCCTGCTCGGCTCCCGGGCGGCTGGTTCAGCCTTGGAGAACCTGACTGCCCTTCCGTCGGCCATCACCAACCTCGAACTCCATGCCGCGCTGCTGGGCCTCGCCGTCGTGGCCATCCTGCTTGTCTGGAAGCACCTGCCGCCGGCAGTGCGGCGGATTCCGGGGCCGCTGGCCGCCGTCGCCGCCGGAACGGCCCTGTCCGTTGCGTTTGCGCCCGCCGTTGAGCGCATCTCCTTCTCCGGTTCGATTTTCGACGCCGTTGCGCTGCCCCAGTTGCCGGACGGCAACTGGCGGGCCGCTGCATTCGCCGTCCTCTCCATGGCCCTGATCGCCAGCATCGAATCGCTGCTGTCCGCCGTCGCCGTCGACAAAATGCAGGCAGGACCACGCACCAACCTGAACCGGGAACTGATGGGCCAGGGAGCAGCCAACATCGTCTCCGGCTCCCTGGGCGGACTTCCCGTCACGGGCGTCATCGTGCGCAGCGCCACCAACGTGGAAGCCGGTGCCGCCACGCGGACCTCGGCGGTCCTGCACGGTGTCTGGGTCCTGACCTTCTCGGCCCTCTTCGCCGGCCTCATCCAGCTCATACCGATGGCTGTCCTCGCCGGACTGCTCGTGGTGATCGGTGCCCGGCTGATCAAGGTGGCGGATATCCGCACCAGCCTCCGCACCGGAGACTTCCTGATCTACTCCGTCACGCTGCTCTGCGTCGTCTTCCTCAACCTGCTGGAGGGCGTCCTCATCGGGCTGGCGCTGGCCGCGGCCAGCGTGCTGTGGCGCGTGCTGCGCGCGTCCGTCCAGGCGCACCAGCCCGTGCCGCCGTCGGTCCTGTGGCGGATCACCATCAACGGGTCCTGCAGCTTCTTCTCCCTGCCGCGGCTGAACCGGGTGCTGCATTCGGTTCCGGAGCGCAAGGACGTTGTGGTGGAACTGAACGCCGACTACCTGGATCATGCGTTCCGGGAGGCGGTGCTCGCCTGGCGCCGCCAGTACGAAGCCGCCGGGGGTACCGTCCATGTTGAGGAGCACGGCAACAGCCTGTTCCGCGATGCTGCGGACCGCGCCCCCCAGCGGAAGGAAGCCAGCGAACTCCCGCTGCCGCCCAGGAGCTCGTGGCAGGCGGGCGGGCCGGCGCAGGAGGCCGGACGGGACCCGCGGCGTTCGCTCCTGATGGGGATCAACAAATACCACCGCCGCTTTGCAGACAAGGTCCGGCCCATGGTGCAGAACCTGGCGGAAGGCCAGAACCCGGACGCGCTGTTCATCGCTTGCGTGGATTCCCGCGTGAACCCCAACCTGATCACCAGCAGCGGCCCGGGCGACCTGCTGACGCTGCGGAACATCGGGAACGTGGTGTGCCACGACGGGCAGGATGCCTCCATCGATTCCGCCCTGTCCTTTGCCGTCAGAGGCCTGGGCGTGAAATCAATCGTGGTTTGCGGGCATTCGAACTGCGGGGCCATGAAGGCCGTCATCGCGGACGCCGGCGGCAGCACTGCCACATCCCTCGGTGCAGGGTTTGACGCCTGGCTGGAACATGCGCGGCCAAGCTACGAGGAGCTGCAGGCGGGCCACCCGGTGGCGTTGGCTGCAGCCGAGGCCGGTTACGGCGAAGCGGACCAGCTGGGGATGGTCAACGTGGCGGTGCAGCTTGCGAAGCTGGAAACCCACCCGGTGATCGGTCCCGCGCTGGCAAGGGGTGCCGTGCAGGCAACGGGCCTGTTCTACGACATCGCGACGGCGCGCGTGCTGCTGGTCAACGCATCCGGGCTTGAGTTCCTGGATGCGGCCCCTGCTGCGGAATTGGCGAACGCCGGGCCGGTGCGTTGACCCGGGGTTAAAGTAGCGGCCCATGACGCGAAGCGCCCCGGTTCCTTGGAACCGGGGCGCTTCGCACTTTGCTGACTTGTCGTGGAGTCCTACTCCACCGGGCTGGAGCGGGCGATGTCCCAGGCGTTCGTGGCCGCGGACATGAGCAGCGCGGCCCCGAGCATGTGGGCGGCCACGAGCAGCACCGGAATGCCGTTGTAGTACTGGGTGAAGCCGATGACTGCCTGCAGGACCGTCACGCCCAGGAGCCCCAGCACGGCAGTCCGGAACGGGCCGGTGATGCCGCGCATGAACACCAGCGCCAGGGCCACGACCGTACCGGCGGTAATGAGGTACGCCGGAACCGCATGGATGTGGGAAAACAGGTCCCAGTCAAGGCCGTTCCGCGGCGCGTCCGCGTCGCCGGCGTGCGGACCGGCTCCCGTCACTACCACGCCGAGCATCACGGCAAGGGCGGAAAAAAGCGCGACGGCGGACGTTACCGGGCGCATGATTCCCGGCAGGGCGCGGTGCCGGTAGGCCATGAACCTGCCGGTCCTGCCAAAGGCCCGGTTCACCAGCAGGGTGGCAAACACCACCAGGGCCATCGACACCAGGAAGTGCAGGCCCACCACCCAGGGGTTGAGGTTGGTCAGGACGGTGATCCCGCCGATCACTGCCTGGGCGGGGATGCTGGCGAGCAGGCCGAGGGCGAGGAGGAAGAGGTCCCTGCGTTCCTTGCGAAGGTTCCACAGATAGACCAGCATGAGGGCGGCGACGGCGGCCAGCGCAAAAGTGAGGAGCCGGTTGCCGAACTCGATGAAGCCGTGGATGCCCATCTCAGGGGTGTTGACCAGCGATGTTTCCGTGCAGCGCGGCCAGGTGGGGCAGCCAAGGCCGGAAGAGGTCAGCCGGACCGCCCCGCCTGTGACCACGAGAAGTGTCTGGCCGATCAGGGAGGCGACGGCGAGGCGGCGCACCCGGGCGTCCACGGTGCGGGGCAGCCTTGATACCAGGCGCCCGGCCAGTTGGGGTAGGCGTGAAGCCGTGCTCACGATTATCTCAATTCCACTTGAACCAACGGATGGCTGCTGCCCCGGCGACCAGGGTCCAGAGCAACAGTATGAGGGCGGCGCCGGCGTTCAGGCCGCCGCCAAGGAATGCCTCGCGCAGGGATTCGCCCAAAGCGCCGGACGGCAGGAAACCGACCAGAGACTGGGCCGTTGCCGGGAGCTTTTCGGCGGGCAGAACAATGCCGCCCAGGGCACCCAGGAGGATCCACAGCAGGTTGGTGATCGCGAGGGTGGCCTCCGGCCGGACGGTTCCCGCCACCAGCAGGCCCAGCGCAGTGAAGGCGGCCGCGCCCAGTGCCAGCAGCGCCAGCCCGGGAAGCCAGCCCGCCGCCGGCGGCTGCCAGCCCAGCGCCAGCGCCACGCCAGTGACCACTGCAACCTGCAGGCACAGTACCGCCAGGACCGAGAGCGCCTTGCCGGCAATGAGTCCGCCGCGGCCCAGGGGAGTGGTGGACAGAAGGCGGAGCACGCCGTAGCGGCGGTCGAAACCGGTGGCGATGCCCTGCCCGGTGAAGGCCGTGGACATGGCGCACAGGGCCAGGATGCCTGGAACGGCCACATCGATCCGGCTCGCGCCCATTCCGTCCAGGAATGGCGTCACGGTCAGGCCGACCAGGGCAAGCAGCGGCAGCACAACGGCAAGGATCAGCTGTTCCCCGTTCCGCAGCATCGCCAGCGACTCGTACTTGCCCTGCAGCAGCACGCGCCGCAGCAGGGTGGCAGGCTCCTGCTGGCCGGCAGGTCCGGTCAGGACTGCGTCGGCGGGGTTCCGGGTCATCGGATATCCTTTCCCGAAATATCCAGAAAGACGTCTTCAAGGCTACGCGCCTGCAGGCTCATCGAACCCGGCATGATGTCATGCGCTTCCCACCATGCGGCAAGGGCGGCGAGATGGTGGGGTGTCAATGCACCCGTGACGCAGTAGCTGCCGGCCCGGTCCTCGGTCACATCAATGCCGGCCGGGAGGACCTTGGAAAGGTCAAGCCCAGGGGGTGCTTCAAAAAACAGTGTCCGGACGTGTTCGGCACCTGCCTCTACCTCCGGGGCGCGCTGTAGCAGTTCCTGCACTGTTCCCTCGGCAACGTTCCGGCCGCCGTCAATGATGTAGACGTAGTCCGCAAGGCGCTGGGCGTCATCCATGAGGTGCGTGGTGAGGATGATTCCCATCCCGGCGTCGCGGAGCTCCGCAATGAGGTCGAACACCAGCTGCCTGGACTGGGGGTCCAGGCCCGCGCTGGGCTCGTCGAGGAAGAGGACTTCCGGCCTGCCGATCAGGGCAGCCGCAAGGGCCAGGCGCTGCTTTTGCCCGCCGGAAAGCCTGCGGACCGTCGTCCGGCTAAAGGTATCAATCCCCAGGCGCTGAACCAGCTCATCCACCGGCCAGGGCCGGGCATACAGTCCGGCAACGTGGCGCAGCAGCGGAATAGGGCGTGCCGACGGCGGGAGCCCGCCATCCTGGAGCATGACACCAACGCGGGACCGCAATCCGGCCCCTGCCGTAGCGGGATCCTGCCCGAGCAGCGAGATGCTGCCGCCGGTGCGTTTCTGCAGGCCCTGGGCGCATTCAAGGGTGGTGGTTTTCCCTGCCCCGTTGGCCCCGAGCAGTGCGGTGACCTGTCCCCGTTCGGCGGTCAGTGAAACGCCGCTGACCACCCGGAGCATCTTTCCGTCCAGGCTGGGCAGCGGACCAACATCCTTTATGAGCCCGCTGATGGACAGAACAGGGGATTGGGGGGAACGCACCCCAGTATTCTACGGGAAGTAGTATTAGCTGCCGTCCTGCCGGAGCCCGGGCTGAGGTCAGCCTGTCCTTACTGGAGCGGGGGACTAAATTACGCCATGATTGTGTTGTGTATTCCATGAGCAATGCTACTGCTGTGCCTTTTGCCGGGCACGGAGCCTCCCAGGCTCCCGCAGACCGGGGCCGGATGGCTACCGGTCCGGTGGCTGATGCCGATGAGCGTACCCGCGACCGCGTCCTCGCGGCGGTCCTGGAACACGGACCTGTCAGTGCCGCCGAACTCGGCGACCTGCTCGGATTCACCCCGGCGGCAGTACGCCGCCACTTGGACCATTTATCCCGCGACGGCGTCATTGAAGTCAAGAGGGTAGCCAAGTCCGGTGCCGGCGCGGGCCGGCCCGCCAGGCGGTACGTCCTTAGCTCCCAGGGCCAGTCCAGCCTCGGCAATGACTACCTGGACATCGCCGCCCTGGCCCTCCAGCAGCTGCAGAAGGTTGCCGGGCCCGACGCCGTCCGCGCATTCGCCGTCGAGCGATTCTCGGATATGGAACGGCGGTATGCGCCGGAGATCGAAAAGGCCGGTCCGGACATCAGCGACCGCGCCCGGGCCCTTTCCGATGCCCTGACCCGCGACAACTTCGTCTCGTCCACCGCCACCATCGAGGCCAAGGCACCCCTGCCGGCCGCGCTGTCCAGCGTCCAGCTGTGCCAGGGCCACTGCCCGATCCAGCAGCTTGCCGCACGCTTCCCCGTGTTCTGCGACGTGGAAACGGAAGTGTTTTCGCGGCTGGTGGGCGTTGACGTGCGCCGGCTGTCCACGCTGTCCCGCGGCGGGCACGTCTGCACCACCCACATTCCTACAGGCAGGCCGTCTGTCCAGGAGCCCACAAGGCCTCCGGCAGCCCCCGCCCGCCTGAACGAAGAAATCAACCATCAGCAAGAAAGGCCGTGATGACGGACCAACTATCAGAGAAAGCGGTAGCCGAAAACACTGTGATCTCGGAAATTCTGGAAAAGAATCCCGAGCTCCATGGCATCGGCAACTACGAGTACGGCTGGGCTGACAAGAACGACGTCGGCGCCAATGCACGCCGTGGGCTTGACGAAGAGGTAGTCCGCGACATTTCGGCCAAGAAGAGCGAACCGGACTGGATGCTCGACCTGCGCCTCAAGGGCCTGAAGTACTTCGACCGCAAGCCCATGCCCACCTGGGGTGCGGACCTGTCCGGCATCGACTTTGACAACATCAAGTACTTTGTCCGTTCCACGGAGAAGCAGGCAGCCACCTGGGAAGACCTGCCCGAGGACATCCGGAACACGTACGAAAAGCTGGGTATCCCGGAAGCCGAGCGCAGCCGCCTCGTTTCCGGTGTTGCCGCGCAGTACGAGTCCGAGGTTGTCTACCACCAGATCCGCGAGGACCTCGAGGCCCAGGGCGTCATCTTCCTGGACACCGACACCGCGCTGAAGGAGCACCCGGAGATCTTCCAGGAATACTTCGGCACCGTGATCCCGGTGGGCGACAACAAGTTCGCCTCGCTGAACACCGCCGTGTGGTCGGGCGGGTCCTTCGTCTACGTCCCCAAGGGCGTCCACGTCGACATCCCGCTGCAGGCATACTTCCGCATCAACACTGAGAACATGGGCCAGTTCGAGCGGACCCTGATCATTGCCGACGAGGACTCCTACGTCCACTACATCGAAGGCTGCACGGCACCGATCTACACCTCGGACTCCCTGCACTCCGCCGTGGTGGAAATCATCGTCAAGAAGGGCGCCCGCGTCCGGTACACCACCATCCAGAACTGGTCCAACAACGTGTACAACCTGGTGACCAAGCGTGCCATCTGCGAAGAGGCCGCCACCATGGAGTGGGTCGACGGCAACATCGGCTCCAAGGTCACCATGAAGTACCCGGCCGTCTACCTTGTGGGCGAGCACGCCAAGGGCGAGACCCTCTCCATCGCGTTTGCCGGTGAGGGCCAGCACCAGGACACCGGCTCCAAGATGGTCCACATCGCGCCGAACACCAAGAGCTCCATCATCTCCAAGTCGGTGGCCCGCGGCGGCGGCCGTGCAGCCTACCGCGGCCTGGTGCAGGTCCGTGAAGGTGCCAAGCACTCGGCCAACACCGTGCGCTGCGACGCCCTGCTCGTGGACACCATTTCACGCTCTGACACCTACCCGTACATCGACATCCGCGAGGACGATGTGCAGCTGGGACACGAGGCAACGGTCTCCCGCGTCAGCGAGGAGCAGCTGTTCTACCTCATGTCCCGCGGCATGCCCGAGGACGAGGCCATGGCCATGATCGTGCGCGGCTTCATCGAGCCGATCGCCCGTGAGCTCCCCATGGAATACGCCCTCGAGCTGAACCGCCTCATCGAACTCCAGATGGAAGGATCCGTCGGTTAATGACTGCCGAAGCTACAACCGAAAAGGCGCGCATCGGCGCACCGTCGATCGCAGGTTTCACCGAGGAAGGCGAACAGCTCGTTCCCGCCAAGGTTGACCGCCACCACAGCCACGGCGTGCAGGTCATGGCCTCCCGCGCGGAGCGCCTGACCAGCCACGACGTCGCCGACTTCGCCCTGCCCAACGGCCGGGAAGAGGAATGGCGCTTCACCCCCGTGCGTGAACTGGCCAACCTCCTCTCCGACGCACCCAGCGACGCCGGCGTCCTGAACGTCGCGTTCGAGGCGCCCGCCGCCGTCGTCCAGCGCACGCTGCACGCAGGCGAGGCCCCCCGCGGGACCACCCTGGTCCCGGCCGACCGCGCCGCCGTCGTGGCTTCCGCCAACACTGACGACGCGCTGCACATCCAGATCCCGGCAAACGCCGAACTGGACGAGCCCGTCCGTGTCGTCCTGACCGGCAACGGTGCAGGCCGCCGCTCCAACTCCCACCATGTGATCGAGGCCGGCGAAAACAGCCGCGCCGTGGTCATCCTGGAGCACGACGGCGCAGCCGACCACAACGGCAACGTTGAGGTCTTCGTCCGCGGCGGCGCCCAGCTGACGGTGGTTTCCGTCCAGCTGTGGGAAGCTGACGCGAAGCACCTGGCCCAGCACGACGCCGAGGTGGCCAAGGACGCCGTCTACAAGCACATCGCCGTCACCCTTGGCGGCAAGATCGTCCGCCTGAACTCCAACGTCCGGTTCTCCGGCGAAGGGGCCGAGGCGGAACTCCTCGGCCTGTACTTTGCCGACGCCGGGCAGCACCTGGAGCACCGTTCGTTCGTGGACCACAACATGCCCAACTGCAAGTCCAACGTCCTGTACAAGGGCGCGCTGCAGGGCAAGGGTGCGCACACCGTCTGGGTTGGCGACGTCCTCATCCAGAAGCAGGCCGAAGGCACCGACTCCTACGAGAAGAACCAGAACCTGGTCCTGACCGACGGCTGCCGCGCGGACTCCGTGCCGAACCTCGAGATCGAGACCGGCCTGATCGAAGGCGCCGGCCACGCCAGCGCCACCGGCCGTTTCGACGACGAGCACCTGTTTTACCTCATGGCCCGCGGCATTCCGGAAGACGTTGCCCGCCGCCTGGTGGTCCGCGGGTTCCTCAATGAGATCATCCAGCAGATCAAGGTCCCGGCCCTCGAAGAGCGCCTGACCGAGGCTGTGGAACGCGAACTCACGGCAACAGAAAACTGACGAGGGACAGGCAGGGACGCATGAGTGGGAAGCCCAAGGGCGAGCTGGTTTGCAGCGCCAACGACATCCAGGTCAAACAGGCGCTGCGCATCCTGATCGACGACTACCCGGTAGCCGTGGTGCGGGATTCCATGGGTGATATCCACGCCATCGGGGACACCTGCTCGCACGCCGACATCTCGCTCTCGGAAGGGGACGTGGAAGGCTGCGCCATCGAGTGCTGGGGGCACGGCTCGCAGTTCGACCTGCGCAGCGGCCAGCCCCTCCAGCTCCCCGCCTACGATCCCGTTCCCGTGTTCGCCGTCGAGCTCGACGGCGACGACGTCTACGTGGATGTCACCAACGTTTTGAACGGCGCGGCAGTAGACAACTACTGAGCGCCCTGCAGCACAAGACTTACGAACGAACAAGAAAGAAGAGCATGTCAACTCTTGAGATCAAGGACCTGCACGTCAGCATTGACACGGAGCAGGGCACCAAGGAGATCCTGAAGGGCGTCAGCCTGACCATCCGGACCGGCGAAACCCACGCCATCATGGGCCCCAACGGCTCCGGCAAGTCCACGCTGGCCTCCACCATCGCAGGCCACCCCCGCTACAACGTCACCAGCGGCTCCATCACCCTCGACGGCGAAGACGTCCTGGAGATGAGCGTTGACGAGCGTGCCCGTGCCGGCGTGTTCCTGGCCATGCAGTACCCCGTGGAGGTTCCCGGCGTCACCATGACCAACTTCCTGCGCACCGCCAAGACGGCCATCGACGGCCAGGCTCCGGCCCTGCGCACCTGGACCAAGGACGTCAAGGCGGCCATGGAACAGCTCCGCATCGACGCCGACTTTGCCCAGCGCAACGTCAATGAAGGCTTCTCCGGCGGTGAGAAGAAGCGCGTCGAGATCCTGCAGCTGGAACTCTTCAAGCCGAAGTTCGCCGTCCTGGACGAGACCGACTCCGGCCTGGACGTTGACGCGCTCAAGGTTGTTTCCGAGGGCGTCAACCGCGCCCACGCACAGGGCAACATGGGCACCCTGCTCATCACGCACTACACCCGCATCCTCCGCTACATCAAGCCGGACTTCGTGCACGTGTTCGTGGACGGCCAGGTTGTTGAGGAGGGCGGCCCCGAGCTGGCCGACCGCCTGGAAGAAGAAGGCTACGACCGCTACGCCAAGGGCGCCGGCCCCGCCGTCGCCGCTCCCGCAGCAGTACAGGCCTAGTTAGGACTCTGCCATGACCGAAATCACGCCGGGCCGCACGGCCCTGGAGGATGTCGAAGAGGCGCTGAAGGACGTCATCGACCCCGAGCTCGGGGTCAACGTGGTGGACCTTGGCCTGCTCTACGGGCTGAAGTACTCCGATGACGACGGCGCACTGCTGATCGACATGACGCTCACCACCGCCGCCTGCCCGCTCACCGACGTGCTCGAGGAGCAGGTGGGCAAGGCACTGGACGGTGTTGTTGACGACTGGCGCCTGAACTGGGTGTGGATGCCGCCATGGGGTCCGGAACGGATCACCGACGACGGCAAGGACCAGATGCGGGCCCTCGGCTTCAACATCTAAATTAAAGTACGACGACGGCCCGGCCACCTTCTGTGCGAAGGTGGCCGGGCCGTCGGGGTTTAAAGACGGGAGGCCCCTACAGGCCCGGGGCGGAGAACGTGTCGCACTGGTTGATGTCGCCGGTTTCGTAGCCCCGGTAGAACCAGCGCTGGCGCTGCTCGCTGGAGCCGTGCGTCCAGGCCTCGGGCGTGACCCGTCCGGTGGCCGCTTCCTGGATGCGGTCATCGCCCACCGCGGAAGCCGCGGACAGCGCGTCATTCAGGTCCTGCTGGGTGAGGGCTTCCAGGAACGGCTGGCCGTCCGGGCCGGGCTGGGTGGAGGCGTGCTTGGCCCACAGTCCCGCGTAGCAGTCGGCCTGAAGTTCAACCCGGACGGCGCCGGACTCAGGGCCCTGCGGATCCTGCTGCGCGCGGTCCAGGTAGCCCAGGACATTCTGGATGTGGTGGCCGAACTCGTGCGCCACCACGTACTCCTGGGCCAGCGGCCCGCCGGAGGAACCGAACCGGTTTACGAGTTCCGTGAAGAATCCGGGATCAAAGTAGGCGGTGGTGTCGGTGGGGCAGTAGAACGGACCCACGGCGCTGGAGGCCGTTCCGCAGCCGGTGCTCACGGCTTCGTCGAAAATCACCGTCTCGGGCTGGGGGTACTGGACGCTGTACTGCTCCAGGTAGGCGGGCCAAAACGCGTTGAGGCTGTTGACGGTGCCGGTGATGCGGCAGTCCACGCGCGCATCGGCGTCGGCACCGGTTTTGCAGGCCGGGGCGGTGCCCTGGCTTTGCGGGGCGGGAGCAGCGCCGCCCGCCAGGCCCTCCAGGAGCTGGGGGTTGACACCCAGGAGAGCGGCGATCAGCAGCAGCAGACCGCCGCCGATGCCGCCGCCCACTTTCGCTCCGCGGCCCATGCCGCGCCGGTCCTGGACCTGCGAGGGGTCCAGCTGCACATTGTCGTTGAAACTCATGAAGTCACATTACCCTCGGGCCCGGAGGTCAATCCGTGCAGGCCGGTAAAGTTGATCCGATGCCTTTCCTCAACAGAATCCAGCGATGGGCCGGCGAACGGCCCCACGACACCGCCGTCGTGGTCGCGGGCCGCCGCCTTTCCTGGGCCGAACTCCGGGACGCCGCGGCCGCCCAGGTTGCGGAAACGAAGGCGGTCACCGCACTGTGTGAGGCCAATTCCGTCGGTTTCGCCGTCAACTTCACGGCCGCCGTGGCAGGCGTGCGCCAGTGCGCCGTCCTGGATCCCGCATGGCACCCGCACCTGCAGGAAGACATCATCCGCCGCATCGAGGCCTCGGCCTTACCTGGAATGGTGTCACCGGACGACGAACTTCGCGACGGGCCGGCGGAGAGCACCTTCCTGATTGGGCTGACGTCCGGCACCACGTCCGTACCCAAGGCGTTCACCAGGTCCCGGCGCTCCTGGCAGCAGTCCTTTGACGCCTCCATCGAGTTTTTCGGCCTGCGGCAGGATGACGTAGCGCTGGCCCCCGGTCCGCTGGCCGCAAGCCTGAACCTGTACGCGTTGAGCGAGTGCCTCTACGCCGGCTCGGAATTCCAGACGCTCGAGCATTTCGACGTCGGGGACGTCCACTCAGCGATCACCCACGACCGCGTCACCCGGCTGGTCCTGGTGCCCACTATGCTGCGGATGCTCAGCGAACGCGGCCTTACCGGCTGCGTGGACGCCTCCGGGGTGCGCACCATCATCTGCGCGGGTTCAAAGCTGGACGCACGGACCCTTGAGGCTGCCCGGCGCTGGGCGCCGCATGCCACCATCTTTGAGTACTACGGCGCCTCGGAATTGAGCTTCGTGTCCGGTGCCGGGCTGCCTGCCGGCGAGCCTGCGGCCGTCGGCGGAACCGGCATCGGCCAGCCGTTCCCGGGCGTGGAGGTTGCCATCCTCGACGACGCCGGGAAGCCTGTGCCCGGCGGCGCATCCGGCAACATCTGCGTGCGGAGCGGGATGGTCAGCAACGGCTACCTGTGGGGGGACGACGGGCAGGCCCTGCGGTCCTTCGGCAACTGGTTCACCGTGGGGGACCAGGGCTACCTGGAGGCAGGGGAACTGCACATCCTGGGCCGCCGCGCGGACATGATCCTCAGCTCCGGCAAGAACGTCTATCCGCATGAGGTGGAGCTGGCCCTCGCGGCCGTGCCCGGGGTGGCCGCGGCGGTGGCTGCTGGCATGCCGGACGATCTCCGCGGCCAGCGCGTGGTGGCGGGCATCGTTCCGTCCGCCGGCGGGATCACGGCGGCGCAGCTGCGCGCGGGCCTGGAGGAGATCCTGCCCCGGGACAAGCGGCCGCTGCAGTACTTCGTCCTCTCGGAACTTCCCGTGACCGGCGCCGGTAAGATCAGCCGCAACATGCTGCTGGACTGGATCCACACGAACGACCGGCGGGTGCGGAACCTTGGCGGCTGAGCTGTTGCCGGCGGACCGGCAGCCGGTGATCATCGCCGCCAGGCGGACCCCGGTATGCCGCACCAACGGGGCGCTGGGCAGGCTGCGGGCACACCAACTGCTGGCACCCGTGCTGCGGGAACTGCTGGCCGAAACCCGTACGGAACCGGCAGCCGTTGACGATGTGGTCATCGGAAACGCGGTGGGCGGCGGTGGGAACGTGGCACGCCTGGCACTGCTGGAGGCGGGCCTCCCGGTCAGTGTTCCGGGCATCACTGTTGACCGCCAATGCGGTTCGGGCCTGGACGCCATCGTCCTCGCGGCCCGGCTGGTGGCAGCTGGCGGCAGCCCCCTTTTCCTTGCCGGGGGAGTGGAAAGCACCAGTACGGCGCCCCTGCGTGCCCACCGGACGGACGACGGCGGCGCCGAATTCTACCGACGCGCCCAGTTTGTGCCGGCGGATTTCGGCGATCCGGACATGGGTCCGGCTGCCGAGACAGTGGCCCAACGGTTCGGGATCAGCCGGGAGCGCCAGGATACTTTCGCGCTGACAAGTCACCGTCGGGCCCTTTTAGCCGCGGATGCAGGGCATTTCGACGACGAACTGGTTGCCCTGGAGACCGGCTCTGGAACCGTGTCGACAGACGATGGCCCCCGCCGCGGCCTGACTCCCGCGGTGATGGCGAGGTTTCCGGCCGTCTTTGTCGACGGCGGAACCGTCACCGCCGGAAACTCCTGCTTCGATGCCGACGCCGCGTCCGCCGTCGTGATCACGTCCCTTAAACGGGCACGGGCAATGGGGGCCGCCGACGGCCTTGTGGTGCTCGGCACCGGCACCGCCGGCGTGCATCCGGAAATCCTGGGCGTGGGGGCCGCCACGGCGGCCCGCGATGCCCTGGCCGGGGCCGGCCGTGCCGCCGATGAGCTTGACTTCGTGGAATTCAACGAGGCCTTTGCTTCCCAGACCCTGGCATGCCTGGACCAGCTGGGCATCGCGCCGGAACGGGCGAACACCGACGGCGGTGCGCTGGCTTTGGGCCATGCGTACGGGGCATCCGGCGCCGTCCTGGTGACACGCCTCCTGGCGCAGGCGCGCCGGGCGGGGGCTCCGGGCAGCCTGGCCTTGGCAATGATCAGCAGTGCCGGCGGGATGGGCACGGCTGCCCTGCTGGAGTACCGGCAGCTCCAGGACGGCTAGGCCCCGGATACCGGCGGAAACGCCTCAGTCGTCGGTCTCGTCGTCGGCTTCGCCCAGTCCGCGGGCGGCGAGGGCCTCGCCCGTCTGGCGCGCGAACGCCACGGAGGTGATGAACACCGGCAGGACCAGGGCCCGCGGGTTCCGTTCCAGGCCCCGGGCCCGAGCGGAGTCGCGGACGTCGGCGAAGGTCCCGGCAATGTAGGGGATGCTCCGCAGCATGATCCCGATGGTCAGGGCGAAGCGTTCCGGATCGGCTCCGAACCTTTTGAAGGGGCCTGCCGCCTTGACCACGCCGTCGAGGAGTTTATGGACGGGGGTGGTGGCGGTGAGCAGGGATGCGGCCACCACGCAGACAAGGATGTTCAGGACGATCCTGCCCGCGGTCGGGGCGCCCAGCTGCCACCACTGGAACAGGCCGATGACCAGCAGTACGGCAGCGAGCGGGCGGATGGCAGCCCACAGCCGCTTCAGGCCCGCACCGGTCAGCAGGAAGAGGCCGGAGAGTGCGCCGAGCATCGCCAGCGACATCCGCCAGTCCACTGTCACGAACGATGCCAGGCCGCAGGCGAACACCAGGAGGAACTTCAAGACCAGCGGCGCCCGGTGAACCAGGGAATGCCCCGGGACGTAATTGGCGAGCAGGAAGCCGTGTCCCCTCACGGCTGCGCTTCCTGCGTGTCCAGGGTTGCCAGGCAGAGCGCCCGGTAGGCGGCCACGGCGGGGGCGGCGGCGCCGTCGAACACTACGTTGCCCTGGTCGATGACCAGGACGCGGTCCATGTCCAGGGCCATGTCCAGGTCATGGGTGGACATGATGACCTGCTGGTCCAGGCCGGCCAGGGTCCGGCGCAGCAGTTCGCGGTTGCGCAGGTCCAGCAGGGTGGACGGTTCGTCCAGGACCAGCACGGCGGGCTCGACGGCGAGGACGGCGGCGAGGGCCATCAGCTGCCGCTCGCCGCCGGACAGTTCGTAGATGCTCTGGTCCGCCAGGTGCAGCAGGCCCAGCCGGTCCAGGGCGTTTTCCGCCAGCCTGCGCCGCTCGGCACCGTTCTTCACGGACCGGCGCAGGGACAGCTCCACGTCCTCCCGGCCGGTGGGCATGACCAGCTGGGAGAGGGGATCGGTGAAGACGAACCCGACGGTGCGGCGCACGGCCCGGACGGACCGGACAGTGTCCGCGCCGTCCACCAGCACGTGGCCGGAACTGGGCTGGACGAGCCCGTTGACCAGGCGCAGGAGGGTGGACTTCCCGGAACCGTTGGCACCGATGACGCCCACCCGCTGCTCCGTCAGCTGCAGGCTCACGCCGTCCAGGAGGGCCTTGGGTTCCGGGAGGTGGTCCACCGGAACGGTTACGGCTGCCTGGTCAAAGGTCACTTTGGGCATAAAGCAGGGTCCTAGGCTTGGGCGGGCTGCGGGAGGGTCCGCTTGACCCGACGGACCAGGATGTCCGGGAAGGCACGGTGCAGGGCGACGGCGATGAGCGCAGCCAGGACGTTCTTGATGATGTCGCCGGGGTAGAACACGACGTCGCCCAGGAAGGCCTGGCCCCAGGTTGCCTTGGTGTTCAGCACGATGCCGGCGATGCCCAGCGAGTGCACCACCACCACGCTGGTGACCGTTGCGGAGAGGAACAGCCACAGGGCACGGGCCTTGATGGTCCGGCGGATGACCACCGTGGCCAGCCATCCCACAAGTCCTGCGGCGATGGGGAAGGCAATGATGTAACCGGCGGACGGGCCGGCGAGGATGCCCAGGCCGCTGCGTCCCTGGCTGAAGATGGGCAGGCCCGCGAGGCCCAGGAGGACATAGAGCCCGACGGCGGCGAAACCCCGTCCGGGGCCGAGTACCAGGCCGGTCAGCATGACGGCGAGCGTCTGGAAGGTGATGGGGACGCCGAAGCCGTTGACGGCAAGGCCGGGGACCAGCGCCGAGGCGGCCACCAGGGCGGCGAAGACGGCGATCAGGCCGAGGTCCGTGGCGTTCCAGCGGCGGCGGCCTGCCTGTTGGGTGTTTGTGGCGGTGGTTTTGGTGTTGCTCATTGGGGGTCCTGTCGGGGTTGTACAAGCGGAATCTAATGTACTGCCGACGCTACCGGGACGGAACCGGGGCCATTTTGTAGATGCCCTACTAAACGGGGGAGCGGAGGCTGAGGGACTTGTCCAACTGCCACAATGGCTTCATGGGGTGGATGCGGATAAGGGAGTGGCTGATTGGTGCTGCCGGGATGCTGGTTGTCCTGGGTATCGCGGCCGCGGTTTTCTGGTGGGCTGTCAGTGACCCGGCCGGAACGGGTGGGGAGGGACTCTCCCGGGTCCCTGGCGCTGAAAGCCCGGCAGGCACGGCCCCTCCCGAAGAACTGCTTGACGGTGAGGTGTGGCTCTCCGACGTGGTGCTTGATGCGGGGTCGGTGGCTGTGGGAGGCTCACTGCTCCGCGACGTTCGGGCCACCGGACAGGACGTTGTCTCGGGCCCGGACGGGCTGGCTGCTGCACGCCTTGCCGTTGATGCCACCGTGCCGTTCGACGTCGTCGCCGGCGAACTCGGAAACGGGGCAGTGGTCGGGGCAGCCGGTGGCGGCGAGGCCAGGGTGGTCCGCACCGTTGAGGCGTTCGGCCGGGAACTGCGCGTCACAGCCACCGGCACTGTTGAGGTGGAGGCTGGGAAGGTTGTTGTCGAGCCGCGCTCGATCGACTTCGGCGGACCTGGCTTTCTCTCGGACGCCACTGCCGCCGTCGTTCGCAGGCTCGTGACCATCGAGCATGAGGTAGAAGGGCTGCCGGAGGGACTCGTACTCCGGGACGTGGCGGTGCGTGACGATGGCTTCCGCGTTGGCCTCCGCGGGGAGGACGTCCGGCTCGTCCCGTGAAGACGTGATGCCCTCGGCTTAACGGCCCGGTCTGAAGGGGCCGCCTTGGGAGAATGGAGTCATGGACTTCAACCGGCTGCTGCAGATCCGGCGCATCTTTGCCCAGCCCGCGGCGCTGGAGCTGCCCCGCGGCAAGGAGATCGTCGCGCGCTGGCCGGAAGCCGACGTCGTGCCCGTGGAAAACCACTGGAACATTCCGGAACTTCACGGTGACGAGACAAATGTCCCGCGCTGGTCCCGGATCAAAACCGAGGCGCTGGTGCTGGGCGTCAAGAAGGCGCTGACCGTGAAGCCGAACGGCCGATCTGCTGATTTCATCGCACCCTCCACCGCGAACGGCTGCGCCATGGCATGCGCCTACTGCTACGTGCCCCGGCACAAGGGGTACAGCAACCCGGTCACCGTGTTCGCCAATATCGACCAGATCGCGGGCGCGCTTGAGCGGCATGTCCTTCGTCAGGGCATCAAACTGGAGCCAAACCAGTGCGATCCCGAGCTCTGGGTGTACGACATCGGGGAGAACAGTGACTGTTCCGTGGACGCGCTGATCAGCGACAACGTGGAGGACCTCGTCTCGCTGTTCCGGGACCTGCCCACCGCCAAACTGTCCTTTGCGACCAAGTACGTGAACCCGGCGATGCTCGGCTGGGACCACGGCGGGCACACGCGGGTCCGCTTTTCCCTGATGCCGGCGGACCTGGCCAAGTCGGTGGATGTCCGGACCTCGCCGGTGGCCGAACGCATGGCCGCGATCAACGACTTTGTGGACGCCGGCTACGAGGTGCACGTTAATTTCTCTCCCGTTATCGTGACAGACACCTGGCTCAGTGACTGGGAGGAGCTGCTGCGCCAACTCGACGCCACACTGACGGATGCCGCGAAGGCGCAGCTTGCGGCGGAAGTCATTTTCCTGACGCACAACGAGGGGCTCCATGAGGTCAACCTGGGGTGGCATCCGCAGGCCGAGAAGGTGCTGTGGCGCCCGGACCTGCAGGAGTCCAAGGTCTCCTCCAACGGCTTCAGCAACGTGCGGTACCGTTCCGGAGCCAAGGCCGGGTACGTCCGGCAGTTGACGGCGCTGATTGAGAGGATCGCGCCGTACTGCCGGATCCGCTACGCGTTCTGAGGTCTGGAGGGGGCCTTGCCGCGCTAGACTGGTTCGACCATGACTGGTGCCCGATCCCGTCTGTTTGCCTGGCTGGTTGCCCTGGTGACCGTCCTCGCTGGCTGTGCGCCCGCCGTCGGCTTCAACGAAAATTCCGCGCCGCAAACGGCACCGGCTTCCTCTGCTCTTCCGGCCTCGCCGGAACCCGCTGCGGCGCCGCCAACTGCCCCGGCTCCTACGCCGACGCAGGCTCCCGCACCGCCCCCGGTGCCGCAGCCGTTTGTCCTCAACCTGTACCAGGAAGGGGACTTCGTGCCGCAGTACACGTTTGACTGGTGCGTTGCGGCGAGCATCCAGATGGCGCACAACCTGATGGATGACACTGGCGGCGGCACCTGGAGCGATTCCGCCCATCAGGGGGAGCTGTGGGAGATGGCGCGGGCGCGGTCGTCCAACTCATTCAACGGGGCGAACCCGCGGGGATGGGCGCAGGTGTTGACCGAGGTGGGCATGGGGCCGTATTCAGTGGTGAGTGTGCCTGGCTATCAGGACGCGCTGCGGACGGCCGCCCGGGCCATCGCGGAAACCGGCCGCCCGGTGGGGCTTGTGATGTGGAGCGGCCGGCACGCGTGGGTGATGAGTGGGTTTGAAGCGGTTGGCGACCCGGCAGTGTTCCCGGAGTTCACGGTCACGGGTGTTCGCGTCCTCGATCCGTTGTACCCGCACGGCAGCGAGCGGTGGGGCCCTTCGCCGGTCCCCAACAGCCTGCTCACGCCCGAACAGCTGGCAACGCAGCTCGTGATCCGCGAGCCCCGGCGCTGGAGTTCCGACCTGCCGGCGGGCTACATGCTGGTGCTGCCAACGCAGGGTTAGCCCATTGACGGTTTAGTCGTGCCCTTTCTCTGGCGGGGGAGAGCTTGGGCTTCCTGCCCCGCAGGCGCCCTTTGGCTTTGGCGATCTGCATTCCTTCCCTGGTTCGAGCCCTGATCAGATCCGATTCGAATTCGGCCACCATGGCCAGCATGTTGAAGAGCAGCCGGCCGACAGGGTCATTGGGGTCGTGGATGCTGCCGCCGATGTTCAGCTTTACCTGGCGCCGGGTGAGTTCCTCCACGATGTCGCGTGCATCAGGAAGGGAGCGGGCGAGCCGGTCAAGCTTGGTAATGACGAAGGTGTCTCCTTTCCTGCATGCCGCCAGGGCTTCCCGCAGTCCGGGGCGGGCCCTGTTGGTGCCGGTGTATCCGTGATCGACGAAGATCTGCTCGTCCTCGACGCCAAGGTCGCGGAGAGCGTTGATTTGCGCGGTGAGTTCCTGTTCGGCGGTTGATACGCGGGCGTAGCCGATATGTAGTGCTGTCATGGCGCGAACTGTAGCGCTTGGGCCACCTTCAGCGGGCAGTTTTTTGGGCGGGGTATTTGCAGGGCTTTTGCTCAAACGCTGAGGAAAACTTGTGTCAGTTTCAGGAGTCGTCTGCACCAATGTCAAAAGCCGTCTGCACGGGCCCGGCCCGTTGATCCAGAGGCTGTCTTATATCGCCAGTGATTCGAGGCAGGACCGGCTAGCGGGACAGCAGGAGGATTTACCGCTCGGCACCGCCGGACCGACACTTCGGACAGGAAGCGCCTAACCCAACAGAACGTTGTTACTGACTGCGCCCTGCTACGGGTAGTTTCTCCGGTCAGCCGTCGTCACCCCGACTATCAGTGAGATTATGAGATCCTATTGATCCGCTCTTTGCTGTTTGCAGTTGCTATACGGCAACAAGCCACACGTGAATTGCGGCAGAAGCAAGCCCCAGAACTAGATCAAGTAGAAGCAACCTCCAGGGCGGGGTGTTTGCCATCATTGATGGTAATTCTTTTCACGCCCGCGTATGCGCCGATTCCAAGACCAAGTGCCAGGGAAATGAGCATTGCAATAAAACTAAAGGTCGAGGCTTCCACGCGGTTCTCCGACTCTCTAACAATCCCAGGTTGTTCTGGGGCCCAACCCAGACAGTAAAGCGCCGTTGTAAAACCAGCAACGGACCGGTAGGCGGATGCTAGTCGGCCTGATTACCGACGGGCAGCGATCGGTGAAGGATCCGCTGACGGCCGCGGCAGCATGGCTAGAAGAATGAGCCCAGCCAACAGAGTGTGTTCCGTTGAGGGTTCGCTTCAGTACACCAACGGTGATAATGGCGCTGTAAAAATGCCAAGAGCACTGCTGAGTTTCATAATCAGAGGGAAACCGACTGCCGAATTTTTCCTGCTGCTATTGAACGCCGTCAGCACATGGGGAATGCTTCACTTGAGTCGAGAGGCAAGCTAAGTATGGAACCATGGATTGACCCGCGGGAGCGCCGAGCCTGGTGGTATTTTGCAAGCCTTCTATTGCTTGGCATCGGCACTCTGCTTGCGATGGTAATCCTGCTCATGCTGGCTGAAATGACACCAGAAGAGGATGCGATTGCACTAGTGACAGCCCTGCTATCACTTCTGGGTGCGGTTTTGGCCGCGCTGAAACTGAGACAGCTGCCGCACGAATTTAGGCAGCAGGAAGACACTAGCGAATAAGTTCGAGTTGTGGGATTGCTCGGGCCAGCAACGTGTCGCGTGAGAGGTTCCTCGGGGACAGGCTAATGGGACGTTACGCGGACGAGCCTCTTACGGGACGTGTGCGGAAGGATCGCCACTTGGCCTGGCATCAGAGTAGAGGGTTATCCTCCGTCTGCGGCTACCGCTATTCCGGCGGGCTGTTTAGCAGTTGTGGTTCGCTGCCGGCCGTAGCACCGGGTGGTCCCTGCCACATTCTTATGAAACGTGGCAGGCTCTTGCCTCTTTCTGATTGCGATGACAGGACAGATGCTGGTGATGGTGGCTCCTTCCAGAACTGGACCAGGTGGCGCTCAACTGGGGACTCCACGACATCGTCGAAGGCGGTGTCGCGGCCGTTGGCATGGAGCCTGATGCGGTATGTGCCCTTCTGCTCGCCCTCAATGGTGCCTATATCCTTTTTGTCCCGGCCTGTGGGCTCGTTGAAGTATGCCTTGCCTTCAGGGAACGTCAGGGACAACTCGTGAATGTCCTCCCAGTCTGTCGCCGTAGTCTCCGGTCTCTTGCTGAGGACCTCGATAGCCAGGTCGACTGGCCCGGCAGCGATGCCAGTGTAAATCAGTGGAACCATCAAGGGAGTTTCCTGCCTCTCACCACGCATCGCCGCTTGCACGGCGGCTGCGGGATCTGTGGGCGGAAAGGGCTCCACGACGAAATCGACTACATGCTCGAATGCCTTGAGAACGAAAGTTTCTGATTCGATCAACCTGCCCACTGCCTCTCATTGGATGTCGACATGAAATGCGCCTGCCGCAATTATCCGCAAAGGGGACCGACAACTGAATTCAGGAACGCTGACCGGGAAGTAAGCTGTGCCCAGGCAGCAGCGAAGTGGAGGATTACCCCTGTAATCAGCACGCGGGTAATCACAGCGACCCTTGAGGACAAGGAACGAGTATGTTCGGCATCTATAAGCGCGAGTACAAAGATCCACTCTTGGGGCTCAAATACGTTGCTGACCCAGATCGCCTGGTTACGTTGCAAAGGGTAGCCGGGTTGTCACATAGCCCCGGAGCCGCTTTTAAGATGACTGTCGGGGAGGCAGTAATTCCCTTTGAAGTCACGGGTGACCTGTTGACTGATCCGGAAACCGGGCAAGAGTTCGTCCTCCGACGGTTTGAGTCTTTCGGAGCGAGCGCTACCGCCAAGCTCCTGGGACGGATTGAGCCCTACGAGTTTTCTGATGAGGAGACAAGAGCAAGGTTCCTCTTGCTTGCCGCGGAGGCGCTGATTGTCTTTGGTTGGAGTTACGACGGCTTCTCTCAAGCCGAGGGCTTCATCCGCGTAGATGTAGGCGGACGAACACTGACTCTCCGAGACATTGCCCCTCCCTAAAGTAAGGCGCGCCGACAGTTCGAGTTGAAGTGCCCTCGGCTCAGGCGATTGGTTGTCGATGCGCTCTAAGGTTGGATGATGGGGAATGAAAAAAACCGCCCGGGTCACAACACACACCAGGACAGTGCACGTGAACCTGATTCAGTGGCACAAATTAGGGCCAGCTCGAACTGGCATGCCTGCCGTCACCTGTACCACGGATGGACCCGGGAACGCACAATCGAACGAATGCAGTCCGCCGCACCGGGCTTCCCACTCGAAGCCTATGAACGGGAACTCACCCGCGCGATGGAATGGGCAGAGGAAAACAGGCAAGACGGTCTCCGGCGCCGGCAATTGGATATTGAGCAAGCCAAGACACTAGATGTACTGAACGCAGTATTCGTCCTATACCTCCTCAATACGAGATACGGCAGCCACTACGTCCAAGATGGCTTGGGCTATATCGACATACAGCACGAACTCGGCAGCATCTTCTCGTCACGGGAGATCGAAGCGGCCAAGCACAGGGCGGACGACGTTATCAAAAACGCCTCGAACCGAGTGTGGCGCTCCTGGGATGGCCCCCACTTGGAAGAGCTAAGAGCCAAGTTTCCCGAGTACACCGACAACAATCTCTCAGCCGCTATCGGGCACGCGTACTGGCTCAACCGATAGCCAGTAACGCACCTCTTGAAACCGTCACCCTCACCGGCCTGCTTCACGCTGACCGCCTTTTGCCTACTGCGTCGAGGTCCGCTCTTGCTGACGCTGCGCGCTAGTGCCCCGGTGAAGGATCGGCTTATGGGCGGGCAGGACCGTCATCGGTATCGGTCATACCCCAGGGGACATAATCGTGAGTTCCCCGCTGCCTAAGAACGCAGCCACACAGTTAGCAACGCGGAGGGCGTCGGCTTCAGATGCTCCTGACTTAAGCCGGAATCCAAGTCTGGAGGTCGGCATGTCCGCACTTTGTACAGCTATTTCCACGCTGGGATCGTCTTCGCACTTATCAAGAGATGAAAAGACAGGGTAGCTCAAGCCCACGCCCCACCGGTCGTCGGTAGAAGCAGTACGTGGATAGTCCGCTGGATCGGAGGGTTCAGCGCACGCGGCCAGCAACGCAACAACGAGCATCGGCGCCAAAGGTCGCTTTCCCATCGCGCTCCCCAAACTCTTGGTTTTGCGTCAATCGTGGCATTTCGATCGTATCTACCGGAAGGCGAAGCACGGTCAAACGGATGGGCGGCGGGGGTACCTGAGGGAGGATCCTATACTGGACATGAGGCGCTAGTCTCACTTCATGAAGCGTCGGTGGGTACTCCTCGTTGCAGTCGGCATGAGTATCGCAGTGTTGACTGCTGTCATTGGCGGCATGTCTCGGGATTCCCGGGTGTGCCCGGCCATTGGCTATGCCTACACAGGTCCGGTGGAGCTGGTCTTCTCAACTCCACCGGCGTCAGTTGCAGCTTGTTTTGGGGAAGGGTGCACCCCTCAGGCGGTGGCACAGAATGATGAGAGGAAGTGGCTGGTACCGCAATCCGCGCCCTACCTGAACAAGCCCGTCAGCGTCACTTCAATCCATGTTGAAGCGACAGCTGCGCTCGGCGGCCGTACAGCGGTTGACTTGCCAGTAGAAACGGAATCCACCGGAGAACATCCGTTCGGGGTCGGATGCGGGGGGCCTTTCAAATTCAAGCCCGTGCCGGTCATTCTTAGCTGAAGACCGGAGTGGCTTCTGCGCTGATTCGCGACAGGGCGGCGTCGCGTGATGACGGATCCCCTTGTGGGCTGGCCATGCGCCAAATAGCGCCGCAAAAACACCGCCACTCATCGCCTAAAGTCACACAACATTCCCTAGAGGCGTGCCGACCATCGGTCAAAAACGGTCGTTATTGAACGGCGCTGTGGAGAAGCTCAAGATATAAACAATAAGCGGCCAAGATGGAGAAAATCCTTCCGCGTCATCACGCGGCTTTCTAGAGTGGCCATAGCAATACAGACGAGGACGTTCCTCGGAACTAGCACGTGTCTTTGGTGCAGGCCACGTGCTGATCTGCGTCTGGTTCGTTGCCTTCTTGACTACTTTCGCGTTCGGTATCAGGGGTGAGGGATGAATATTTTCCGGTTCATTTCCCGGCTGCCGCAGCCGTTGAAGGCGCTCTACATTCTCTTCATCGCCGTTTTCATCGCAGGAATCATCCCGGTCCTGCTGCACATCCCCCAGGCTTCCCGATGGATGTCAGGCGGAATCGGTACAGCGGGCCTGCTCCTGGGGCTGTGCCTCGTCATCAACGTGAATAATTCTGCGGAAGGACTGGCCGGAGCAGTCGCGGAAGAGAAACCCATGGGGGTCGACTACTCCGCAACCTTCATGGCAAGGCCGGTCTTCGCCCGGATCTTCGGCCTGATGTTTGTAGTAGTCGGGGCTAGCTTCATCGCGAGCAGCTTCATGGGGAACTGAACCGTCACAGCAGGATGAAGACCGGTTCTGACACCAGCGAAGGACACCGGAGCCCGTGAGCAGCACCAAGCCGGAACAGAGGGACATATGAACCATCGCTTCAAAGCATGGACGTCGGATTGGGTTCATCCTGTCGTGAAACGGGGCACTATCTATTGGACCGCTCAAGCTATCGGGTTCACCGGGGCTGCTGTCTTCTTCATCTTCTTCGCCCTGCTGAATCCCACCGTTGAACGTCTGTGGTGGGCTGGCCTGGCTGGAATTGCCGCAGTCCTCGCTTGGTTCTTTTCCAGGAAGATGATCAACGACCTTCAACACGAGTTCCGATACGGAGAGGACGACAGCGCCACAGATCAAAGTTGAGGATCATGCACAGGATCACACCGCTTGCCTCTTGCTGGGGTAATGATGGACGAAACTGTCGCGCTAGAGGTTCCTGAGTAAACAGGCAATGGGCCTCGGGCCCTCTACTCTTGCCGCGACTCGATTGGCGTGAAGGGCTCGGGGCCGCTCAACCTTTTGCCGCTCCTGTGAGACGAAACTGCTACTGCCATCGCGAAGACGACGGCGCAGGCTACAGGCACAGCTAGCGCATCCGGAGCTACCGGGCTGAAGTTTCTGACTATCCAAGCGACACCCAAACCGAGCGGGATGGCTGCAACCAGCCAGAACCAAAACAACCAGCGCGGCGGGACCTCCCGGCTCTTCATGTTCCCCGTTGCCGAAGCATAATCCCGCCCTAATCAGAATGCACTAAATCTGAAAAACCTGTGCGCCGTTAAAGGTGCAGGAATAATCATCACGGTTTCAACCCGTCCCATAGAAGGTTTCCCCTATCGCCCCCTGGGGAAGGATTGTTCCACTGTCCGTGCGAGGAACCTACCCGCGCGCCGGAAATTGCGTAGGAGAAACACAATCCCCACCATCAAGACGCAGATGAAAGCTGCAAAGACCCATCCGAATGGTTCGTCACGCTGGACCTGACGGACAGCTTGGGGGATGAAGAGCAAGGGATAGAACGGCATTAGGAGCAGTTGTGTCGCGAGGGCCTTGCGCATCTGTACGGCCGCGCCACGGGTTACCGTAAGTTGCTCCGGAATGATTGCTGCCTTGCCTGCTATCTGGCGGCGAATTTGCTTTTCGTTCCTCGCCCGTCAGTGAAAGCGTCACGTCGACCTTTCCGTACTCGGCGGCTGGCACTACCTTCTTCGAGTTGTAGACAAGGCCTCCGACGAGGAGGCCCAACCCGGCGAGCATGACGCCAAACAGTAGGTAGGACGGCCAGGCGGCTAAAGAGCCTTGGAACGTCAGGACCGCGCTTACGGTGCCGATTCCAGCCAGGACGACCACTCCGGCTGGCACGAAGCGGATGTAGTAGTTCTTCACGGCTTCCCCCAGGCCGTTGTCCGCCAACCCCTGGGCCCTCCTGTCGGCCTTAGCCCAACGTTCGTTGGACTCCGCCACAGGACCTTCAATTCCGCCCATCGTTCCGTTCCTCTACGTGGAGGCTGCGCTGTTCGAAAAGCGTAGCGGGCATTTCGGCGAGATTAGGTCCACTGTGAGCAATCGAAGGTAGAAATCACTTCCTCGCCTAAAGAGATAAGACCGGACGTCACGCCGGAAACGGCCTCTTCACGCGACTGCGCCATTGAATCTTTATGGGCGTCAACGTTCCGGGCAAGGTCAAATATCTTCGATCTGGGCATATCGGTCCGCGTTGTGCACGCAAAGTAGACGGCCATCGTCAGAGTATTGCAGTCCTTTCACTATCGGCTTGGGGTTGCACCAGATCCAGGGCGCGCTATGGACCGAGCATATGTCAGCAAGCGTCCCGTCCAGGGTTACGGTAACTGCAATTCCCAATGCAGAATGCCGTCTGTCACCGCGGGCCGTGAGGAGAAGACTGCCTGTCCTGTGCGCAGGCTGGTGAGCGTCTCATGAAGCAGCATTTCAGTGGACGGCCAGATGGCCGGGCGCCAATCGGCCGCGTCCTTGAAATACTTGCTGACGCAGCCGTGCTTCCTCCCTGATCTGAGATCGACGAACAAATAGTCGCCGGCGTTGTTGTCTGCGATGGGCAGGAATGGGGCGGTAAAGATCCAGGCGCGGGTACCTGCCTGGTCAGCTTCAGCACTTGCTGGGTCGTAGGGTTTGTGGGGTTCTGGCGTGGGGACCCTGCTGTGGGCTTCGCTGACCGCCCGTAGGTTTAGGTGCAGCGGGGAGCTTTGCTGCCGTTCAAATGCTTCGTTCATCTGGGCCCCGACTTGGGCCCAGATGTCCAGCATCATTTGCCGGGTCTTCTTGGCTTCTTCTAAGGGCAGCGGCCGGTAGCGAGGGAAGATGTACCCGGCTGTTGATGGTTCCGTGCCGTCGAAGAGCCGGTACAGGATCGACAAGTCATTGGGCCACCCGTTTGGCGCGGCTGGTTCAAGTGGACGAATTAGAGGTTCCGGTGCCGGTGGTCGGATGGTTCTGGCAGTTACGGGTGCGTTGATGTTGAGCCAGCTGACGGTGTCTGTCCAGAGTTCTTGTGTCCCCATGCGGCGAATTTACGCTCTGTAGGTGCCGCTGGGCTACAGCCCTACCTAAGATGCCGTAGAGGAAGGCGCCTGCACGCCGGAGTCGGCGCAATACGCTAGCTAACCTTCTGCGAATGCCCCGTTCAGCTTTACTTCTTACTTGCGCCCCGCGGCTTTGATGGACGCGCTGTCAGCCAGCTCTACTGGCGGCTTTCTTCCCTGAGCGGCCTCAGGTGCCGTGGAATCTCTTCATTTGCCAGGTTGGGGAACGTGCACGTGAACTCGCCCCGGTACCCGAACAGGAACCCCGCTACCGGGTTCCGCACCTGCATTTGGATGGTGTAAACGCCACGCTCATCATCAAAGCCTTCGTAGAGGTCTGCGGTACCCGTGAGGACCGCGGGAAAGGTGAAGCCCACGAAGCCTTCGTAGAACCGCTGGGCCGTGGACTGCAGATGCAAGGAGCCGTCAGCCGTAACCTCCAGGTTGAGATCGGTGGCCAAATGCTGGTGCGTTCCAAGGTAATCCACAATAGATCCACGCTGGGGGCTGTAAATCATGGTGGCATCGAAGCGGCGTCTCTTGGACCGGGGCAGTTCGAGGGTCCTCACGAAGGTAACCGTTGGCCTGCCGAGGCCGTCAATATAGGGATAGTTCTCGATCGTGAAGGGGATGTCACGGCCTTGGTCGGGAAAGAGGATGTTGCGGTAGGCGCCCAGTCGGAGGAATGGAACTGTCCACCATGCGCCACGGCGGACTTCGGAGAAAACCCCACGCCCCACGCAGGCATATCCGCTGTCGACATCCACACCGAAGCGCTTTTGCAACATAGGGTGCAATTTCTGAAAGTCCCGGCCCAGTGCCAGCTGAAAAATCGAGGTCACAGCTATTCCTCCCTCATCCCTGATTCGCTGGGGATGTCCGTGACGAGGGTGCCGGCAGCCCGCTCAGGGCCGATGGGGCACGTCCAGAGCGGGCATCCGGAGCCGCCCGGCGGCAACGTAGCGCCCGAGGCACTGTTCGGTGCGCCGGGAGAGCGGTGAGCGTCAATAGCGCTGCAGCACCCATAAAGGCCCAGGCTGCATTCCTGCCGAGAAGGGCTTTTCGGAGCAGCACTCCGGCGACCAAGACACTTGCGGCTCTCGCTGCGCCGTCCATGATCCAGCGGTTCCGGGCATCGCCGGGATCGAGCTCCGACTCCGCCCAGAGCCGCAGGCGGTCAAAGCTGAGGGCAGTGGCCCATCCCAAAGCGGGTCGGATCAGCCCGGCGTCGAGGGCGCTACCGACCATTCCCATTCCCGGCCGGTAGTTGTAGCCGGTGATGAACCGCACCCCAGTATCTGTGGGGATGTAGCGCCAGTACCCCGATCCTGCCCCGATGGGAGACAAGGAGTCCGACGTATCAAACTTGAGCACCGAAGTTGCCTGTCCATCCTTGCGATAGCGGTGCCCCAAAGATGTCCCGGTCCCGCGGATGGTGTGCAACGGCAGCCGGAACTCGTAGCGAAAATGAACGGCCCCTTCTCGTCGCCGGTCATCGGAACAATGCGGGAAAAACGCAGGTCCCAGCGGGGATGGAGTGCCGGGTCCTGGCTTAACGTCCACACCAGGTCCATTGAGGCCCGAATGCCAATTTCAACGTAGATTGGCCTGAGCTTCCCCGGGCCTTCCCGCATTATGTTTTTCCCCATTTGAGAAGCATAAAAGGCAGTCCAGACGAGACAAGCGGGACATGGCCCAGTTAGGGCGTGATCGTCAGAGTTTCCATAGGCGTTGCGCAAGAAGCACGTAAAAGATCTGCAGCCCCGCCCACCCTGTTGTTCTTGCCTGAGTCATCGCACCAGTCGATCGCGTAGGGCACGGCGGTCACTGTCGCCTCGCCAACAGGCATGTCTGCAGGAACCGTGAAAACATACGAAAACTCTCCGGCGTCGGTCATCGGATCTGTTGTATTTATGACTTCAACCCCTTCAGCGTCGGTGATGATGATCTGAATCCGGGCATCAGTTCCATACCGCGGATTACACTTTGCTGCGGGTGCGGAGACGATTACGCTCGCTCCCGGCTGCGCGCTGTCGGGAGCAACCGTGTAGGCCGGCGGGAAGCATGGAGGCTCGCCGGTGGTGGAGGGACTGCAGGCGCCGGCGGATCCCATCACGGCGCCGCCCAGAACCGCGGCAACGAAGACGGAACGCATTCCCGCCGGCAAGGCCGGACGGAATGACAGCTTCATCTCCCCAGTGTGGGGCAGACGGAACGACGGGAAAAGGGCTGAACGATGCATACAGACAGCGGCTGGGTGGATGTGCCCCACGCCAGGATCTATTGGGAAGCCACGGGAAATCCTGACGGCATTCCTGTTCTTTACCTGCACGGCGGGCCGGGTTCTTCACTCGGCCAGGGCGGCTACCGGAAACGCCACGACCCGCGCCGCTTCCGCACGGTAGGACTGGACCAGCGCGGCTGCGGCCGCAGCACTCCGGCGGCCTACGAAGACCTCGACCACCTGCACGAAAACACAACCCAGTCCCTGATTGAGGACATCGAGGCGGTCAGGGAGCACCTGGGCATAGAACAGTGGATTGTCACCGGCGCATCCTGGGGCAGCACACTGGCCCTTGCCTACGCGCTGGAGCACCCCGGACGCGTCCTCGGCATCGCCCTGGTGGCGGTGACGACAACCAGCCGGGAAGAGATCACCTGGATCACGGAAGACGTGGGGCGGGTCTTTCCCGAAGCGTGGGCGGACTTCGCCGAGGCCGCGCACGCGGCACCAGGCGAACGCCTCGTCGAGGCCTACGCCCGCCGGCTGGCGGGACGGGACAGCGACGACGCGCGGCTGGCCGCCGCCTCCTGGGATCGCTGGGAATCGACCCACATTTCGCTGGACCCCCACTGGCTGCCGGGCCAGCGGTTTGACGACGAGGGGGAGCGGATGACGTTCGCGCTCCTGGTCACGCACTACTGGGCCAATGACGGCTTCCTGGCGGACGGCCAGGAGATCATGGCCCGCGCGCACCGGCTCAACGGCGTCCCCGGGCATCTGATCCACGGCCGGCGGGACATCAGCTGCCCCGCCGTCACCGCGTGGCGGCTGCACCGCCGCTGGGCATCAAGCCGGCTGGTCATCGTCGAGGAGGAGGGGCACGGCGGCCCGGTGTCGATGGCCGCACTCACGCAGGCAGTCGAGGACATTGCCGCAACGCTGTGAGCCAACCGCCCGGCAAACACGGAAGGGCAGCCAACCCAGGCAAGGTCCCGAACGGGTTGAACCGGGCGGTAGACTTGTACGGGCCGTTCTCCGGCCATTCTGCCCCGCGTCCTCCTGATCCTCCCGAGGTTGGGGCGTTCCCTGTTGTGAAAGGCCTTACCTGCTGTGATTACCGTCCAGGACCTCGAACTGCGCGCCGGCGCCCGGCTCCTCATGGACCAGGTGAGCTTCCGCATCGACAAGGGCGACAAAATCGGCCTGGTGGGCCGAAACGGCGCCGGGAAAACAACCCTGACCCGCGTCCTGGCGGGGGAGGGCCTGCCGGCGGCAGGCAAGGTCACCCGCAGCGGCGAAATCGGCTACCTGCCGCAGGACCCGCGGACCCCGGACATGGAGCAGCTCGCGCGGGACCGCATCCTGTCCGCCCGCGGCCTGGACGTCGTCGTCGGCAAGCTCAAGAAGGCACAGGCCGACATGGCGAGCGAGGACGCTGAAGTCCAGCGCAAAGCCATGGCACGTTACGACCGGCTGGAGGCCGAGTTCCTTTCCGGCGGCGGCTACGCCGCTGAAGCCGAAGCGGCGGCCATCTCCTCCAACCTTGCGCTGCCCGAACGGATCCTCAATCAGCCGCTCAGGACCCTTTCCGGCGGCCAGCGGCGCCGCGTGGAACTGGCCCGGATCCTCTACTCCGGCGCCGAAACCATGCTCCTCGACGAGCCCACCAACCACTTGGATGCCGACTCCATCTCCTGGCTCCGCGACTTCCTCAAGAACCACCAGGGCGGCCTGATCGTCATCAGCCACGACGTCGAACTGCTCGAGGCCACGGTCAACAAGGTGTACCACCTGGACGCCAACCGCGCCCAGATCGACTTCTACAACATGGGCTGGAAGCGCTACCTGCAGCAGCGCGAAACGGACGAGCGTGCCCGCAAGCGCGAACGCGCCAACGCCGAAAAGAAAGCCCAGGTCCTGATGGACCAGGCCAACAAAATGCGTGCCAAGGCCACCAAGGCGGTGGCCGCGCAGAACATGGCCAAGCGTGCCGAGCGGCTCCTCAGCGGCCTGGAGGCAGTCCGCGAGCATGACCGCGTGGCAGCGCTCCGCTTCCCGGATCCCTCGCCGTGCGGCAAGACCCCGCTCACGGCCGAAGGGCTCAGCAAGTCCTACGGATCGCTGGAAATCTTCACCGACGTGGACCTCGCCATCGACCGCGGCTCCAAGGTGGTCATCCTGGGCCTCAACGGCGCCGGCAAGACCACGCTGCTGCGGATGCTCGCCGGCGTGGACCAGCCGGACACGGGCGACATCGTCCCCGGCCACGGCCTCAAGGTGGGCTACTACGCCCAGGAACACGAAACCCTGGACCACGACCGCACGGTCCTGGAGAACATGCGCTCGGCCGCGCCGGACATGAAGGACGCCGAGGTCCGCGGCATCCTGGGATCATTCCTGTTCTCCGGGGACGACGTAGACAAGCCCGCCGGCGTGCTCTCCGGCGGTGAGAAGACGCGCCTGGCCCTGGCCACCATCGTGGCCTCCAGCGCCAACGTCCTCCTCCTCGACGAACCGACCAACAACCTGGACCCCGCCAGCCGCGCCGAAATCCTCGGCGCCCTGCGGAACTACACGGGCGCCGTCGTCCTGGTCAGCCACGACGAGGGTGCGGTGGAAGCCCTCAACCCCGAGCGTGTGGTGCTGCTGCCGGACGGCGTCGAGGACCTCTGGAACGAGGACTACCTCGACCTGATCACGCTGGCCTGACTCTTCCGACAACGGCTGGTTGCGTCCGCGTCCCCGGCCGGACGATTTGCCGCTTGCTGGCTCGTTCCTCGCCTCTGACGCAAGCTACACAAATCACCCGGCCGCTGACGCTAGTGAGCATGTACCGACTGTGCCGCGCACCTTCCGGAGAGTTCTCCGGATTGCGGCGTTTAGAGCCGCCTGCGTCCTGGAGAATCTCCACCTTGCAAGTGAGCCGAACGGACGGCGGGGAGGCGTGCGCTGCTGCCGTGGCCGCGTATAGCCGACTTAAGTCGCTGTTGGCACAAGCGAGGCGGCGTGGGTGATTTCTGTAGCGTGCGTCAAAGCGAGGAACGAGCAGCACGCGGGAAATTACGCACGCTGCATCGCGGACGCAACCACGACGGAGACGGACGGACTGAACGCATCCGCCGTCGTCGTGCTCCGCCGGGTCAGTACCCCTGCGCGTCCAGGAGCGCGTCTTCCTCTTCCTCCGACGTCGCCTTCTTCCGCTTCCGCGGGGCGGAGGGACGACGGCGGGCGGACGCGGCGGAATGGACGGTTCCGTCATCCAGGGCGTCATCCTCGGCGTCGATGGCCGCGTTGCGCGCCTGCTGCCGCGCGGCGTAACCGAAGCCCACGAACATCAGGATGCCGAAGGCGAACCACTGCAGCGAGTAAGAAAGGTGCGTGCCTTCCTCGGTGGACGGCTTCGGGAAGGCGGCCGGCATTTCCGCCGCCGGCGGCGTCTCGGACGCGAGCTGACCGTACGCGCCCGTCAGCAGGGGATAGCCGAGTTCCTTGGAATAGGCGGCCAGGTCGATGGACGCCAGCTGGCCTTCCGGTGCCCCGCGCTGCAGTTCGGGTTCCGGATGCTTCAACCGCACGACGGCGGTGACGTCACCGGCGGGCGGCGCCGGCACCGAATCCGGGCTGCCCGGGTTCTTGTTGCCGATGGGGAGCCAGCCGCGGTCCACCACCACGGTTTCGCCGGACTCCAGCCGGAACGGGACCACAACCTCGTAGCCGGGCTGCCCGTTCAGGGGACGGTTCCGCACAATGCGCTGGCCCGCCACGTCATAGGAGCCCTTCAGCTCCACCTGGGTCCACTCCTTGGCCGGATCCAGGCGGGTGAACTGGTCGCGTGCCTGGTCGAAGGGAATGGGGGTGGCGGAGTAGTTGGTCACCACGCGGTCGATCTCGGCGAGCGTCTCCGCCCGGCGGTCCATCTGCCAGCGGCCCAGGAACACGCAGGCGGTGGCAAAGATCGCGGCCAGCAGGAGATAGCCCAGCCACTTGCTGGAAAAAAGGAAACGGTACATTCAGCTTTCCTGCTCCCAGGCGCTGTCCGGGGAACGGGCGTCGAGCGGGAGGGTTTCCTTCCACAGCCCGCGCGTCTGCAGGTAGTCCTCCAGCCAGTCCCGGTGCTCTGCGCAGGCCAGCCAGATCTTGCGCCGCTCAGGGGTATGGATCTTCGGGTTGTTCCACAGGAGCTGCCAGGAGGCGCCGGACCGGCACGCTTTGCGGGAGCAGATTGCCCTTGTTTCGGCCACTGCAGGATCGGTCCCTGCGGCAAAGTCGAAGATGCTCATGATGCCTGCCGCTCCTCCCCGGGTTCGGTCCCGTCGTCGTTGATCAACTCGCCCTGCAGTACCTCGCCGCCGGGACCGTCGTCGCGGGCGGGCTGCACCGGGCTCTCTATTTCCGCCAGGGGAGCGGAGTCCAGCAGCGAATCGCTGTGCGCCTCGGCTTTGTCGCTCCCATTCGCGATGACCACCGCGATCCACGGCAGGAACACGGCGCCGGCAACCATGATGATCTTGAACCAGCCGTCCACCACGAAGATCAGGATCAGGCACACCATGCGGATGCCCATGGCCAGGGCGTACTGGATCATGCGTCTGTGCATGTCCTCGGAATGGGCTCCCGCGGCATCCGTAATGCTGTGGACCTCCGAGTCACCGGAGAACCTCCCGGGTTCTCCGGCCGCGGTCTGTCCCGCATGGTTTTCAAGGGTCACGGTGGCTTATCACGCTCCAAAGGCTTGCATCAATTCTCTCACCATCGGCAGTGCCACCCAAACCCGCGCCGGAGCTGGCGATAAGATCGTAGGCAGTCCATCCCACCTTTGCTACCGCGGCGCAGCGTGCCGCAGAATTCCGGAGTGTCTTAATGACTGAAGCAGTTTCCGCCCCCCGCAGCGTCCTCATCACCGGCGGCAACCGCGGCATCGGCCTGGCCATCGCCGAGGCATTCCTGGCCAACGGGGACAAGGTTGCCGTGACCTACCGCAGCGAGTCACAGCTGCCGGACGGAATCCTTGGCGTGAAGGCGGACGTCACTGACGAGGCATCCGTGGACGCAGCCTTCAAGGAGGTCGAAGCCGCCCACGGCCCCGTTGAGGTTCTGGTGGCCAACGCCGGCATCACCAAGGACACGCTGCTGCTGCGCATGAGCGAGGACGACTTCACGTCCGTCATCGACACCAACCTCACCGGTGCTTTCCGTGTGATCAAGCGCGCCTCCAAGGGCATGATCCGCCTCCGCAAGGGCCGTGTTGTCCTCATCTCGTCCGTCTCCGGCCTCTACGGCGCCCCAGGCCAGATCAACTACTCCGCCTCCAAGGCAGGCCTGGTGGGCATCGCCCGCTCCCTGACCCGCGAGCTCGGGTCCCGTGGCATCACCGCCAACGTGGTGGCCCCAGGCTTCATCAACACGGACATGACCGCCGAGCTCCCCGAAGCCACCCAGAAGGACTACCTGGCCAGCATCCCGGCGGGCCGGTTCGCCGAGGCGTCCGAGGTAGCCAACGTGGTCCGCTGGATCTCCAGCGACGAGGCCGCCTACATCTCCGGCGCGGTCATCCCGGTGGACGGCGGCCTGGGGATGGGCCACTGACCCCTCCCGTCAAACTAGCCCTGCGGGGCTTCTTTGTGGGACCCGGACAACGGAATCGGCACCGGCCGCTGGCATGATGGACAGCAGGCCTTCATGGATTTAGACGTATCGAACAAAAAGGAGCCCCTGTGGGACTGCTGGACAACAAGACCGCCATCGTCACCGGATCATCGCGCGGCATCGGTGCTGAGGTAGCCAAGATCCTCGCCGGCGAGGGCGCCGCCGTCGTGGTGAACTACCGCCAGAAGGCGCCCCGCGCCAACAAGGTGGTCCAGGGGATCGAGGCCGACGGCGGGCGCGCCGTGGCCGTGGGCGCGGACCTCACCACCCAGGAAGGCGTCCAGGCCCTGGCTTCCGCGGCGATGGAGAACTTCGGTTCCCTGGACATCCTGGTCCTCAACGCCTCCGGCGGCATGGAAACCGGCATGGGTGAGGACTACGCGCTCAAGCTGAACCGCGACGCCCAGCTGAACATGCTCAACGCCGCGGTGCCGCTGATGAAGGAAGGCTCCCGCGTGGTCTTCGTGACCAGCCACCAGGCGCACTTCATCAACAGCGTCCCCACCATGCCCGCCTACGAGCCCGTGGCCCGCAGCAAGCGTGCCGGCGAGGACGCCCTGCGCGAGCTCATCCCCAGCCTGGCTGAGAAGGGCATCTCCCTGGTGGTGGTGTCCGGTGACATGATCGAGGGCACCGTCACCGCCACGCTGCTGGACCGCTCCACGCCCGGCGCCATCGAGGCCCGCCGCGCAGAGGCCGGCAAGCTGTACTCCGTGGAGGAGTTCGCGCAGGTGGTGGCAGGAATGGCGACCGCCGACGTCGAATCCGGCCACACCGAGTACGCCGGCGGCGCAGATTACTTCGGCAAGGGCGCGCAGCAGTAGCCCAACGAGCCAAAGAAGAAGGAGTCCGGTGCACCCGCACCGGCTCCTTCTTCTCTTGCGTTATTGAAAGACGTTCAGACGCCGGCGACGTGCCGGACCGCGTCGAGGTACGGCATGTTGACCGCGGCGTCCGCCACCGCCCGGACGGCGGGTTTGGCGTTGAAGGCCACACCGATGCCGGCCGCCCCCAGCATGTCCAGGTCGTTGGCGCCGTCGCCCACGGCCACCGTGTGCTCCAGGGCAATGCCCTCGGCGGCCGCCCATTCGCGCAGGTATTTCTCCTTGGCAGCGCGGTCCACCACGGCACCCAGCACTTTGCCGGTCAGCACGCCGTCAACGATTTCCAGCTCGTTCGCCTGCCAGTAGTCCAGGCCCAATTCCTCAGCGATCGGCTGCAGGATCTGGTTAAAGCCGCCGGACACCACGGCCACCACATGCCCTGCCGCCTTGAACGCGGCCACGAGCTCGGCGGCCCCTTCGCTGAGTTTCACTTCCTGCCGGACGGAAAGGACAACGTCGGCCGGCAGCCCCGCCAGTACGGCCACGCGGGCGTGCAGGCTTTGGGTGAAGTCCAGTTCGCCCCGCATGGCGGCTTCAGTTACGGCGGCCACCTCTTCGAATTTGCCGGCATACGCTGCGAGGAGCTCGATAACCTCCTGCTGGATCAGGGTGGAATCCACATCCATGATCAGCAGCTTGCGCGGGGCGGACCGCAGGCCGACAGGAACAAGGGCGGTGTCCTGGCCTTCGATGCCGGCTTCGGCCACGGTCCGGCGGAGGGCGGCGAGGCCGGCGGCGGTGGCATCCGGAAGGGCCAGTTCCGCCACCTGCACGCGGTAACGCTCGTCACCCAGGGAGTCTTCCCGCAGCACTGCGGCGCCGGCCGCGGCCAGAACGGAACGCAGCTGCTCCAGCCCGTTTGGAGTCATATTTTGGCCATAGCTGACCGCAGTCACGTTCGAAGTCATGCCTGCAATCTTATCGAGCCGCTGCCGGGTCCTTTGCATTCATTGCGCACACTCCCGCAACTGCGCAATCCCGGTGGTGGACGCGGTGTTTCGGCACCCGGCCACCGGTTATCAGTCGGCCTCTTTTTTGTCCTAGTGTCTACTCCTATGAGTGATGTTCTGGAATTGTCTTCCGTCAGTGTTGTCCGAGGTAAGAAAACCCTGCTGGACAAGATTGACTGGGAAGTCAATGAAGGCGAACGCTGGGTCATCCTGGGCCCCAACGGTGCCGGAAAGACCACCCTCCTGCAGATCGCAGCCGCACGGCTCCACCCCAGCAGCGGAACCGCCGGCATCCTGGACGAGACCCTGGGCCGCGTTGATGTGTTCGAGCTCCGCCCCCGCATCGGCCTTTCCTCGGCAGCCCTCGCCACCCAGATCCCCGAACACGAGAACGTCCTCAACGTTGTGGTGACCGCCGCCTACGGCGTCACCGGGCGCTGGCGGGAAGGCTACGAGCGGGACGATGAACGCCGCGCCTTCCGCTTGCTGAACGAGTGGGGGATGGGCCCGCTGCTGAACCGGACCTTTGCCACCCTGTCCGAAGGCGAACGCAAGCGCGTCCAGATCGCCCGTGCCCTCATGACGGACCCCGAACTGCTGCTGCTCGACGAGCCTGCCGCCGGTCTGGACCTCGGCGGCCGCGAGGAGCTGGTGCACAAGCTCGGCGAACTGGCCAGCGACGAGGCGGCGCCGGCGATGGTCCTGGTGACCCACCACCTGGAGGAAGTCCCGCCAGGCTTCACACATGCCATGCTCCTGCGTGACGGCGGCGTGGTTGCCGCAGGCCCGATCACCGAAGTGCTCACCGATGAGCACCTCAGCACCACGTTCGGACTCGACCTTGATGTCATGGAGAGCGCGGGCCGTTACACCGCCACCGCGCGCCGCTAAGCGGCAAACATCACGTTGGACCTGCTCAGCAGCATCCTTGTGTCCGTTGCCGGCCTCTGGGCCGGCACCATCAATGCGGTGGTGGGTTCCGGCACGCTGGTGACGTTCCCGGTGCTCATCGCACTGGGCATCACACCGGTGGTCGCTTCCATGAGCAACGCCATGGGGCTTGTGGCCGGCGGCGCCGCGGGAGCCTTCGGATACCGGCGGGAATTGAAGGGCCGCGGCCGGCAGCTGATGCGGCTCCTGCCGGCGTCGCTGCTGGGCGGCGTTTCAGGCGCCTGGCTGCTCCTGCACTTGCCGGAACAGGTCTTCCACTACGCCGCCCCTGTGCTGATTGTCCTGGCACTCCTGATGGTGGTGTTCCAGCCCCGCCTGCAAGCCTGGGTCCGGTCCCGTGAAGAGAATCCCGAGCACGCAGTGCGGGACAAACAGCACGGTGTCCTTCTAGTGGCGCTGGTTTACCTTGCCGGGGTTTACGGCGGCTACTTCGTGGCGGCGCAGGGAATCCTGCTGGTGGGGATCCTGGGTGTCTTCCTCACCGGCACCATGCAGAACGCCAACGCCATGAAGAACATCCTGGTGCTGGGCGTCAACCTGGTGGCCGCCGTCTCCTACCTGCTCTTTGCCTTCGACCGGATCAACTGGCTGGTGGTGCTGCTGATTGCCGTCAGCTCAAGCATTGGCGGTCTTCTCGGGGCGAAGATAGGCCGCCGGCTCGCACCGACAGTGCTGCGCGCCGTGATCCTGGTCCTGGGCCTGGTGGCACTGGGATTCCTGATCGCGAATCTCCTGAAATAATCGCCCGGTGACAATCCACTATCTTGAGTCCGCGGACGATCCCCGGGTGTCCGACTACACGCAGCTCACCGACGTCCACCTGCGCAAGCTCCGCGAGCCGGCGGAGGGCATGTACATCGCCGAATCATCCCGCGTCCTCCGCCGTGCCCTCGCCGCCGGCCACCAGCCGCGGTCTTTCTTCCTGGCCGAGAAGTGGCTTGAGGACCTGCAAGACGTCCTTGACGCCTACCCCGGCGTCCCGGCCTTCATCGGCAAGGCGGCGCTGCTCGAGGAAATCACCGGCTTCCACCTGCACCGGGGCGCCATGGCCGCCATGCACCGTCCGGCCCCAGTCCCGCTGCCTGAACTCCTCGCAGGCGCCCGGCGGGTTGCCGTGCTGGAGGACATCGTGGACCACACCAACGTGGGCGCCATCTTCCGGTCCGCCGCCGCCCTGGACATCGACGCCGTCCTGGTCTCGCCGCGGTGCGGGGACCCCCTCTACCGCAGGAGTGTCAGGGTCAGCATGGGGACGGTGTTCCAGGTTCCCTGGGCCCGGCTGGACAGCTGGCCGCAGGACCTCCAGGTCCTCAGGGACCACGGCTTCGAAGTGGCCGCCCTGGAGCTCACGGCGGATGCCCAGGACGTAGACGTTGTGGCGGCGCGGAACCCGGACAGGCTCGCCCTGGTGCTCGGCACCGAAGGCGCCGGAATGAGCGCGGTGACGCTTGCCGCCGTCGACCTCGCCGTGAAGATCCCCATGCGGAACGGGGTGGATTCGCTCAACGTCGCTGCGGCGTCGGCCGTGGCCTTCTGGGAGCTGCGGGCACGCACGTAGCCGGTTCGTCAGCACCACTGACGTCCGGTATGATTGATAGCTGGTTGTCCTGCCGATTCCGTTTCGGCCCCGGCAGGAACCATCCCATTCATACCTGGCAGCTGGCAAAATCCAGCGCGTGAACAAAGGTCCCATTATGAAGTCTGATATCCACCCGAAGTACGAAGCTGTTGTTTTCAACGACCTGGCTTCCGGCACGAAGTTCCTGACCAAGTCCACCGTTTCTTCCTCGAAGACCATCGAGTGGGAAGACGGCAACACCTACCCGGTCATCGACGTCGAAATCTCCTCCGAGTCCCACCCGTTCTACACGGGCAAGCAGCGCATCATGGACTCCGCCGGCCGCGTCGAGCGCTTCAACGCTCGCTTCAAGGGCTTCGGCGGCAAGAAGTAATTCTTCCTCCAAGCTTCTTCGGAAGGCCCGCACCGGCAACGGTGCGGGCCTTCCTGCTTTAACACCGGAGGCCCATCTGCGGCAGGATGGAGGACATGAGCCAGCACCCCCTTCCGCATCCTGATTCCAGCAACAACCTGCACGGCGAGTACAAGGTGCCGGGCGGGAAACTGGTGGTGGCGGACCTGTCGGTGGCAGACGGGCGCCTGGTGGACGTCTCCATCAGCGGCGACTTCTTCCTGGAACCGGACGAGGCCCTGCTGGCCATTAACCGTGCGCTGACCGGCCTGCCTGAAACCACGCCTGCCGCCGAGCTCGCCGCGGCCGTCACAGCAGCGCTTCCGGCGGAGGCAGCCCTGTTCGGCTTCTCCGCCGACGCCGTGGCCGTCACAGTGCGCCGGGCGCTGGCCAAGGCCACCTCCTGGACCGACCACCACTGGGACGTCATCCGGCCCACAGTCCTGCCCACCGAGATCAACGTTGCCCTGGACGAGGTCCTCACCGAGGAAGTCGGTGCCGGCCGGCGCAACCCCACCCTGCGGTTCTGGGACTGGCAGGAGCCGTCCGTGGTCATCGGCAGCTTCCAGTCCGTCCGGAACGAGGTGGACCCCGGAGGCGTGGCAAAGCACGGCATCAAGGTGGTCCGCCGGATCAGCGGCGGGGGAGCGATGTTCATGGAGGCCGGCAACTGCATCACGTACTCGCTGTACCTGCCGCAGACGCTCGTTGACGGGCTCAGCTTCGCCGACTCCTACCCCTTCCTGGACGCCTGGGTCATGGCAGCGCTGGAGAAGCTGGGCATCACGGCCTTCTACGTGCCGCTCAACGACATCGCCACGGACCAGGGGAAGATCGGCGGCGCGGCGCAGAAGCGGCTCGCCAACGGCGGCATGCTGCACCACGTCACCATGAGCTACGACATTGATGCGGACAAGATGGTGGAGGTACTCCGGATCGGCAAGGAGAAACTCTCGGACAAGGGGACCCGCAGCGCAAAGAAGCGCGTGGACCCGCTCCGCCGGCAGACCGGCCTGGCCCGGACGGCGATCATCGAGGCCATGGCGGAGGTGTTCACCGGGCGCTACGGGGCCACCACCTCAGCACTCACCGAGAATGAACTGTCCCTGGCCCGCGAGCGCGTGGCCACGAAGTTCGGCACCGAGGAATGGCTCCACCGGGTTCCCTAGTCAGCGGGATGGAACCACGACGGCGGCCTGTGCGGTGAGTGCCCGGAGCAGGTGGCTGCGCTGCTCCACGATGATGCGGCGCAGCGCCCGCGGGGCGTCGGCATGCGCAGCCAGCCATTCGTCGGTCCTGCGGAGCACCGGGTGGTCTGCAGGTTCCATGCCCTCCGCCAGGTCCTGGTTCAGGGGGAACAGGCCGCGGACAATCCTGCTGGCGATTTCGATGCTCCGCCCGTCCCACACGCCGCGCAGGCACTCAAAATACGGTTCCACGTACGGATCCAGGAGGCCGGCCGGGGCGGTGGTGAAGCCGCTGATGGTGGCGCTGAGCAGTTGGTTGGAGAGTGCGTTGCCGTGGACGGCTTCCTGCCATGCGGCGGCTTTGACGGCAGGGTCCGGCCGGGCGGCCACCGCTGTAGCGTGGCCGGCACGCCCGGAAGCGGTGGTGTCCCGCGCCAGTTCGGCATCGAGTTCGGCAAGGGTTGCCTGGCCGTTGGCGGCGAGTGCGTGCCATATATGCCAGCGCAGTTCGGCGTCCACCGCCAGGCCCTCGACGGGTGCCGAGCCGTCCAGCAGCCCGCGCAGGCGGGGGAGCAGGGCGGGGTCATGCCTGCTGAGCGTCCCCACCGTCCTGGCCCATGCCAGTTGGTGGTCGGACCCGGGGACGGCACGGTCCAGCTCAGCATTGACAGCCGCCAGGAACGGGGACCGTACGCCCTCCCGTCCGGCAGCGGGCGTGTAGCGTTCGACGGCGGTGCAGGCGTTTTCGAGGATGTTCAGCAGGACCCCGATCCCGGTTTCTGCGGGGCCGAACGCTGCCACCGCGTCCACGTAGTGTGCGGCCGGGCTTTCCCCGTCCCGGGCCGAATTCCACAGCGCCGTCCAGCACAGGGCCCGCGCCATGGGGTCGGTGATCCTGTCCAGTGACTCCAGGACAGTGTCCAGGGAGACCGGATCAAGCCGGACTTTGGCGTAGGTCAGGTCGTCGTCGTTGAGGAGCAGCAGCGCAGGCCGCGGCTTGCCCGCCAGTTCCGGAACGGGCGTCGAGGAGCCGTTGACGTCGGTTTCCACGCTTCCGGTGCGGACCAGGGCGCCGGAAGCGTCGAAATCGTACAGCCCCACCCGGAGCCGGTGCGGCCGGGGCTCGTCCCGTCCCGTGACCGGGTCCGCCGCCTCCTGGACGATAGCCGCACTGCCGATGGCGCCGTCGTCCGTTGCATCCGACGTGATGTCCAAGGCGAGGAGGGAGATGCCCGAGGTCTGGAGCCACTGCCGTGCCCAATCGCTCAGGTCCCGGCCGGAGGCGGCGCTGAGTGCCTCCAGGAGATCCGCCAGGGTGGTGTTGGAGTAGGCGTGCCTGCGGAAGTACTCCCGCGAGCCTGCGATGAAGGCGTCAAAACCCACGTACGCCACCAGCTGTTTGAGCACCGAGGCGCCCTTGGCGTAGGTGATGCCGTCGAAGTTCTGCTTGGCCGCTTCAAGGTCGGGGATGTCCGCCACGATGGGGTGCGTGGTGGGCAGCTGGTCTTGGACGTACGCCCAGGCCTTGCGCTTGTTGGCGAAGTTCACCCAGGCGCTATCCCAATTCGTGGCCCGGTCCACGCCCAGGGTGCCCATGTAGTCGGCGAAGGATTCCTTCAGCCACAGGTCGTCCCACCACTGCATGGTCAGCAGGTCGCCGAACCACATGTGCGCCATTTCGTGCAGAAGGGTGTTGGCGCGTCCCTGGTACTGGGCGTCGGTGGCGCGGGACGTGAACACGTAGCTGTCAGTGAAGGTGACCAGGCCGGGGTTCTCCATGGCGCCCAGGTTGTACTCCGGCACGAACGCCTGATCGTACTTGCCCCACGGGTAGGGGTAGGCGAAGAGCCGGTTGAAGAAGTCCAGCCCGTTTTTGGTCAGCCGGAACAGCTCGTCCGCATCGAAGGATTCCGCCATGGACGCCCGGCAGTAAAGGGCCAGCGGGACGTCCAGGGAGGACCCGTCGTCGAGCGTTGCCTGCCAGCGGTCCTCCGCCTTGAAATAGGGTCCGGCCAGCACGGTGGTGATGTAGGTGGACATCGGCTCCGTGGTGGCGAAGTCCCAGCGGGCGGTGGCGGGGTCACTGGTGAGCAGGGTGCGTGCCGTTTCCACCCCGTTGGATGCCACCTGCCAGTCCGCCGGCGCCATGACGTGGAACGTGAACGTGGCCTTGAGGTCGGGCTGCTCGAAGTTGGCGAAGACCCGCCTGGCGTCGGCCGGTTCGTACTGCGTGTACAGGTAGCACTGCCCGTCGGCGGGATCCACGAAGCGGTGCATCCCTTCGCCGGAGCGGCTGTACAGGGCGGTGCCCGTGACGGTGACCTGGTTCTCGAGCTGCAGGTTGTCCAGCCGGATCCGGGGCCCGTCCACCACGTCCTCCACCCGCAGGCCCTTGCCGTTGAGGAACACGCTGTGGACGCCGCCGCCGATGAAGTCCAGGAAAGTTGACGTGCCGGCCTCTGCGGCGGAGAAGGTGATGACGCTGCGGCTGGTGTAGCCCGGGACGTCCGGATCCGCCGCCTGCCGCACGTCCAGCGAAACGTCGTAGCTGGTGGTGGTGATCAGGGCTGACCGTGCGGCAGCCTCATCGCGCTGCAGATTCTGATTCGACACCCAGCTATCTAATCACGGTGCCGGGGCGCGGATCAGCGGGCAATCAGCAGGGCGGCAGCGAGTCCCAGGGCGGCAATCAGCAGCCACGACGCAAGGGCCGCCAGGAGCGCCCGCCCGCCGGTCAGGAGCAGGGTCCGGATCCGTACGGCCGAGCCCAGTCCGAACAGCGCCGCGCCCAGCAGGACATCCTGCAGCACCGCCCCCGCTTCCAGCCACTCACCGGATACCCAGCCCGTGGACCGGAGTCCCACCATCGCCACGAAGCCGAGCACGAACAGCGGCACCACCGGCGGCAGCTTGGCGTCCGTCCCGTCGCTGTCCGGGCGGACCGAGAAGCGCTGGTGCGTGCCGGCCATGGCGGCCACCGGTGCCAGCAGCAGGACCCGGGTGAGCTTGACGACGACGGCGATGCCCAGCGCCGCGGTGCCTGCGGTTTGCGCCGTGGCCACCACCTGGCCGACGTCGTGCACGGACGCGCCGGTCCAGGCGCCGAAGACGGGAGCGGTGAGCTGGAGCGGATGCACCAGCAGGGGCAGGACGCCGATGGCGAGCGTCCCGCACAGCGTCACCAGGGCCACCGGAAGGACAGTGTCCACATGCCGGATGCGCCGCACGGCGGCGATGGCGCCGATGGCTGAGGCGCCGCAGATCGAGAACCCGGTGGCCACCAGGAGCGCCGTCACGGGTGGCAGCCGGAAGAGCCGGGAAATCAGGTAGGTGCCGCCGAAGCTCGCCGCCACCACCCCGGTGATCAGGACCAGGGAAAGCCAGCCCAGCCCCAGGACGTCCATGACGCTGACCTTCAGCCCCAGCAGGACAATCCCGCCGCGCATCAGGTGCTTGCCGGCGAAATCAAGGCCCGGCCTTGCCCGTCCCGCGGTCCACACACCCGCCAGTGGAAGGTTCGCCGACAGGACTCCCAGCACCACGGCCATGGTCATCGCCGGCAGGACCGGAACCACCGCGTGGACCAGGAATGCGGCCACCAGGGCCACCGCGGCGGTGGCCAGCCCAGGGAGCAGCCGGTCAGCGCGGCGGGGCTGTCCCTCACCGGGCGCTGGATGGCTTCTGCTGACAGGCACCTCCCTACTGTGCCGGATGCGGCGCGGAAACAGCGAACCGGCGGCCACGGCCAACACGCCAAATGAAGGCCGGTTTATGAGTTCGAAACAAAAAGATGGTTGGCTATTGGGCATGCCAGACCTATTCCAGGAGTACTCCGAGGCCGCAGCCCGGACCGGAGCCTACGATGAGATGTTCGCCCCAGGCCAGCAGGCACGGGACTCGTACGGGCAGGTGGCAGACGCACTCCGTAAGCTCTCCCTGGCTGATGTCAGTGCCCGCGCCGACTCGATGGCGCGCACCTTCCTGGACCGTGGTGTCACCTTCGACTTCGCGGGGGAGGAGCGCCCCTTCCCGCTGGACATCGTGCCGCGGGTCATCCCCGCCGCCGAGTGGGATGTCCTGGAACGCGGCGTCGCGCAGCGCGTGCGCGCGCTGGAGGCGTTCCTCAACGACGTGTACGACAAGATGACCGTGGTGTCCGACGGCGTGATCCCCCGTCAGCTGGTGACCACCAGCGCGCACTTTCACCGGCAGGTCCACGGCTTCGAGCCCGCAGGCGGCGTCCGGGTGCATATCTCCGGTATCGACGTCGTGCGTGACGCTGCCGGGACGTTCCGGGTCCTGGAAGACAACGTTCGCGTCCCCTCGGGCGTCAGCTACGTCCTGGAAAACCGCCGCGCCATGGCCAAGGGCCTGCCGGAGGCGTTCGGCCAGCAGCTCATCCGCCCGGTGGAGGAGTACCCGCGCCGGCTCCTGTCGGCCCTGCGCAAAACGGCACCGGCCGGCGTCGACGACCCCACCGTGGTGGTCCTGACCCCCGGCGTGTTCAACAGCGCTTACTTCGAGCACACACTGCTCGCGGGCCTGATGGGCGTGGAGCTGGTGGAGGGCCGGGACCTGATCTGCCGCGGAAACCGTGTGTACATGCGCACCACCGCCGGTGAACAGCGCGTGGACGTCATCTACAAGCGGATCGACGACGACTTCCTGGACCCCCTGCAGTTCCGCGCCGATTCCATGCTCGGCTGCCCTGGCCTGGTCAACGCCGCCCGCGCCGGCGGGGTCACCATCGCCAACGCCGTGGGCAACGGCGTCGCGGACGACAAACTGGTTTACAGTTACGTTCCTGACCTGATCCGCTACTACCTCGGCGAGGAGCCCATCATCGCGAACGTTGACACGTTCCGCCTCGAGGAGAAGGAGGCCCGGGAGTACACCCTGGACAACCTTGCCGAGCTGGTGGTCAAGCCGGTGGACGGCTCCGGAGGCAAGGGCCTGGTGATCGGCCCGGACGCCTCCAAGGACGAGCTGGACGCGCTCCGGCAGCGGATCATCACCGATCCCCGCGGCTGGATCGCCCAGCCCGTGCTCCAGCTCTCCACCGTGCCCACCCTCAGCGGCGACAAGTTCGGTCCCCGCCACGTGGACCTGCGCCCCTTCGCAGTGAACGACGGCGACAACGTCTGGGTGCTGCCCGGCGGGCTCACCCGGGTGGCGCTGAAGGAAGGGTCGCTGATCGTGAATTCCAGCCAGGGCGGCGGCTCCAAGGACACCTGGGTCCTGGCCGATTCGCCGCAGATGCCGGTGGAAACCGTTCCCCGGCCGTCCATCTCGGTGCGCGAGCGGGTTTCCGTGTGGCCGGTGGAAAGCAACTGGCGCGACCGCCAGTCGGAGCAGCAGCAGTGAGCCGGGATGCAACCCGGCAGAAGTCTTTTCCCTTTTCGGGCCCGCAGGAGGTAGCCGCGAATGCTTAGCCGAATTGCCGAATCCCTGTTCTGGATCGGCCGCTACGTGGAGCGTGCGGACGGCACCGCACGCATCCTGGACGTCCACCTGGAGCGGCTGAACCACCTGCCCATGGAAGAACGCAAGAGCGTGGCTCAGGAACTCCTGGCCGTCATGGGCGCCCGGCCGCAGAACGAGGACTTCGGGCTGCCGGAACTCCTGCACGCCCTGGCGTATGACAAGACCAGCGCCACGTCCATCGCCGGCTCCCTCGGGGCTGCCCGCGAGAACGCACGGCGTGCCCGCGAAACAGTGTCCTCCGGCCTTTGGGAAAGCCTCAACACCACGTATTACGGTTTGAGCCAGCACCGCAAGGACGTGGTGGGCACTTACCGGTTCTGCAACTGGACGCTGGAACGCACCGCCATGGTCAGCGGCCTGGCGGACACCACCGTGAGCCATGACGAGAGCTGGCTGTTCCTGGTGCTCGGCCGCTCCCTGGAACGCGCGGACATGACCGCCCGGATGCTGTCCACCCGGGATGTGCTGTCCGCAGGCATGTCCTGGGTGAACATGCTCCGCTGCGCGGGCGCCTACGAGTCCTTCCTCCGGACCCGCCGGGCGGCCTTCGGCGACCAGCACGCGGCCGAGTTCCTGCTGCTGGATCGGCTGTTCCCCCGCTCCATCGTCTATGCCCTGCGCGACGCCGACGAATGCTTGGCCAAACTCGATCCTTCCGCACAGCGGGTGGGCTTCATCAACGATGCCCGCCGCATCGTTGGCCAGGCCCGCACGTTCCTTGAGTTCCACCGCACCGACGACCTCATGTCCGAGCTGCCCGAACACATGGAGCGCGTGCAGAAGGCAGTGTCCCAGGCTTCGGACGCCATTTCCCGTAAGTACTTCAATCAGGCGGACGAACTGGCCTGGGTGGGAGAAGTTTCATGACCCGGCTGAGCATCGCCCACAAGACGGCGTACAAGTACAACAAGCGCGTCACCCTGTCCTACAACGAGGCCAGGATGACGCCGTTAACGGACTCCCAGCAGGTGGTTCTGGAATCGGTGGTGAAGGTCTCGCCGTCGCAGGCGGCCGTCAGCACCTACCGCGACTACTGGGGCACCAGGGTCACGGCCTTCGACATGCAGATGCCGCATGAGCACCTGGAGGTGGTCTCCAACATCACCGTCGAGGTGCACCGGGCCGAGAAGATCCCGTCCGAGGCGGACATCGTGGGCTGGGACGTCCTCGCGTCGCCGGAAACCCTGAACACGTTCAGCGACTGGCTGCCGCAGTCCCGGCTCAGCGGCCCCGGTGGGGAGGTCCTGGGAATCATCCCGCAGGTGGTTGCCGGCAAGAACCCGCACGAGGCCGCCATGGCGATTTTTGCGTGGATGCGCGGCGAGATGACGTACATGTCCGGTTCCACCGGCGTCACCACCAACGCAGAAGAGGCCTGGGGCCAGCGCCAGGGCGTCTGCCAGGACTTGGCCCACCTTGCGATCGGGGCGCTGCGCAGCTGCGGCATACCGGCCCGCTACGTCTCCGGCTACCTGCACCCGCGCTCCAGCGCCGGCATCGGGGAAACTGTCGCCGGACAGTCCCACGCCTGGCTGGAGTGGTGGGACGGGGAGTGGCGGAGCTGGGATCCCACCAACCACAAGCCCGCCGGCGATTTCCACGTCACGGTGGCACGGGGGCGGGACTACCGCGACGTCTCCCCGCTCAAGGGCATCCTGTCCGGCGGCGGCGGTTCGGCCCTGAGCGTGAGCGTGGAGATCACCCAGCTCGCCTGACCACGCCCGCGGCCCAGCTCAGGGTCCCTGGCCGGATTATTCCGGCGAGGACTTTGCAGCGCTGCTGTGCTGGGTCCACCACGTCAAGGGTTCGGTCACCTTGAACCGGCGGCCGGTCACGCTGTCCGGCGTGATCCGGACAAAGGCGTCCTTGTGCCCAGCCTGCCAGGGAAAGAGGTACAGCCGGGCGGTGTCCAGGACGTCCTCGGTGCCCCTGACCACTGCAGAGGTGCCCTTGACCACCACGCTCCACGCCATGCCCGTCGAGGGATCCACGCCGTCGGCCTCAAGCGCCACGGCAGAGTCGCCCGAGGCACCGGACAGCTTGGTGCCTTCGCCGGTGCGGAAAACCACCGTGCCGCCGTCCACGGCGTAGTTGATGGGGAAGATGTCCGGGCGCCCGTCAGCCACAATGGCGAGCCTGCCGACGGATACCGTCCGGAGCATGGCCCAGCATTCATGGTGTTCGAGGTTCTGCACGGCGGACGGCGGCTGTTCAGTGGAGGCTGGCTCGGCGTTCATGCCGCGAGCTTACCGCTACCAGGGGCTGGGTTTGTAGTCCTTCAGGAACACGCCGTACTGGTCCTCTCCGGCCTCACCCATGACGATGGGATCGTAGACCCGGGCGGCGCCGTCCACGAGGTCCAGCGGGGCGTGGAAGCCTTCCTCCATGAGCCGGACCTTGGTGTAGTGCGGGCGCTCGTCGGTGATCCACCCGGTATCGACGGCGGTCATCAGGATCCCGTCCGTCTCCAGCATTTCCTGCGCACTGGTCCGCGTCATCATGTTCAGCGCGGCTTTAGCCATGTTGGTGTGCGGGTGGCCCGGGCCCTTGTAGGCGCGGGAGAACTGGCCTTCCATGGCGGAGACGTTGACGATGTACTTGCGCCGTGCAGTGGACCGTCTCATGGCTTCCCGCAGCCGGCTGACCAGCAGGAACGGGGCTGTGACGTTGCAGAGCTGCACTTCCAGCATCTCCAGCGGGTCCACCTCGTCCACCACCTGGGTCCAGCTGTTGATCGTGGCGAGGTCCGGCACCAGTCCGCCGGCGTCGATTGCAGTCCCGGACGCGATGCGTTCCAGTGAAGCCGAGCCCGTGGACAGCGCCAGTGACGTGATGGCGTCACCGGCCAGGACGGGATGCTCCGTGACGCTGCCGGCCAGTGCCAAAGGGTGTTTGTCGTGCGCGTGGCCGAACGTCAGCAGCTCCGGACCGCCGTTGGCCCGCTCCAACGCGGCGGGGAGGGGCTCGTCCTCGGCATCCACCAGCGGCTTGTAGGCATTGCCGGAGCGCCGGACGGTTTGCGCCGCGTTGTTGATGATGATGTCCAGCGGGCCTGCCTCGTTGAGGGAGTCCGTGAGGGCCATAACCTGCGCGGGGTCGCGGAGGTCGATGCCCACGATGCGGAGCCGGTGCAGCCAGTCACCGCTGTCCTCCATGGCAGCGAAGCGGCGGGCGGCATCCTTGGGGAAACGCGTGGTGATGGTGGTGTGGGCGCCGTCGCGCAGCAGCCGCAGCGCAATGTACATCCCGATCTTTGCCCGGCCTCCGGTCAGCAGGGCACGGCGGCCGGTCAGGTCGGTCCGGGCATCGCGTTTGCTGTGGCTGAAGGCAGCGCACTCCGGGCACAGCTGGTGGTAGAAGGCGTCCACCTGTGTGTAGTGCTGCTTGCAGATGTAGCACGGCCGGGACCGGATGAGGTGCCCGGCCACTTTCCCGGTGGCGGAGGGAGCGAGCTTGTTGCCGCGTGTTTCGTCGTCGATCCTGTCCGGTGCGGCGGTTGCCGTCTGGGCGAGGACGGCGCGGTCGGCTTCGGCGATGAGGTCCCGCTTGGTGACCCGGCGGTGCCGCTTGACGGCCTTGAACATCTTCCCGGTGGCGCGGCGCACCGAGACGTAGTCCGGGTGCTCCTCGTCATAGGCGTGGATGGTGTTCAGGACCTTGAGGCAGGCCTGGATTTCCTCAGGGGTCAGGTCGGGGGAGCTCATTAGGCTAATTTTACAGCCCGGAGCGGCAGCTTAAACGCGGCCGGCGGCACCCCAACGGGTGCCGCCCACCGTGGAAAAGCCAGTCAGCAGCTAGGAGAGCCGGGCCCGGGGTCCGGCGTCAGCCGCGGCAGCGGCGTGGGTCTGGGCCACCTTGTCTACGGACTCCCGGACATCCGGGTACTGTGCCGCGGCGGCCTTGACCGCGTTGGGGACGAGGTGCAGGTTCCTGGCTGCCAGCTGCCTCTCCTCTTCCCCGGGCTCGGGAACTTTCTGGCCTTTGGCGAGGACGGTGATGCCGGACTCGGTGACCTTGTAGCCGCGCGCCCGGTCCAGATCGGCGTCGAGTCCGATGGCTGCCCCGGCGGGAACCTTGACGTTCTTGTCGATGATGGCCCTGTTGATGACTGCGCCCGCACCCACCTGCACCTTGTCCATCAGGACGGAGTCGATGACGCGGCTGCTGGTTGCCACGTAGACGTCGTTGGACAGGACGGACCCCTCCACCACGCCGCCCGAGATGACCACGCCGCTGGAGACGATGGAGTCCAGCGCCGTGCCCACGGTGTTGTTCTGGCCGCGGACGAACTTGGCCGGCGGGGAGATGCTCTGGCGGGTGTAGATGGGCCATTCGGAGTTGTAGAGGTTGAAGACCGGCAGCGGGGAGATCAGGTCCATGTGCGCGTCGTAGAAGGAGTCGATGGTTCCAACGTCACGCCAGTAGGTGCGGTCCCGCTCGGTGGATCCGGGAATCTCGTTGAGCGTGAAGTCGTAGACGCCGGCCTCGCCCTGGTTGACGAAGTAGGGGATGATGTCCCCGCCCATGTCGTGCTTGGTGTCCAGCCGCTCGGCGTCCACGTGCAGGGCGTCCACCAGGGCGTCGGCGTCGAATACGTAGTTGCCCATGGAGGCGAGGAACTGGGTGGGATCGGCTGCCAGGCCGGGCGTGGAGGCGGGCTTTTCCACAAACGCGGCAATCTTCTGCGGATCGTTCTGGTCCACCTCGATGACGCCGAACTGGTTGGCCATATTGAGGGGCTGGCGGACGGCGGCCACGGTGGCCTTGGCACCGCTGCTGACGTGCTGCGCCACCATCTGGGCGAAGTCCATGCGGTACACGTGGTCGGCGCCGACCACCACCACAATGTCCGGGTTGGCGTCGTGGATGAGGTTCAGGGACTGGTAGATGGCGTTGGCGCTGCCCAGGAACCAGCTCTTGCCGACGCGCTGCTGCGCCGGCACCGAGGCAACGTAGTTGCCCAGCTGCGTTGACATCCGCCAGGTCTCGGAAATATGTCGGTCCAGGCTATGCGACTTGTACTGGGTCAGGACGACGATCTGCAGGTAGCGGGAATTCACCAGGTTGGACAGGGCAAAGTCGATAAGGCGGTAGCTGCCCGCGAAGGGCACCGCCGGTTTCGCGCGGTCTGCCGTCAGTGGCATCAGTCTGTTTCCCTCGCCGCCTGCGAGGACAATGGCCAGGACTTTTTTGTTCAACGGCATAGTGGTCGCTCCTGTACGCCTTCGTATCTCCCCAAACAGTCCGGCATGCCCGGACTCCTTCACACTAGAACAGTTATGCGTGAAGGACTACCTTGGGTCTTGTGCGAATAGACATTGTGACTAAAGAGTTCCCGCCGGAGATCTACGGCGGCGCCGGGGTGCATGTGGCCGAATTGAGCAGGGTGCTTAGTAAGCACGTTGACCTGCAGGTTCGTGCTTTTGGGGCTCCCCGCGACGCCGATTACCATGGCGCCCATGTGACGTCCTACTCCGTGCCGGAGGATCTGGGCTCGGCCAATGCCGCCGTCCAGACGCTCGGCGTGGACCTGCGGATCGTTCCGGACGTCGAGGGCGCGGACCTGGTCCATTCGCACACCTGGTACGCCAACATGGCAGGGCACCTGGCCTCGCTGCTCCACGGCATCCCGCACGTCCTGAGCGCCCACAGCCTGGAGCCGCTGCGTCCGTGGAAGGCCGAGCAACTCGGCGGCGGGTACGCGCTCTCATCCTGGGTCGAGAAGACCGCTTACGAGGCAGCAGCGGCAATCATCGCGGTGTCCGAAGGCATGCGCCAGGACATCCTGCGCAGCTACCCAAGCGTGGATCCGGCCAAGGTCCGCGTGGTGCACAACGGCATCGACGTCGAGCTGTGGAACCGGGACGAAAACGACGACGCCGTCCGTACCCTGGGCATCGACCCCGCCAAGCCGAGCGTCGTGTTTGTGGGCAGGAACACCCGCCAGAAGGGTGTGCCCTACCTCCTCCGGGCCGCAGCGAAGCTGCCCGATGACGTCCAGTTGGTCCTGTGCCTCGGCGCGGCAGACACCCCGGAACTGGCCGCCGAGACCGCCCGGCTGATCGAGGACCTGCAGAGCCAGCGGACCGGCGTTGTGCTGATCGAACGTATGCTGCCCCGGCATGAACTGATCCAGGTGCTCAGCCACGCCACCGCCTTCGCCTGCCCCTCCATCTACGAGCCGCTGGGCATCGTGAACCTCGAGGCGATGGCCTGCGGCGCCGCCGTCGTTGCCAGCGCCACGGGCGGCATCCCCGAAGTAGTCGAGCACGGCCAGACCGGCCTGCTGGTGGACCTGGAGCAGGTCACGGACGGCACCGGCACGCCGCTGGACCCGGACAAGTTCGTCAGCGAGTTCGCCGCGGCCCTGACCGAGGTGGTGTCGGACCCCGAACGCGCCCGCGCCATGGGACAGGCGGGCCGGCTCCGCGCCGAGAAGCACTTCTCCTGGGAGTCCATCACCGAAACCACGCTTGAGGTGTACCGCTCGGTGCTGCCCGCGGCACGCTGACCGTTCCTTACAACAGAACGACGACGGCGCCGCTTCCCTCGCGGGGAGGCGGCGCCGTCGTCATGTCCTCAGTCAGCAGCCGGGCCTGGGTCAGCTGTGGCGCCCGGCCGCGGTCCTGGCCAGCAGCACCTTTTCGTCGACAGGTGCCTTGCCGCTGGCCCGCTGGGTCCGGAAGTGCGCCCGGGCTTCGTCCTGGCGGGTCTTCTCGGCGCCGGTGGCAATGGCTGCCCGGACGTGCTCGTCGCCGTAGCCGAAAGCATCAACCAGGTCCAGGGCGTGCGGGCGGATCTTCACCAGCAGCCGGTTGATGTATTCACCCACGGTACGGCCGCGCTGCATGGAGAGGCGGCCGTTCATGAGGTACCACGACAGGTTCTTTTCGATCAGGCTGAGTCCGAAGAGGTCCCGAAGCCAGGTCAGCACTGTTTTCGTGCCGGGATCGGTGACGTCGCGGAGCGCCTCCGTGAAGGCCTCCCACTGCAGCAGCTCGGCATGGGCCTGCGCTGCGTCGATCAGCTCGTTCTGATGCCGGTTGAACAGAGCGGCGCCCTGTTCCTGCGAGAGCCTGTTGCTGCCTTTCAGCGCCGCGGCCGCCTCGGCCACCATGGTCTGTACCCGGTCGGTGAGGAGGGCGCGCTGGCCTTCCTCGTCACGCAGGGCAATCGCCGCCTTCTGCACCGAACCCGTGTCCGCCATGAACTGGGCCACCTGCCGCAGCCCTGTGCGGTGGATGGCAGCGCCGGTGGCCTGGCCCACCACGTAGCGGGCCAGGACGCCGAAGTCCACGCTGCGGAATTCCTTCGCGTAGTCGGCCAGTAGGCGTTTGGCCACCAGTTGCAGCAGGACGGTGTTGTCCCCCTCGAAAGTGGCATAGACGTCCAGGTCCGCCCGGAGCGATGCGAACCGGTTCTCGATCAGGAAGCCGGCGCCGCCGCAGGCTTCCCGGCATTCCTGCAGCGTATCCAGGGCGTGCCAGGTGCTGAGCGGTTTCAGTGCCGCGGCGAGGGTTTCCAGGTCCTGGCGGTCCGCGTCTGTGTCGGTGGCGCCGGAGAAGACGTCGTCGAACTTCTGCAGGAGCTGTTCGTGGGCGAAACCGGCGGCGTATGTGGTGGCGAGCCGGGTGAACAGCCGCCGCTGGTGGCGCTGGTAGTCGAGCAGGACTTCTTCGTCCGTGTGGCTGGACGCGTTGAACTGGCGGCGCTCGGCGGCGTAGTGGACGGCTGCCTTGAGGGCTACCTTGGAGGCAGCCACTGCCGCCCCGTCCAGGGAAACCCGCCCCTGGACCAGGGTGCCGAGCATGGTGAAGAAACGGCGGCCCGGGCTCGCGATGGGGGACGAGTAGGTGCCGTCGGCGGCCACGTCACCGTAGCGGTTCAGGAGGTTGGCCCGGGGGATGCGGACGTTCGTGAAGTGCAGCCGGCCGTTGTCGATGCCGTTGAGCCCGCCCTTGACGCCGTCATCCTCACCGCCTATGCCCGGAAGGAATTCCCTCGTCCGGGGATCGCGAAGGTCGACGTAGAAAGCGTGGACGCCATGGTTGACCCCCCGGGTGATGAGCTGGGCAAACACCACTGCTCCCAGCCCGTCGATGGCGGCGTTTCCGATGTAGTCCTTCCATGCGGCGCGGAAGGGAGTGTGCACCACAAACTCTTCGGTTTCCGGGTGGTAGGTGGCGGTGGTGGCAATGCTGGCCACATCGGAGCCGTGGCCGGTTTCGGTCATGGCGAAGCAGCCAGGGATTTCCAGGCTCATGATGCCGGGAAGCCATTTGGCGTGGTGTTCTTCCGTGCCCAGGTGCATGACGGCCGAACCAAAGAGGCCCCACTGCACACCTGCCTTGATCTGCAGGGACGGGTCGGCCACGACAAGTTCCTCGAACCCGGCGATGTTGCCGCCGTGGTCGTCCGAGCCGCCCAATGCGGAGGGGAAGGCGCGGTGGACGGCGCTGTTATCCACAAGGTACTGCAGCTGCCCGGACACCCGTTCGCGGTGCTCCGTAAACGGAAGCCCCTCGATCTTGTAGAGTTCGGGGCGCCCTGCCAGGTCCCTTGACTGCAGGCGGACGGCCGCCCACTTGCCGAGGAGCTGCTTGCCCAGCGCGTCAACGTTGACCGCAGGCTGGGCGTGGTCGGTTACGGGGTGGGCCGTGGTGGCAGGCTTGTGGCCCTTGCCGGCGGGGCGGTCCACTACTTCGGTCATGTCAATATCCTTTGCTGGTGCTGACAGGCGGTTTGGTGGTGCTTGAAGGGGTCAGTTCGGGGGCAATGCCAACGCACAGCCAGGCGGTGATCTGCCGTGCCATGGCTTCCTGGCCCGGCTTTGCGGGGGAATCAGGCGTGCTCAGCCACTGTTCGCCCGCATTGCGGACCAGGCCGATGGCTGCCTTGGGCCAGTAACCGATAACGGATTCCTTGCCGTCGCCCAGATGCGAGCGCATGGGCGTTGCGATCATCTCCGCTACGGCGTCAAAGAAGTGTCCCAAGGCGCCGGACACCGGCCCTCCCGGGGCAGCGTCGGCAGACTCCGCGGCAGCGGAACGGGTTACGAAGGTATAGACATTCGGGCTCGTGTCGGCCATCTGCAAGTAGGCCGCCACCATCGCCAGCAACCCCTCCCGAGGCGTCAGTGCGCTCTGGGCAGCCTCCCGGATGCGGCGCTGCATCTGGTCGAGGACTACCTCACCCACGGCCTGCTGCAGGCCGGCCTTGTCTCCGAAGTAGCGGTAGAAAACCGACTTGGATGTTCCAGCAGCCGCGGCGATGTCTTCCATGGAGGCGTCGCTGCCCAGCGCGTGGACCGCGCGCCGCGCCTGCTTGATCAGTTCGCGCCGCCGCTCCTCCCGGTGGGTCTGCCAGCGTGACGATCTGCCGTCCTCGGTTGCCCCGGCAGGTGACGCGTCAGGGAAGGGTTCTGAAATATTCACGATACTCAGCGTATCAGGTACGCTGGGTATCGGTAATTGCTTGTGACCAGAGGAGACAGCCATGTCCAATGACGGACCGTCCATCAACGGCCCCGCAGCCGGTTCAACCCCCGCCCTCCGCAGGGCGGTGGTTGTGGGAGGAAACAGGATTCCGTTTGCCCGTGCCGGTGCCGCCTACGCCAAGTCCTCCAACCAGGACATGCTGACGGCGGCCCTTGACGGCCTAATCGCACGGTTCGGGCTCCAGGATGAACGGCTGGGCGAGGTGGCGGCCGGTGCGGTTCTGAAGCACTCCAGGGACTTCAACCTCACCCGCGAGGCAGTCCTGGGTTCGGCCCTGTCCCCGGAGACACCGGCCTATGACCTGCAGCAGGCCTGCGCCACGGGACTGGAAACCGTGGTGGGGCTTTCGAACAAGATCAAGCTGGGACAGCTCGACTCGGCAATTGCCGGCGGCGTGGACTCCGCCTCCGATGCGCCGGTGGTGGTGAGCGAGGGGCTCCGGGAAGTGATCCTGGACCTTAACCGCGCCAAGACCCTTCCCCAGCGGCTGCAGATCCTCAGCCGCCTTCGGCCCAAGGACCTGGCCCCGCTGGCGCCGGGTACCGCTGAACCGCGGACGGGCCTTTCAATGGGGGAACACCAGGCGCTCACCACGGCGCAGTGGAAGATCTCCCGTGAGGCGCAGGACGAGGTGGCCCTGAACAGCCACCGGAACCTTGCCGCGGCATACGACTCGGGATTCTTCGACGACCTCATCACGCCATACCGCGGGCTCACGCGGGACGGCAACCTCCGGGCTGATACCTCGAGGGAAAAGCTGGCGTCCCTGAAGCCGGTATTCGGCAGGAGCCTGGGCTCCGATGCGACCATGACGGCCGGCAACTCCACCCCTCTGACCGACGGCGCCTCCACCGTCCTGCTGGCCTCGGACGAGTGGGCCGACGCCCGTGACCTTCCCAAGCTCGCCGCGGTGGTGGACGCCGAGGCCGCTGCGGTGGACTTTGTGCACGGCAAGGACGGGCTGCTAATGGCGCCGGTCTTCGCTGTGCCCCGGCTGCTGGCCCGGCACAACCTCACCCTGGCGGACATCGACTACTTCGAGATCCATGAGGCGTTCGCCGCCACTGTTCTCAGCACGCTTGCCGCCTGGGAGGACGAGGAATTTGGCCGGACCCGGCTCGGCCTGGACGGGGCATACGGCAAGATCGACCGGGCACGCCTCAATGTCAACGGATCGTCGCTGGCAGCCGGGCACCCCTTCGCCGCTACCGGAGGCAGGATTGTGGCCTCACTCGCCAAACAGCTGCACGAAAAGGGCAGCGTCGACGGTCGCCCGGCCCGGGGACTGGTCTCTGTTTGCGCGGCCGGTGGACAGGGCGTCGTCGCTCTTCTCGAATCGCTGTAGGGGGAACCTGATGACGGACAAGTACGCCCAGCTGGTGAACCAGGGGCTCGGCAAGAATGTGGCCAGGAAGCTGGGACTGCCGCAGCCGGCAGTCCTGCGCAGGTATGAACCCGGGCAACCGCTGGTTACCGGACCTGTTGTAGTCCTGGGTGAATCGGCAGCGGCCGACAAACTGGCCGCAGAACTTTTGTCATGGGACCTCGATGTCCAGCGGCATGCCGTACCGCGGGAAAAGCTTGGCGCCATCATTCTGGTCTTGGACGAGGTGGCACATCCCCAGGATCTTGAGAAGCCGGTCCTTGCCGCAGCGGGCTCCCTCCGGGACCTCGGCCCCTCTGCCCGCGTGGTGACCGTTTCGCGCCCGTCCCGGGAGGCAGACACGCCGGCGGCGGCCGCTGCCCGGCAGGGCGTCGACGGGTTCCTCCGCTCCCTGGCAAAGGAGCTCCGTGCCGGTGCCACCGGGAACGGTATCCTCCTCGCCGGGGGAGTGGAGGCAGCCAGTCCTTCTGTTCTGGCTGCGCTGCGGTTCTTCCTTTCCGGCCGTTCGGCCTATGTGGACGGCCAGTTCCTGACCGTATCCAGCGCCGCCGGAAGCCTTCCGGACGACGTCGAGAGGCCGCTGGCATGCAAGGTGGCCGTGGTAACCGGGGCCGCCAGGGGTATTGGCGCCCAGATTGCCCGCACGCTGCACCGCGACGGCGCAACGCTGGTGCTGGTGGACCTGCCCTCGGCAGGAGACTCTTTGGCTGCTGTGGCCAATGCGGTGAAGGGGACCGCCCTCCAGCTGGATATCACCCGGGAAGACGCCGGCCAGAAGATCCTGGAACATGCCGTGCAGCGGCATGGGCGGCTGGACATCATGGTCCATAACGCAGGCATCACCCGGGACAAGCTGCTGGCCAACATGGACCACGGGCGCTGGAGTTCGGTGATCAACATCAACATCTCCGCCCAGTTGCGGATCAACGAGGCACTGCTCGCATCTGAACAGTTCGGGCCGGCACCACGTATTGTTTCTGTTGCCTCCACCAGCGGCATTGCCGGCAACCGGGGGCAAACCAACTACGCCGCGTCCAAGGGGGGAGTGATGGGGATGGTCCGCGCAACGGCACCACTGCTGGTGACTGCCGGTGGCACCATTAACGCCGTCGCGCCGGGGTTCATCGAGACCGAAATGACCGACCGGATTCCGTTCGCCCTGCGGGAAGTGGCGCGCCGGGCCAACTCCCTGCAGCAGGGCGGCAAGCCGTCCGACGTCGCCGAAACCATAGCGTTCCTCGCCAGTGACGCCGCCGGGGGCATCAACGGTGAGGTGTTGCGGGTCTGCGGGCAGAACATGGTGGGGGCATGACGCCCGCGCAGCCGGTCATCCTCGGCGACATGCCGTCGCTGTCAAAGCTGTATGTCAACGCGGCCGCCCAAGCGGCCAGGCGCCGGCTGCTGGGGACCCACGACCAGGCGGCCCTTCCGTCGGAGAGCCATGAAGTCCGTGGCGTGACCGTGGATGTGGCCAACCTGACCGCCTACCAGCACCTGCTGGGAGAGACGGCCAGTGACGTCCTGCCCGCCGGGTTCATCCACGCCCTGTCCTTCCCGGTGGCCATGAGCGTGATGAACAGGGATGACTTCCCGCTGCCCCTGCTGGGCATGATCCACCTGCACAACAGCGTGGAACAGCGCTCGCCCGTCCTGTTCACGGACGCCTTGGACATCACGGCCAGGGTGGAGAACCTCCGGGGTCACCGCGCAGGTACGCAAGTGGACGTCGTCGCGGAGGTGCGCCTCGCAGGAAAAGAGGACATCTCCTGGCGGGGAACCTCCACATATTTGGCCAAGGGGGTGTTCCTGCCCGGAGTCGATAAGCCCTCGGCGGCACCGCCGAAGGGCGATTTCAAGGCGCCGGATCCGACCGCGCTGTGGCAACTGGGTGTGGACGCAGGACGGGCGTACGCCGCCGTGTCCGGCGACTTCAACCCGATCCACCTCAGCGTCCTGTCGGCGAAAGCCCTGGGTATGCGGCGTTCCATCGCCCATGGCATGTACCTGGCCTCACGGGCGCTCGCCGACGTCGGTTCCGTCCGCGGCGATTCCTTCACCTGGGAGGTCGATTTCGACGCGCCGGTGTTCCTCCCGTGCAGGGTGGCCCTGGAGATCGGAAGCGAGCAGACCGATTCGGGGGCCTGGCGGCGTTCGGGCTTTGTCGCCTGGAACCCCCGGTCCGGCCGACGCCATTTCAGCGGTTCCGTCAGCGCGCTTTAGTCGGCTGGCCGGACGGCCCGCAGGATGCGGTGGAGGCTCAGCAGGATCGATTCCGACGCCGGAACCGTGCCGCCCGTTGTTTTCCGGGATGCGGTGGCGGCCATACTGGCCTCCACCGCATCCCTCGCTGCCTGGAACCGCTCGCACTGCGTCGGCTCATCGCTGTCGCTGTACGAGTGCAGCAGCTCACCGGTCGCCGTCAAGGCATCAGCAAGCGGGCCGCTGTCCTGCACCGGCACCGCGTAAGGCACGTCGCTGACCCAGATCACGTCCGAGAGCACATCGGTCATGTCCTGGATGTAGAAAGTCACGCGTTCAAGCTCACGAAGGGTCCGGTAGTCAAGGTCCACGTCCCGCGGGTGGCGTTTCCGGCGGGGATTCGCCCGGCGGCTTGCGTCCGCTTCGTTGACCAGGTGCCGGACGGAACGGGCAGCCTCCGCAAGTTCGTCCGATCGGCGGGACCAGTCTTCATGCTCCGGAGGCCACTCCTCCTTCAAGGCCGTTCCCATATCGGTCAGTTGCCGGCCGAGGGCACGCCGGAGATCGTCCAGGCTGGCTGCTGCTGCCTTGAAGTGCAGCGGCGGCCAAAGCAGGAAGTTCACGGCGATGCCCACCGAAACGCCCACGCCCATCTGGAGCAGGTAGCCGAACGAAAAGTCGTCCGCATTGCTACCGCCCACCAGCAGGACCAGCAGGGCCGCCGTCGGAATCCAATCGCTGCCTGACCCGATGCGGGGGAGTCCACCCAGCAGCACACCAATCCCCATTAGCGCTGCGACGGCGAGCGGGGACGGGTCGGTGATGGTGACCAGGACGATGGCGATGCCGATGCCCAGGGCGAGCCCGACCAGGGCCTGCAGGCCCTGCCTTACGGAGCCGGCAACGTTGTGGTACATCGCCACCAAAGCGCCCAGCGGTGCGTAGTAGGGATAGTTGGCGGCGGCTCCCGGCATGAACGGCGCGATGGCGAAAGCCAGTCCGGCCGCAACGGCGGCCTTCGCCGCCAGTTGAAGCCGCTGGGCGGCGAATGCCGCCGACAGTCCTTCCAACGACTGCTTCAGAAGACGGGTTCCCCTGGCCCACCGGACTTGCTGCCGTACTTGAGTATTACCCATCCGTTCCACACTATGGCGCATTCCGGGAGCGTCCAAAGCCGCTGGTCAGGCCCGGAAAAGCACGCGAAAAGTGGGCTGCCGAGGTACTCCTAGGACAATGCAGCCGCCGAACGGCGTACCTCTGCAGCGAGCCGGTGGGCCTTTCCAGGGGTGCGTCCGTCCTCCTGCCGGCGGGGGATGTAGCCGAAGGACAAGGAGTAGGCCGGGTCGGCAAAACCCAACGCGGCGCTGGCCCCTTCATGGCCGAAAGCGCGGTGGCTGCCGAAGTTCCGGGAGGGGTGCGGCTTCATGAAGACGACGGCGAAGGCGTTGTCCAGCCCTGAGGACCGATCGAGCCCCCACACCTGTTCCTCCGCCATCAGGTCAATTGTTTCGGAAGTGAGGAACGGCGACTCGCCCTCCGCGCCGGTGGTGGCGGCAGCATAGAGCCTGGCGAGGCCTTCGGCCGATCCTACGCCGCCGGCTGCTGACATTCCTGCCGCGCGGACGCTGCGGATGTTGGGGAGCTCCATGATGGTGCTGACCGGAGCGTTGCTGTTCAGGCCATCCAAACTGAGTGGATCGAGCCAGGGCTGCCCGGCCGGTTCCTGGTAGAGGACGTTACGGTAGCGCGGTTCCAGGTCTACCGGCAGGCCCAGGAAGAAGTCGACGTTCTCCGGCTTGCGGATCCGGCGCTCATAGACGCTTTGCAGCGATTCGCCCGCCGCACGCCGGCAGAGCTCCTCCATGAGGATCCCGATGGTCAGGGCGTGGTAGCCGAACTGGCGTCCCGGCTGCCAGGTGGGTTTGGCCGCAGCCAGCCGTGCCGCAGCAGCAGGCGTGGTGAACTCGTCCAGGCCGAACCCTCCCTCAAGGCCCATCAGCCCCGCCTGGTGGGACAGGGCCTCGCGGACCAGCAGCCGGTCCTTGCCATGTGCAGCGAACTCGGGCCAGTAGCTGGCCACGGTGTTGTCCAGGTCAAGGAGTCCGTCCTGTACCAGCAGGGCCACGACCATCGCTGCCACGCCTTTGGAACAGGAGTACGCCCCGGTGAGGGTATCCGGGCTAATGTCGGGGCCGCCCGTGATGTCTACAACGCGTGTCCCGTGATGATAGGCAGCCACTTGGGCGCTGTAGCCGGGATTCTCGGCGAGGAAGGACTCGAACAGGTCCAGGACGTTGTCAAAACCGGGCGCTACGAAGCCGTGGGGTGTCTGCACCGGGACAGTCTATCCAGAAAACGCTTTCCTTCTAGTGGCCGGCTCCGTGTCCTGCTGCCACTTCCTCACCCTTCCTGACGGGGCCCGGGGGAGTCCCGTCCCCGAAAGGCCGCCCGCCCAGCGCCTCGCGGCCGTGCTTTTCGAGCCAGCCGCCAAGGTCGGGGCCGGCAGGGACGATCCCGGTGGGGTTGATGTCTTCATGGACGATGTAATAGTGCTGCTTGATCTGCACGAAGTCCGTGGTGTCCCCGAAGCCAGGCGTCTGGAACAGATCCCTTGCGGAAGCCCAGAGGGCCGGCATCTCGGTGAGCTTCTGGCGGTTGCATTTGAAGTGGCCGTGATAGACGGCGTCGAAGCGCGCCAGCGTGGTGAAAAGCCGGACGTCTGCTTCCGTGATGGTGTCTCCCACCAGGTAGCGCTGGCGGGACAACCGGTCCTCCAGCCAGTCCAGGGCGGCCCACAAACGCTCATAGGCTGAGTCGTAGGCCTCCTGGGACCCGGCAAAGCCACACCGGTAGACCCCGTTGTTCACCTCGGTGAACACCCTCTTATTGACCTGGTCGATCTCTTCGCGCAAATTTTGCGGGTAGAGCCTTGGCGCCCCTGGCCGGTGGAATTCGGTCCACTCAGTGGAAAAATCGAGGGTGATCTGTGGGAAATTGTTCGTGACCCCCTCTCCACTCGCGACGTCCACGATCACGGGGACCGTGATGCCGCGGGGATATCCCGGGAAACGCTTGACATATGCTTCCTGGAGCCGTTCGATCCCCAGGACAGGATCCACGCCGCCCGGGTCGAGGTCGAACGTCCAGGAACGTGCGTCATGGGTGGGGCCAGGCTGTCCCAGGGAAATGGCGTCCTCCAGGCCCAGCAAGCGCCGGACGATCACAGTCCTGTTGGCCCAGGGGCATGCCCGCGCTGCAATGAGGCGGTAACGCCCCGCTTCCACCGGCCAGCCCGGCTCTCCGTTGTCCCCGGGCCTGGCGTCCCGGGTGATCCGGTCCTCGATGTAGTTGGTATCCCGGGTGAATTCGGCACCCCCGGTCACGTACGCGCCGCGGGTGCTGTGGTCCGCCGTCGTGCCGCTGGCGGCCTGCTGGATGCTGTCCGTTTCCTGGCTCATGGCACTAGCCTAGGCGCCCCGGGCAAGGATCAGGGAGATGGGCTGCCAGGCGGCCAACCAGGAGACGGCCACAAGAACGGCGAACAGGGCAATCCATACAGCGGACGGCACGGCGGTGGCGCGGTACAGGAGGTAGGCGTCGGACGTCCCCAGCCGGTCCCTGCGGCGGAGGTGGACGTTTGCCAGTTTGAAAAGGTCCCTGACGGCTGCCACCAGCATGGCCACGCCCAGGACGACGGCGACATGGCCCACGAAAGCGTCCGGCACCAGCAGGATGAGGGCCAGCGCACAGGCAATGGCAAGGGCGGTGACAAGGAATCCCGCCACGTTCCGGAGGAAGAGCATGGATGCCGCCAGGACAAGGATGCTGGCCGCAATCGCTGCCGGTCCCCATCCGCTGAAACCGGCGATCACGAATCCGGCGCCGACGATGGCGGGCACGGGGTAACCCCAGAAGCAGGACCAGGCCGCCGCGGCCCTGCTCCGGCTGTAGCTGGTGGTGGTTCCGGAATGGTCGAGCCGAAGCCTGATGCCGGACAGCCGTTGCCCGCTGGTGACTGCGGCGAAGGCGTGGCCCATCTCGTGGACCGCTGTTGCCAGCAGGCCAAAGTACCGCCAGGAGCGCCGGGGAATGGAAAGCGCCGTTGCCACGAGCAGCACCAGCAGGAGCTCCTGGAAGGTAATGGCCGGAACCTCCGTACGGCGGAGCGATTCGACCAGGGTTTGCCACAATTCCATAGCCACCTACAGTACTAGCGGCTGCTGGACGCTGCCTTGACGCCGGCTTAAAAGCGGAATGGCACGCTGCCGGGCAGCGTGCCATTCGAGCCGGCGGGGCCACGGACTAATCCGCAGCGCCGCGTCTGGCCTGTCTTCCTAGCCCTCGCACTCGGTGCAGTAGCTGTGCCCATCCTTCTGGCGGGCAATCTGCGACCGGTGGCGGACAAGGAAGCAGGAGTAGCAGGTGAACTCGTCGTCAGCCTGCGGAATGACCTGTACCACGAGCTCCTCGGCGACGAATTCGCCACCGGGAACGCCGGCGCCGTCGAGCCCGTCAGCTTCATCCAGCTCAAGGACGACGCTGCGCGCGTCGGGAGCATTTGCTGTCTGGAGCTGCTCGAGGGAGTTGTCCTGCGATTCCTTGACGTCGGAGCGCAGTTCGTCGTAATCGGTTGCCACTTTGGGTGCTTCTCTTTTCTTTGGTTCGCCTGTCGCGTATGAAACGTACAGCATCGGACGGCTATTCCCCAATAAGCGGAGTATATTTGCCCCCGCCTGGGTACGGGTTCAGGGGAGGCGGCCATCACACCTGGCGGGTAGCATGGCCGCGCAGGCAGCGGAGGCCCGCGGCAAGCGGCGCGGTCTCCGCCCGAAGCGAAGGGGCGTATGTGGAGCAGCTCACTGCAGAGTTCGGTGGTGCCGGGCAGGTTGGCCTAGGAGTCGGCCCGGTGCTGGAAAAGTTCGACTCCGTGTCCAGGATCGCTGTGTTGCGGGGCGGCGGTTTGGGCGACTTGATCTTCGCCATCCCGGCCATGGCCGCCCTAAAGGCGGCATATCCGGATGCCACCTTGACCCTTTTGGGCTCACCAATCCATAAGTCGCTGCTTACGGCAGTGAAAAGTCCGGTGGACGAGGTGTGCATACTCCCGTATTCAGAGGGAGTCCGTCCCGGTGATGAAGACCCGGAAGCGCTGGAGGCTTTTTTTGCGGACATGCGGGCCCGGCACTTCGATCTCGCCGTCCAGGTGCACGGCGGGGGCAGATATTCAAACCCTTTCCTGCTCCGGCTCGGAGCCCGTCACACGGTGGGCACCCGGACGCCCGACGCCGCCAGCCTGGAACGGACTGTTCCATACCTCTACTACCAGCACGAACCCCTGCGGGCGGTGGAGGTGGCGGGGTTCGCCGGCGCGTTCCCGGTTGACCTCGAGGCCCGCCTCGAACCTCACGCAAAGTTGCGCGGCGAATATAACGGAACGGACGACGGCGGCCAGCCCCTCGTGGTGATCCATCCCGGCGCGACTGATCCCCGCCGTCGTTGGCCGGTTGGGCAGTTCGCCGAACTTGCCGGCGCCTGCGCAGCCGACGGCTGCCGGGTGGTGATCGTCGGGGACAAGAGCGAGCAGGAACTGGCGGAGCAGATTGCGGAACAGGCGGCATCGGCAGCCGTCACCTCGGTGGCCGGGGCACTGGACATGGCCGGGTTAGTGTCCCTGATGGCGGAAGCCGCCGTGGTGGTCGGAAATGACAGCGGCCCGCGCCACCTTGCCCAGGCCCTCGGTGTGCCCACGGTAGGGATCTTCTGGGCAGGAAACGTTATTAATGCTGGGGCACTGGGCCGAAGCCTGCACCGGATCCATGCCGCCTGGGTGACCACGTGCCCCACCTGCGGCATTGATGTCACGCAGGTAGGCTGGACCGCCCCGCGCTGCGTGCACAACGACTCCATTGTTGCAGGCGTCCCGGTGCGTGATGTGTACGAGGATGTGCGGAGCCTGATGGCAACGGCAGCAGTCAGGCAGGGCGCGTGAGCGTGGGGCAGAACCTTGAACGTGGCAGCGACGTCCTCGATGGAAAACCGGAGCTTTTGGTCCTGCGTGCCCTGAAGCTGGGTGACCTCCTGGTTGCTGTCCCGGCGCTGAAGGCGCTCCGGCGGGCGTATCCCGAACACAGGCTTCGGTATGCGGCGCAGGGGTGGCTTTCGGAAGCTTTGGGGCTGGTGGGCGGTTACGAGCTGCTGCCCACACACGGCCTTGACGAGCCGCTTGCTATGGAAGCGGGAGTGGTGGATGTCGCGGTCAATCTGCACGGAAGCGGCCCGGAAAGCCAGGGACGGATCGACGCGCTCAAGGCCCGGCGGACCATCGGGCATCGAAGCCCGGACCGGGAGGGCCCGCCGTGGCGCGCGGAACTGCATGAACGGGAACGCTGGGTCCGGCTCTTGGAGTGGCATGGCATCGACGCGGACCCGTTGGATGTAGGGCTGCACCCGCCGCACGTCCCGAGCCCCGTTCCCGGCGCCACGGTCCTGCACGTCGGGGCAGCCTACGGCAGCCGGCTGTGGCCGGCTGAGCGTTTCGCTGCGGTTGCCGCCATACTCGTGGAAGCTGGCCACAAGGTCGTTTTTACGGGGGGCAGCGGGGAGAAGGACAGGGCCGTGGACGTGTGCCGCCGGGCCGGCCTCCCGCCCGGGGCTGTGCTGGCCGGTGAACTTTCGCTGGGGGAGTTCGCGGCGACGATCGCCGCGGCACGCCTGGTGATCTCTGCGGATACCGGGGCCGCGCACCTGGCCTCGGCGTACGGCACCCCCTCTGTGGTGCTGTTCGGGCCCGCGCCGCCTGAAATCTGGGGGCCGCCACCGGGCCCGCATATTGTCCTGACTCGTGCGGATTTGCGGCGGGGTGACACGTTCTCAGCGGAGCCGGACCCTGCTTTGCTGGCGATTAAGGTCCCGGACGTTCTGGCTGCCGTTCGGGAGTTGGGCCTGTTCTAGGTGGTGATTACCCTGATCGGCGGGACGGCTCATAAATTGTCGCCGCAGCCCCGCCGGCGGGAGCCCGGCAGCCTAAAATTAAGCATGGGCACTGAGATGGAAATTGGCTTGGTGTTTTTGGCAGCGTTGCTGTGGGTCACGGTGACGCTGAGCATCCTTTCGGCCATCGACCGTTCGGAGCGCAAGGCGCGCCGACAGCAGAAGCGCGCGGAGCGCATAAAGCACCGCCGGGTTCAGTACCGTCCGGCAGTATCCGGTGCAGACCCGGGGAAACGGGGCAGGCATCCGCGGAGATTAAGGCCCCATTAGAACAGCGGGTACTGCTGTTGCGGCCGCCCCAGCACCACAACGGAGTTCGCGCTTTGCTGCGGCATTCGCGCGAACTCAGCCACGGCCTTGGCGATCTTGAGCCCGCCCTGTGACGAGGGTTCGATCGGGTTCGCGTAATCCCCGTCTTCACTGCAGATCAGGCGGAGGTCAATCAGGGTTGCCTGCCGGGAGAAGGCCACCCTGGTAATCGGATCATTGAAAAGGCACAAAGCTGCCTTGAGGACCGGATGGTCTGGTCCGGATGGGGGCGTGTCATAGATGGTGCAGGCAGCGCAGGGCAGGCCGGTTGCCGCCAACTGTTTGAACATGGCGTCGTATTCCGCGGCGAACCTTTCCCGTGCCCGTGCCAGCATTGCGAGCGCCCCTGCAACCGAGGGGGCCTGCTCCTCCAGCAATGGGGCATAGCCAAGGGCATCGTTCCCGCCGGCACTGACCACGAGATGGGTTGCGTCCCCGGGCAGCGCCCGGAGCTGCCGGTGGACGCCCTCTATAGTGTCGCCGTCGAGGGCCAACAGCGAGCACCGCCAGGACGGCAGTTCCTGCCTCAACTGGTTAACGACGTCGGGGCCTCCGTCAACGTAGGCGGCATTGTCAAAGATGGAATCACCCAGCAGGACCACGTGGCCAGGAATGGCATCCGTCGTCGTCATCTCCTTCATCTGCCCATGGTGCCGCGGGCGGGCGGCACTTGCCAGCGGTAAAGCCGGGGAAATATTTGGTGAAGTTTATCCATCGAAAGGAATTTGGGCGCGGGGTGGTCCTAGGATGGGCTGGTCTCATCACTTAACAACTTCCGGGGGAAACCATGAGCTATCCGCAATACCCGAGCCAGCACCAACAGTCCTACCAGCCCGGCACGGCCGGGGAGCCGCCGCTGTGGGCGCCCTACTACGGGGCCACGCTGCCCTTGGCCGTCCGGCGCTTTTTCAAGAAGTACGCCACCTTCTCCGGCCGGGCCAGCCGGAGCGAATACTGGTGGTGGGCGCTTGTTGCCTTTGCCGTAGGCGTCGTCCTCAACATCATCACCTCCGTGGCCGGCGCTGCCGGGTCCACGGTGACAGCCGACGGCACGCCGGTTCCCGGCCCCGGAGCGCTCGTGGGCAGCATCCTTTTGATCGTATGGGGACTGGCCGTCATTGTTCCGTCCATCGCTTTGCTGGTCCGCCGACTGCATGATGCCAACCTGAGCGGCTGGCTGGCCCTGCTGATCCTGGTGCCATTCCTCGGCGCACTGGCCCTGGTCGTCATGGCGATCCTGCCGTCCAACCCTGCCGGGCAGCGCTTCGACCGGCCGGTTGGCTATTAGCCCCGGCCTGAGCAGCAAGAAGCCCGCTTCCCTGGAGGCGGGCTTTTTGCTGCCAGCAAACTGTTGGGATTTGCGGCGGAGAGCGAAGGGGCCATCACCGGACTTTTTTCAGGCGCAGTCTGTGGTGGCGCCGCGGGGAAATTTGCGTCGTCGCTGGACGGACGCGCCGCCAGGGCCTGTAGTGCAGGCTTCCGCTGTCAGCAGACCGGGGAGCGGAGGCCACGAGCGTCGACCCATTCCGGCGGCGCCGCAGCCTCAGGATCACGAAAACCGTCATGCCTATCCAGGCCAAGGCGGCCCCGATAATCAGGGCCACACCAGTGATCGTATCCATGGCTCAGTGTAGGAGCAGGTGTGCCACTGAAAGCTGCTCGGGCACCAAGGGTTACGGACACGTAATGGCAGCTCGACGGGTGTTATCTGATCATGATTTTTGCGCTGCGACGGGCTACCGATACCGGTCCGAGTCCAAGGACGCCGGGGAGTAAGCACAGAGGGAACGTTAAACGCGTCAACCGGCCCCAGTCACACGGACGCCGCCCACTGCCCCTGTCCAAGGCGTATCTCCCGGGCCGGGCAACACCAGATGAGCAAACACGGACCCCTGTTGAAGAGTCATAACTTCGGACGTGGTTCCGGTGCAGTCCAGCGCGAGTTCCACCGGCCGAAAAGGGGCCCCTGGATGCTCCTGGCCTACCGAGACCTTCGCCCCGGAGGCGCCGACGCAGGCTGCTGTGACGGTGTACTGCCCGGACGCAGGCACCGCAGCCGTCGCGCCGAAGCCCCTGACAGGTCCGTCCAGTGGCCCTACCTCAAAGAGGAGGGCTGGACCCGGCGATGCCCTAAGGAGCCGGTACAACTCAGCGTAATTTTGGGCCTCCTGCTCCAGGATCTGCGAATCGCTGTAAGGCTCGAGGGTGGCTGTTTGGGACGGGCTGCCAGCTGTTGGCGTAACCGGCGGTCCGGAAGCAGTTGGCTCCAAGGGTTCGGGGTAGTCATAGACGCACCCCGCAGTGCCGCAAAGCAGGCTCAGCAGGCACAGCGCAAACGCAGGTCCGTGCCGGCTGTGCTTCATGTCCACGTTTCCATGGTGGGCACGCAGGTTATTCAAAACAACCACCTCCGCTTCCCGGCGACATGTTGGTAGGCTCCGACGCATGGGGCGATGGGATGCCGGGCGGTTGTCACAGCAGCAGGCAGAATTGGTCAGCTCCCGGCACGGCTCGCCTGAGCTCATCGCTGACCTGTCATGGGGCCAGGTGGACACCAAAGTACTACACGTACGCGACGGCGATACGGATGTCATCGTCAAAGCTGCAGCGCAAAACAATCACCATATTGGGCGGGAAATCAGGGCCCACTCCTCCTACACCGGGCCCCTGGTCAGCCAGGGCCGGGTGGCGCGGCTGCTGTACTCCAGCCGGGAGCTGAACCTTCTGGTTCTTGAGTACCTGGACGGGAAACTGGTCGGGGGCACCGGACTTGAACTGGACGGGGATACGCACGCACAGGCCGGCAAGATCCTGAAGACACTACATAGCCAGGACTCGCGGGCTGACGAGGAATACGATCCGGCGGCCACGGCTAAGGCCTTGAGTTGGCTGGACCGGGAACACCGTATCGAAGCAGAGGTGGAGTGCGAAGTCCGGCGGCGCCTTGCAGAGTACCGGCCGGGCTGCAGGGAAGTGGTGCCAACGCACGGGGACTGGCAGCCCCGGAACTGGCTCAGCGATGGAGCGGAGGTCAGGGCAATAGACTTCGGCCGCTTCGATTTCCGTCCTGCAGCCACTGACTTTTGCAGGCTGGCGGTCCAGCAGTGGCAGCATTGCCCGGGCCTCGAAGCAGCTTTTATCGACGGGTACGGTGACGACCCCCGGCACAACGTTGTCTGGCGGATTGACCTGCTGCGTGAAGCTGTGGGCACGGCCGTTTGGGCATACCTGATCGGCGACGAGCGCTTTGAGTCCCAGGGCCACCGGATGTTGCAGGAGGCACTACAGCTGTTTTGAATGGGGGACAGGCTGCTGGCGGCCCTGGCCGGCTCAAATGTTGACGTAGCAGACTCCGCAACAAGAAGAGCCAGCCCCCGTTCGCGGTGGAGCTGGCTCTTCCGTGTGGAAAGTTCGTGTTATGACGCCTGCGGTTCTTCCCGGGCGAGTTCCTTGATCCACTCCGGAGTGGTTCTTCCGAGCCGGCGGTCAGTCACGAGCCTCAACTGAGCGGCCGCAATCTGCACACCGCGGTCATAGGACGCGGGCCGGTGGGAGAGTTTCGGGGAGCCAGCGGCATGCTTGGGTTCTTTCACCGCGGCGCCGTTTGAGTCATGGTCGCGGTCTGATTCCGGGGCGGTCATCATGCTCATCGCCTCCTACACCTCATCCTTGGTTGTTGATTCATTGTCGCCCGGTTCCGGCCCGTCGTCCACCCTGCCCGGACGCGCCTGCTGACGCAATTCCGCCCGGGTTTGCTCGGCGACTTCCAGCGGGTCCACCCACGCGGACGTGATGATCTGCAGTTCCTCCGGCCCCGCAAGGGTGCTCTCGGCCAGCACCGACATCACCCGAAGCCCCAGCTTCGCCCGGTCAGGCTCGTCGGACATCGAGCTGTCGATCGCCCACTGCGTACGCTTCCACCATTCTGCCCGATTGTCAGCCTCCCGTTTCTGCGCGAGGGCCTTCTCGTCGGCCGTGGTCCGCTGCCGGAGGGTGTTCCACCCGATGAAAGCGGCAAGCAGGGCACCAAGCAGCACGGCCAGCGGACCCAGGGCCGCCAGAATCTGCCACCACTCAGCCGGACCGGTGTCCACTATGACTTGGACGGGGCTGGGGGAGGGAGTCGGATCCACTGGACCAGCTTAGGTGGGGCATGAGCGGATCCGGTGTTTTGGCGCCCGTGCCGCGGTCAGTCTCCAGCTACTCCCGGGCACGAGAGCGGAAACGCGCACCCGGAGGACGGGGACCTGCGGCGATGTCGTATCCAACACATCCTGCCCGGGAGGGTATGGGTGAGGGCACGAAAAAGCCCCGGAAAATCTGTGATTTTCCGGGGCTTCCCTTTGTGCGCGGAGGGGGACTTGAACCCCCACCCCCTTTCGAGGACTAGCACCTCAAGCTAGCGCGTCTGCCATTCCGCCACCCGCGCAGGTGGTATTCCGGGACCCGTTCACACCTTCCGGTGTTTCGCGCCTCTCCGAAGCAGCGAGAAAAACTCTAACACGACTTTCCGGGAACAACGAATCGGGCCATATGGGTAGGCTGAGGGCAGCGGTTTCCGCCCGTGCCAGCCAGTCATTCGCTAACGAGGAGCTCTCAATGCCTGACGTCCTGCCCGAGGATGAAGTTGTCCGGATCTGCCAGGAGCTCATCCGGATCGATACCTCGAACTACGGGGACGGATCCGGGCCGGGGGAGCGGGCGGCCGCTGAATACGCCGCCGGGCTGATCGAGGAAGTGGGCCTGGACGCCGAAATCTTCGAGTCCGCCCCGGGCAGGGCGAACGTGGTGACCCGCCTGGCGGGCGAGGATCCGTCCGCCAGCGCCCTGGTGGTGCACGGCCACCTGGACGTCGTCCCCGCCCTTCGCGACCAGTGGTCTGTGGACCCGTTCGGTGCCGAACTGAAGGACGGGCTGATCTGGGGACGCGGCGCCGTCGACATGAAGGACATGGACGCCATGATCCTTTCCGTCCTGCGCAGCTTCGCCCGGACAGGAAAGAAGCCCAAGCGGGACATCATCTTCGCCTTCTTCGCCGATGAGGAAGCAGGCGGGGCCCTGGGCGCCCGCTACGCTGTGGACAAGCGCCCCGAACTCTTCGAGGGGGCCACGGAAGCGATCTCGGAGGTGGGCGGGTTCTCCGCCACTATAGGCGGCCAGCGCACCTACCTCCTGCAGACGGCGGAAAAGGGCATCTCCTGGCTCCGCCTCGTGGCGCACGGCCGCGCCGGCCACGGCTCCCAGATCAGCACGGACAACGCCGTCACCCGCCTGGCCGCGGCCGTCACCCGCATCGGCGAGTACAAGTGGCCCATCGAACTGACGTCCACCACGCGCCAGTTCCTTGACGGCGTGACCGAACTCACGGGAGTGGAGTTCGACGCCGACAATCCGGACCGCCTGCTTGACCAGCTGGGCACGGTGTCACGTTTCGTGGGCGCCACCCTCCAGAACACCACCAACCCCACCCTGGTCAAGGGTGGCTACAAGCACAATGTCATCCCAGAATCGGCAGAAGCCCTCATAGACTGCCGGACCCTGCCCGGCCAGCAGGAGCAGGTCCTGGAGATCGTCCGCGAACTGGCCGGAACCGGCGTCGATGTCAGCTACGTCCACCAGGATGTTTCCCTTGAGGTGCCCTTCGCCGGGAACCTTGTGGACGCGATGATCGACGCCCTCCACTCCGAAGACCCCGGAGCCAAGGTACTGCCCTACACCCTGTCCGGTGGCACGGACAACAAGTCCCTCAGCAGGCTGGGCATCACCGGCTACGGCTTCGCACCCCTGATGCTCCCGGATGAACTCGACTTCACCGGCATGTTCCACGGCGTCGATGAGCGCGTTCCCGCGGACTCGCTCAAGTTCGGCGCCAGGGTCCTCAACACCCTGCTCACCAACTACTGACCAAGGAAGCCCATGACGCCTGAAGACGTGCTGCCGGACTCCCTCCTGGAACGGATCCGCAACAGGGCGGCCGGCTACGACCGGGACAACAGCTTTTTCCACGAGGACCTGCAGGAGCTTGCTGCCGCAGGTTACCTGAAGTTGTTTGTCCCCGCGTCCGACGGCGGCGTGGGCTTTGGCCTGGAAGCGGCGGCGCAGTGCCAGCGGAGGCTCGCAACGGCTGCCCCGGCCACCGCCCTGGCCGTGAATATGCATCTGGTATGGACCGGCGTCGCCTATGTTCTGAAGAGCCGCGGGGACAGCTCGCTGGAGTTCGTCCTCAAGGAAGCGGCAGAGGGCGAGGTCTTCGCATTCGGCAATTCCGAGGCTGGAAACGACGCGGTCCTTTTCGATTCCCGCACCGAAGCTACTCCTCTTCCGGATGGTGGTTACTCATTCACGGGCACGAAGATCTTCACCAGCCTGTCACCGGCCTGGACGCGGCTGGGGATTTTCGGAAAGGATCCGGAGGCAAGGGGCGGCGACGGCGAACTCGTCCACGGGTTCATCACCCGCGAGACGGCCGGCTACCGCATCCTCGATGACTGGGACACCCTGGGCATGCGTGCCAGCCAGTCCGCCACCACTGTCCTCGAGGGCGTGCAGGTCCCGGCGGAACGGATCTTCCGCAAGCTCCCCGTCGGGCCCAACCCGGATCCCCTGGTCTTCGCCATCTTTGCCTGCTTTGAAACGCTGCTGGCCGCCGTCTACACGGGACTGGGGGAGCGGGCGCTGGCTGTGGGCGTCGAAACAGTTACTCGCCGCACCTCATTCAAGAACGGCGGCCGGAGTTACGCCCAGGATCCGGACATCCGCTGGAAGGTTGCCGAGGCAGCAATGGCCATGGACAACCTTTACCCGCATTTGAAATCGGTGGCCGCCGACGTGGACACCGTTGCCGACCATGGCGCCCAGTGGTTCCCGAAGCTGGTGGGGCTAAAGGTCAATGCGACCGAGACGGCCCGGCGGGTGGTGGACCTGGCGATCCGGGTCAGCGGCGGATCCAGCTATTTTCGTGGTTCCGAACTTGAGCGGCTCTACCGGGATGTCCTCGCCGGCATGTTCCACCCGTCCGACGACGAATCGGCCCACAACACGGTGGCGAACGCCTGGCTGGGGCCACTCGAGAACTAGACAGTCCGTTGGACGAGTGAATACCTAGACGGTCCGTTGGACGAGTGAATACCTAGACGGTCCGCTGGACGGATGAATACCTAGACGGTCCGCTGGACCTGCAACACCTTGCGGCGGAGCCAAAACCGCCGGCCGCCGCCCACATACAGCTTGCTGCGTTCCAGTTCCCACTTGCCGTACTCGGAGTGTTCCACCAGGCGGCGCCGTGCGTCATGAAGCGAATCGTCGGGACTCACCGTCAGTACGAGGTACTCGTACTGCCTCAAATAGTCCCGTTCCCGCTGGACCGAGCTGGTGAGAAATTGTTCCTTCATTGCTCTCCATTTTCGTCCTTTTCCGGCTAACGTGAAGTCATGAGCATCGATCCGCGTGTCGCGCTTTCGTCCCTGACCACCGCTTTGGAAGAACACCTTATAGCAGCATCCAACCGCCGCGGAGATGGTGATCCGTCCGTTGAGGCAGCATTTTTCGCAGTGGCAGACGCCTTCGAAGTTTATGAAGATGCACTGTACGAGGCCTACAACGAAGTAACCCCGCTGCAGGTCTTTGATGACGAGGACGAAGAGGACGAGGAGAGCGACGTGGACGACGAGGATCTGGAGATCGTCGAGGAGTAACTCCCGGACAGCGGATCGGACTGAAGCTACCGCGCCGCGGACACGTCCTCCAAGGCCAGGGCAATTTCAGGCGGCAGCGGCGCCAGTTGCGCCTCTAGTATTTCCTTCAGCTGCACGGGTGTCCGTGCGCCCACGATCGCGGTGGACACGCCATGCTGCGACAGCAGCCAGCTAAGCGCCACATCCTGCGGTGACCTGCCCAGCCCTTTTGCCGCCATGCAGACCGCTTCTACCGTCCGGGACGGCTGCTCTGCCAGGTACGGCTCCACATACGCCGCCCCGGAAGCGGAAGCGCCCCGCGACCCGGACGGAATGCTGCCGCGGTACTTTCCGGTCAGGACGCCGCGGCCCAGCGGAGCCCAGGCCATCAGGCCCAGGCCGGCATCCTCCACGGCCGGAATGAGCTCGGCTTCCGGCTTCCGCTGGACGAACGAATATTCCGCCTGCACCGCCACCAGCGGGAAGCCCGCAACAGCCGCCGCCTTCGCCGCCTGCCAGCCGGTGAAATTGGACACACCCGCGTACCGGGCCCTGCCCGTCCGGACAGCAAACTCCAGGGCAGACAGGGTTTCCTCCAACGGAACGTTCCCGTCCCAGGCCTGGGCGAACCAGATGTCCACGTAATCGGTGCCGAGCCTGGCCAGGCTGGCCTCCAGCCCGGTGAGCATCGCGTTACGGGAGGTATCGACGGCGCGACGGCCATCCGGCGTCGTCATTCCCGCCTTGGTGGAGATGGTGACCTCGGTCCGGGCCACCACGTCGCCCAGCAGCGAACCCAGCATGGCTTCGGCGCGTCCTTCGGAGTAGGAGGCTGCCGTATCCACGTGCCGCCCGCCGGCGTTGAGGAAGGTGCGCAGCAGCTCGGAAGCGTCCTGTTCGTCGGTCTCGCCGGCCCAGTCCATGGTGCCGAGCGAGATGGCTGAAACACGCAATCCACTGTTGCCGACGTAACGCTGCTGCATAGCAGCAAGCTTACGGGCAGAACCACCCGTACCCATGCCGTAGGGTCTTAGCGTGAACTGGTTTGAGGTGGCCCTGCTGGGCCTAGTGCAGGGACTGACCGAATTTCTTCCAATTTCTTCTAGTGCGCATCTGCGGATCGTGGGTCAATTCCTTCCCAACGCCGCTGACCCGGGAGCAGCCTTTACCGCCATCACCCAACTGGGTACCGAAACGGCCGTGCTGGTGTATTTCTGGCGGGACATCGTCCGGATCGTCAAAGCCTGGGCAGGTTCTCTGCGTGGACAAGTGTCCCGGCAGGATCCCGACGCCCGGATGGGCTGGCTGGTCATCCTGGGCAGCCTCCCCATCATCGTGCTCGGCCTGCTGTTCCAGGATCAGATCGAGTCGGTGCTGCGCAGCATGTGGATCGTGGCCACCATGCTCATCGTCTTCGGCCTCTTCCTGGCCATCGCTGACGCGGTCGGCAAGCAGAAGCGCGACCTCAACCACCTCACCTACAAGCACGGCATCCTCTACGGATTCGCGCAGGCCATGGCACTGATTCCCGGCGTCTCCCGGTCCGGCGGCACCATCACGGTCGGCCTGCTCATGGGATATACCCGTGAGGCCGCGGCGCGCTACTCCTTCCTTCTCGCCATCCCCGCAGTATTCGGCAGCGGGCTCTACCAGCTATACAAGGTGGTCTCCAAGGAGGGCATCACCGGACCCTACGGACTGCCTGAAACGGCCCTGGCGACGGCCATCGCCTTCGTGGTGGGCTACATCATCATCGGCTGGTTCCTGAAATTCGTCTCCACCCGCAGCTACCGCCTGTTCGTCTGGTACCGCATATTGCTGGGCCTGGGCCTGTACCTGCTGCTCGGTTTCGGAGTCATCAGCGCCTAGCACTAGGCTTGGTGTGTGAAATCCTGGTCTTCCCTCCCCGTTCCTGCCCTGCCCGGAAGCATGCCTGCCATCCGGTTGTTCGATACTGCGGCAGGCCGCGAGGTGGAGCTTGAGCCTGAGGCCCGGCCGTCCATGTACGTCTGCGGCATCACCCCTTACGACGCCACGCACATGGGCCACGCAGCCAGCTACGTGGCCTTCGACCTGCTCAACAGGGCGTGGCGCGATGCTGGCAAGGACGTCTCCTACGTCCAGAACGTGACCGACGTCGACGATCCGCTGCTGGAACGGGCCACGGCCACCGGAGTGGACTGGCGGGACCTCGCCGCCAGCCAGATCGAGCTGTTCCAGACAGACATGGAGGCGCTCAACGTCCTCTCCCCGGACCATTACGTGGGTGCGGTTGAATCCATTGGACTGATCGTGCCCGAGGTGGAGCGGCTGGTCAGCCTCGGCCTGGCCTACACGGTTGAAGGCACCAACGGGGAGCCGGATGGTGACGTCTATTACGACGTCGAAGCGGCCGGCAAGCAGTCTGTGGCACCGGGAGCATGGAGCCTGGGCAGCATTTCGGGACTGCCGGAGAGCGAAATGCTGGAGCTTTTCGCGGAACGCGGCGGCGATCCCGGCCGTGCAGGAAAGCGCCAGGCCCTTGACCCGCTGCTGTGGCGCGTGGCACGCGACGGCGAGCCGAGCTGGCCCGGCGGCAGCCTCGGCGCGGGCCGGCCCGGCTGGCACATCGAATGCACAGTGATCGCGCAGAAGTACCTGCCGTCCCCGTTCACCGTCCAGGGCGGCGGCTCTGACCTGATCTTCCCGCACCACGAAATGGGCGCCGGCCACGCGTTCTCGCTCGCGGGTGTGCCGCTGGCCAGGCACTTCGCGCATGCGGGCATGGTGGGGCTCGACGGCGAGAAAATGAGCAAGTCCAAGGGCAACCTGGTGCTGGTTTCCAAGCTGCGGGCCGCGGGGGAGGACCCCGCCGCCATCCGGCTCGCCATCCTGGCCCACCACTACCGCTCCGACTGGTCCTGGACTGACGAAGGCTTTGGCGCTGCGAAAGCCGACCTCGCCGCCTGGCGCCGGGCCCTCGAGCACGCCCCGTCAGGTTCCGCCAAACCCCTGATTGCCGACATGCGGGCTGCGCTGGCCGCTGACCTTGACGCACCGGCGGCCGTTGCCGCAGTGTCGCGGTGGGCACGCGAGGCGACCGACGGCGGTGCTGCCGCCAGCCCCGCCGACCGGGACCTCGTGAAGGATGCGGTGGACGCCCTCCTGGGCATCCGGCTCTAGGCCTTCACACACGGTTCCGGGGCTTAAAGCAAAGGGACCTGACGGGAAGGTTTTCCCGTCAGGTCCCTTTGAATCGGGTTATACGGGGTCAGGGCCTGTCCTGGCCCCGTCTCTTCAGGTAGCGCTCGAACTCGCGGGCAATGGATTCCCCGGTTGCTTCCGGCAGGTCCGCGGTGTCCTTCGCTTCCTCCAACTGACGGACATACGCTGCAATCTCGGGGTCTTCGGTGGCAAGTTCGTCCACGCCCCGCTCCCAGGCATCCGCTTCCTCTGCCAGCTCGTGCGTATCCAGCGGCACCTGGAGCAGTTCCTCGATCCGGTGCAGGAGGGCCAGCTGTGCCTTGGGTGACGGCGCCTGCGCCACATAGTGCGGTACGGCGGCCCACAGCGAAACGGTGGGAATGCCCGCCAGGAGCGCCACCTCGGCCAGAACGCCCACAATGCCCACCGGACCTTCGTACTGCGAGGCTTCAAGGTTCATGCGTTCCCGCAGCGGCGCATCGTCCGAGGACGTGCTGACCGGGATGGGCCGGCTGTGCGGGACGTCCGCCAGCAAGGCACCCACCAGCACCACGTAGTCAACGTTCAGCGTTTCCGCATGCACCAGCAACTCGGCCGTGTAGGCGCGCCATTTATAGGACGGCTCCGTACCCTGGACGAAGATAACGTCCACATTGGAGTTGGGTGCGCTTGCCTTGTAGATACGGGTGGAGGGCCACTTGATCTTGCGTTCGCCGGCGGCATTCCTGCGGACCGTAGGGCGGGTGAACTGGAAGTCGTAATACTCATCGGCGTCTATGGACGCCACCTTCTTGCCACCCCACAGCTTGTTCAGGTAGCGCAGCGAATCGCTGGCCGCCTCCCCGGCGTCGTTCCAGCCTTCAAAGGCGGCAAGCATCACGGTTACGCGTTCCCCGTCAGCCACGGGCTGCAGGAACCGTTCCCGCTCGGGTCCGGCACCCGGTGCGTCGGTGTCTCCCTCGAAGCTATTCATTTCTTCACCCTACGTCCAAGGTGCTTCCCCGCGCATGACTGAAGCGCCGCAAATCACCGGATACACATCCAGCGGCCGGGAACCATCCCGGATTCGGCCAAGGGCGTAAGCCCACAGGGTCCGTCCAGCAAGTCCCCGTAGACTGGGCACATGCGATCGCCTGCCTCCAGTTCCCCGCTCAAAGCCGTCCTCTGGGATATGGACGGGACCATCGTGGACACCGAGCCCTACTGGATCGCCGCGGAGCGCGCACTCGTGGAAGCCCATGGCGGCTCATGGTCCCATGAACAGGCCATGCAACTGGTGGGTCAGTCCCTCACGTTTTCGGCGGGGCTCCTCCAGGAGGCCGGGGTCCGGATGGGGATCCGCGAGATCATCGACAGCCTTACCTCCACGGTCATCAGCAGCGTACGGCAGCAGGTGCCCTGGCGGCCCGGTGCACGGGAACTCCTTGAGGAGCTTCACCAGGCCGGGGTCCGGTGCGCCCTGGTCACCATGTCCGAGGGCCCCCTCGCGCGGCAGGTGGTGGAAAGCCTGCCCCGCCCATACTTCGAAATCCTCGTGACCGGCGATACCGTGTCCCGGGGAAAGCCCCACCCCGAGGCCTACCTCACGGCCGTAGAGCGGCTACAGGAACGCGACCCGGACCTGGGCATCCAGCATTGCGTGGCGCTCGAGGACTCGGCGCCGGGCGTGGCAGCAGCCGTTGCCTCTGGGGTGCCCACGGTGGCCATACCCCACATTGTTCCGCTGCCGGGGGACAGCCGCTACACGCTGTGGGACTCCCTTTCCGGCCGGTCCCTGCCTGACCTGGAGGCCCTCCTGCCAGCAAGCCAGGCCCTTGCCGCGGGCAGCGCAGGGGAGCCGGCCTCCGCCGTCGGACATGCCCGTGACTGAGACTCCCACTCCAGTGCGCCGCGAAGGCATCCCGCTCGGCAGAATCGCCGGCGTGCCCGTGGTGCTCGCCTACTCGTGGTTCATCATCGCCGCCTTCACAGTGATCGCTTACGGCCCGGTCCTTGGCCGCAGCAACCCCGCCCTCGGCGCCAGCGCCTACATCATTGCGTTCGCCTACGCAGTCCTGCTCCTGATTTCCGTGCTTGTCCACGAACTGGCCCACGCCCTGACCGCCAGGATCTACGGCTGGCCCACGCAGAAGATTGTCCTTAACCTCTGGGGCGGCCACACCCAATTCGAAAGCTTCACCGCTTCGCCGGGAAGGTCGGTGCTGGTGGCCCTGGCCGGGCCTGCAGCCAACTTTGTGCTGGCCGGCGGCGCCTGGCTGCTGCTTTCCTCTGCAACGCTGGGCAGTGTGGCGGATATCCTCATCAACATTTTCATGTGGGCCAACTTCCTGATCGCCGTTTTCAACGTGCTGCCCGGGCTGCCGCTCGACGGCGGCCGGCTGGTGGAGTCTGCAGTCTGGAAAGCCACCGGAAGCCAAGCCAAGGGAACCATCGCCGCCGGCTGGGGCGGCCGTATCATCGTGATCGCCATTGCGTACTGGTTCCTTCTCCGCCCCCTGCTCGCCGGCGAAGAACCTGAATTCAGCCTGGTCCTGATCACCGTCCTGGTGGGAGGGTTCCTGTGGATGGGCGCCTCCGCTTCAATCCAGCAGGGCACGCTCCGCCGCCGGCTGCCACTGGTCAGCGCGCAGGCCCTGGCGAGCCCCGCCGTCGGACTTCCCGCTACCGCGACGGTCCAGGACGCACTGCGCCACGGGGCCGCGGGACAAAGCTTCGTGGTGGTGTACGGACCTGACGGCCGGCCCCAGGCTGTGGTGGATGCCACGGCACTGGCTGCCGTTCCGCCTGCTGCCGCCCCTTCCACCCCCGTTACAGCAGTCTCCTTTGCGCTGGCCCCCGGCGCGTACGTCCCGGAATGGGCGAAAGGACAGGAGCTCATCACCTTCCTTTCCCAGGTGGCAGGGCACCACTACGCCGTGATCGACCATAACGGCAGGGTCACCGGCCTGCTCTCGCAGGAGGCGGTGCTGGCAGCCATCACCGGGAAGCGGCCGCGGCCCGATAGGCGCCCGCAGGGCCAGAACCGGTAGAGTTACCTGCCGGTGTGCATCGCCGCCGCAGAAGCCACCATGTCTGCCACAGCACATCTCTGCGCGGCCCACAGGTTTACAGGAGCGAGGAACATCATGAGCAGCGAAACCGCCGTCAACGACGCCACAGCAGCAGCCGGGTCCGGCGCCGCCGCCGGCAGCTCGCAGCCGGTGGGAGCGGCCAGGCGCCGCGGGCCGTTCCGGGAAGGCGAACGCGTCCAGCTCACCGACGAGCGCGGACGCATGAACACCGTCACCCTTGAGCGCGGCGGCGCGTTCCACACCCACCGAGGCTTCCTCAACCATGACGACATCATCGGCAAGGTGGACGGCTCCGTGGTGGTCAACAACGTTGGCCAGCAGTACCAGACCCTGCGCCCGCTGCTCTCCGACTTCGTGCTGTCCATGCCGCGGGGCGCGGCCGTCGTCTACCCCAAGGACGCCGGCCAGATCGTCACCATGGCGGACATCTTTCCGGGCGCCCGCGTGGTGGAAGCAGGTGTGGGCTCAGGCGCCCTCTCCATCTCCCTGCTCCGCGCCGTAGGCGACCAGGGCTACCTGCACTCCTTCGAACGGCGCGAGGAGTTCGCGGACATCGCCCGCGGAAACGTGGAAACCATCTTCGGCGGCCCGCACCCCGCATGGCAGATCTCCCTCGGTGACTTCCAGGAGGAAGTGGTCCGCAGCGAGGCGCCCGGCTCTGTGGACCGCGTGGTCCTGGACATGCTGGCACCTTGGGAGTGCCTCGACGCCGTCGCCACCGTCCTGGCCCCCGGCGGCGTCTGGATCAATTACGTCGCCACGGTCACCCAGCTTTCCCGCACGGCCGAAGCCATCCGTGCAGATGGGCGCTTCACCGAACCGGACGCCTGGGAGTCCCTGGTCCGCGGCTGGCACCTCGAGGGACTGGCCGTCCGCCCCGACCACCGCATGGTGGCCCACACCGGTTTCCTCCTGGTCACGCGCAGGCTGGCCGACGGCGTCACCGGCATCTCGGTCAAGCGCCGCCCGTCAAAGACCGAATTCAACGAAGAAGACGTCAACGCCTGGACGCCCGGTGCCGTGGGGGAGCGGCTGGTGTCCGACAAGAAGCTGCGCCGCGCCGCCCGCGACGCGATTGCCGGCACCAATGTCAAGGACGGCCCGGAGGTCACGAACTAGTCCACATTTCGGGAGTCGCCATCCCTACCTGCCTTCTTGGGGCTAATGTCTTAATAGAAGCGCAGGAAGGGGCTGATACAAATGGAGACTCCAAACCAGGACTCCGGACGTACACCGGCAGAGCAGTCTGCCGCCAATGACCTCTCGGTTGCCGACCGCCAGGTCAACATCCTCCGGGACAAGCTCAGGCACATCGACCGACAGTTGGCTGCCGCAACGCAGAACAACACCAAGCTGGTCAGCATGCTTGAGACCGCGAAAGCCGAGATCCTCCGGCTGAAGAACGCGTTGGACCAGGAAGGACAGCCGCCGTACAGCTTCGGCACCATCCTCCAGCTGAACCCCAAGCGCCCTCCGGTGCCCGGTGGCAGCGGGCAGGCTGCCACGGAGGAATCCGCTGACATCTTCAACGCCGGCCGGAAAATGCGCGTCGGCATCAGCCCGCTGGTGAACATCAACCAGCTCGCCGTGGGCCAGGAAGTCCTGCTGAATGAAGCACTCCTCATCGTGGCCGGCCTCGGCTACGAACGGGCCGGCGAACTGGCCACGCTCAAGGAAATGCTCGGCGCCGACCGCGCCCTGGTGGTGGGCCGCGCCGACGAAGAACGGGTGGTCCGCCTCTCCGGCGCCCTCCTTGCCGAGAAACTCCGCGTGGGCGATGCGCTCTCCATCGATTCCCGGACCGGGTACGCGCTGGAAAAGGTGCCCCGCTCCGAGGTGGAAAACCTCGTCCTGGAAGAAGTCCCGGACATCACCTACGAGGACATCGGCGGCCTCGGCCCGCAGATCGAACAGATCCGCGACGCCGTCGAACTTCCGTTCCTGCACCCGGACCTCTACCGGGAACACGGGCTGAAGGCGCCCAAGGGCATCCTGCTCTACGGGCCTCCGGGCTGCGGCAAAACCCTCATCGCCAAGGCCGTTGCCAACTCCCTCGCCGCCCGCGCCGCGGAGCGCTCCGGCAACGTGGACCTCAAGAGCTACTTCCTGAACATCAAAGGTCCGGAACTCCTAGACAAGTACGTCGGCGAAACCGAACGGCACATCCGCCTCATCTTTTCCAGGGCACGGGAAAAGGCCTCGGACGGCAGCCCGGTAGTAGTGTTCTTCGACGAGATGGATTCGCTGTTCCGCACGCGCGGCACCGGCATCTCCTCCGACGTCGAAACAACCATCGTGCCGCAGCTGCTGAGCGAAATCGACGGCGTGGAGCGGCTGGACAACGTCATTGTCATTGGCGCCTCCAACCGCGAGGACATGATCGATCCGGCCATCCTCCGGCCCGGCCGGCTGGACGTCAAAGTCAAGATCCACCGCCCGGACGCCGAAGCGGCGGCCGATATCTTCAACAAGTACATCACCACCGACCTGCCCTTCCACGAATCCGACCTGGCCGAGCACGACGGCGATGTCCAGGCAACGGTGGACGCCATGGTCCAGCGGACGGTGGAGGCCATGTACTCCACCGACAAGTCGAACGAATTCCTGGAAGTCACCTACGCCAACGGTGACACCGAGATGCTGTACTTCAAGGACTTCAACTCCGGCGCCGTGGTCCAGAACGTTGTGGACCGCGCCAAGAAGTACGCCATCAAGGACCTCCTGACCACCCACCAGAAGGGGCTCCGGATCGAGCACCTGCTGCGGGCTGTCGTGGACGAATTCCGTGAGCACGAGGACATGCCCAACACCACCAACCCCGATGACTGGGCCCGGATCTCCGGCAAGAAGGGCGAGCGGATCACCTACATCCGCACCATCGTGCAGGGCAAGGCCGGCCAGGAGCCTGGCAAGTCGATCGAAACCATGCCCACCACGGGACAGTATCTATGACGGCTGCACCGGAACCCGCCGCCGGGGGAGCACTCCCCGCCGGCGGGGCCATGCGGGTGATGGGCGCGGAAACCGAATACGGCATCCATGCCCCGTCCGCGCCTTCCGCCAACGCCACCATGATGAGTGCCCGGGTGGTCCAGGCCTACGCCCAGGTCACCCGGCAGCGCGCCGCCGGGGGCGCCGAAACGCGCTGGGACTACACCGACGAGGAGCCGCTGCACGACGCCCGCGGCTGGACCGTGGACCGCGGCGCGGCACACCCCAGCCAGCTGACCGACCAGCCGCCCGTCCTGGACGCCGAGGCGGTAGCCCTGGCGTACGGCCGTGAGGAACTCGAACTCGACGGGCAGGACGAGTCCGGCACGCTCCTGATGAACATGGTCCTCGGCAACGGTGCACGCCTGTACGTGGACCACGCCCACCCCGAGTATTCGAGCCCCGAGGTCACCAACCCGCGCGACGCAGTCACCTGGGATGCCGCCGGCGACCTGGTGGGGCTGGCGGCCGTGCGGCGGCTGGCCGCGGACCCTGACCTCCCGCCGGTTAACCTGTACAAGAACAACACGGACAACAAGTCCGTGTCCTACGGCTCGCACGAAAACTACCTCATGCCGCGCTCGGTGCCCTTCGGCGACATCGTGCGGGGGCTGACGCCGTTCTTCGTGACCCGCCAGATCTTTTGCGGGGCCGGCCGGCTGGGGATTGGCCAGGACGCTTCCGCGTCCGGCTACCAGATCAGCCAGCGCGCCGATTTCTTCGAGGCCGAGGTGGGCCTGGAAACAACCATCCGCCGGCCCATCATCAACACGCGGGACGAGCCGCACGCCACCGCCGACAAGTACCGGCGCCTGCACGTGATCATTGGTGATGCCAACCTCAGCCAGGTGTCCAACTACCTGAAGTTCGGGACGACCGCCATGGTCCTCAGCCTGATCGAGGCAGGCCTGGCGCCAAAAGTCGAGGTGTACGAACCTGTGCAGGCCCTCCAGACGGTCAGCCATGATACGTCCTTGACGGCAACAATGCGGCTGCTCGACGGACGGCGGGTCACCGCCCTGGACCTGCAGTGGATGTACCACGAGGCAGCGGCCAAGCTGGCACAGGATACGGGCGTCGGCGATGCCGTGGACGGGGACGGACACACGCATGATGTCCTGGAGCGGTGGGCCACAGTGCTCACCCAGCTGGACAGCAACCGGGCGGCGGCAGCCAGTTCCGTTGAATGGCTCGCGAAACTCTCGCTCCTGGACGGATACCGCCAGCGGGACAACCTGGACTGGGATGACGCCCGGCTGGGACTCGTGGACCTGCAATGGTCCGATATCCGGCCCGAAAAGGGGCTGTACTACCGCTTCCTTGCGAGGGGTCGCATGCAAAGGATCGTGGACGACGCCGCGATCGCCGCCGCCGTCGGGGAGCCCCCGGCCGACACCCGCGCATTCTTCCGGGGCAAGTGCATCAGCAGCTTCGGCAAGGATGTGGTGGGCGCGAGCTGGGACTCGGTGATCTTTGACGTTCCCGGATATGGCCGGCTGCAGCGGGTGCCCACCAGGGAGCCGCTGAGGGGAACCAAAACCCTCACCGGAGCGTTGTTCGAACGCTATCGGGAAGCGGGTCCCTTCCTCGCAGAGTTGTTGGGACACAATACCGCTCCGCCTGCGGCGTAAACCGCGCCGGACGGCCGCCAGCGTGGCAGGATTGGCATATCGGAGGATCCGCCGGATCCAATGATCCATAGAAGGAGGGAAAACGATGGCAGGCCAGGAGCAAACGCAGCCGCAATCACGCGACAGCCAGGTCGACGAGGACATTCCTGAGGCGCCACCCGCACCGCCGGAAGCCCAGGCTTCGGCATCCACGGAAGGCGTGGACGACCTTCTGGACGAGATCGACGGCGTTCTGGAATCCAACGCCGAAGAATTCGTCCGGGCATTCGTCCAAAAAGGCGGCCAGTAACCCGGACCGGAAAGGTGGCGGAAGCCCCGGACGGACGGAATCTGTACCGACTTTAGTACTACGTTCAAGGAGTTCATGAGTGCAGGAATCAACCGCCAACCAGGTAGCCGCCAACGCCACCTCGTCCTTTACGGAACATCTGCAGCGGGACCGGCCGGAGCTTTTGCCCTTTAGCCGGTCCCCTCAGGGTGCTGCGTCCGCAGCTGCCCCGCTGCAGGTTCCGCACGCCACCACGATCGTCGCCATGAGCTACGACGGCGGCGTGCTGATGGCGGGGGACCGGCGAGCCACCATGGGGAATGTCATCGCCAGCAGGCACATCGAAAAGGTGTTCCCCGCGGACCGGTTCTCGGTTCTGGGCATCGCGGGGACTGCCGGCATTGCCATAGACCTGACGCGGTTGTTCCAGGTTGAACTTGAGCATTACGAAAAAATCGAAGGCACGCTCCTCAGCCTCGAGGGCAAGGCCAACCGCCTGGGGGCCATGATCCGCGGCAACCTGCCGCTCGCCCTGCAGGGCCTGGCCGTCGTCCCCCTGTTCGCCGGATTCGACACCAGCGCCGGCGTGGGAAGGCTTTTCTCCTATGACGTGACCGGTGGCCGGTACGAGGAGCACGAACACCACAGCGTGGGGTCCGGTTCGGTCTTCGCACGCGGAGCCCTGAAGAAACTGTGGCGGCCCAACCTCACGGCGGCAGAAGCGCTTGCCGTCGCGGTGGAGTCCCTTTACGACGCCGCCGACGACGATTCGGCCACAGGCGGCCCCGACACCGTCCGCCAGCTGTGGCCCGTGGTCTATACGGTGGACAGCTCCGGCGCCCGCCGGATTCCCGAGGCTGAACTCGCCGCCGCGGCACGCAACGTCATCGAAGCCCGCACCATTGCCGGACGGGAGGCCTGAGATGACGCAGCAGTTTTACGTATCGCCCGAGCAGCTGATGAAGGACCGTGCGGATTTCGCACGGAAAGGCATCGCCCGAGGCAGGTCCGTGGTGGTCATCAGCTGCGCCGACGGGATAGCGCTCGTGGCGGAAAACCCGTCACCGTCACTGCACAAAATCGGCGAGATCTACGACAAGATCGCGTTCGCCGCCGTCGGGAAATACAACGAATTTGAAAGCCTCCGGCAGGCCGGCGTCCGGTACGCGGACGTCCGCGGATACTCGTACGACCGCGAGGACGTCACCGCGCGCGGCCTTGCCAGCGTCTACGCACAGAGCCTGGGCGCCGTCTTCACCGCGGAGCAGAAACCTTTCGAGGTGGAACTCGCTGTGGCCGAGGTTGGTCCCACCCAGGAGGAGGACCACCTCTATCGGCTGACCTTCGACGGTTCGATCGCCGACGAACACAGCTTCGTGGTCATGGGTGGCCAGGCGGAGAAAGTTTCTTCAGCCATTGAAGGCGGATGGCGCAGCACGCTCAGCTTCTCCGAGGCCGTCCGGCTGGCCCTGTCCGGGCTGGCGCCGGCAGCCGATTCGGATGAATCAGCCAAGGCGATGCCGGCCAGGGCGCTGGAAGTTGCAGTCTTGGACAGGCTGTCCGAGAGTACACGCGGCTCCCGGCGCGCCTTCCGCCGGCTGAACGACGCGGACATCACTGCACTGCTGGCCTAGGAGGAAACATGGACAAGAGAATCTTCGGTATTGAAACCGAGTTTGGGATCTCCTATTCGAGCCCCGATTCCAGGCCTCTTGCCCCGGAGGAGGTGGCCCGGTACCTCTTCCGCAAGGTGGTCAGCTGGGGCCGCTCGTCCAATGTGTTCCTCACCAACGGTTCCAGGCTTTACCTGGACGTGGGTTCCCACCCCGAGTATGCCACCGCCGAATGCGACGACCTTGCCCAACTGATCGCGCACGACCGGGCGGGCGAGCTAATCCTGGACGACCTCGTGGATGAGGCCCAGGCGCGGCTGGCCGCGGAGGGGTTCAACGGCACCGTCTACCTGTTCAAGAACAACACGGACTCCGCCGGCAACTCCTACGGCAGCCATGAAAACTACCTCATCCCGCGCCGCGGTGAGTTCTCCCGGCTGGCCGAGATCCTGATTCCGTTCCTGGTCACCCGCCAGCTCATCGCCGGTGCGGGCAAGATCCTGAAGACGCCGCACGGGGCGACGTACGCGTTCTCGCAGCGCGCGGACCACATCTGGGAGGGCGTCTCCTCGGCCACCACCCGCTCGCGCCCCATCATTAACACTCGCGACGAACCCCACGCCGACGCCGAGTTCTACCGCCGGCTGCACGTCATCGTGGGCGATTCGAACATGTCCGAAGCTACTGCCCTGATGAAAGTGGGCACGGTGGACCTCGTCCTGCGGATGATCGAGGCCGGTGTGATCATGCGGGACATGAGGATGGAGAACCCCATCCGCAGCATCCGCGAGATCTCGCACGACCTCAGTGGCAGGGCCCTGGTCCGGCTGGCCAATGGCCGCCAGCTCACCGCCCTCGAAATCCAGCAGGAATACCTGACCAAGGTCACCGCCTTCGTGAAGGAAAACGGTGCCCACAACCCGCATGTCCCGTTGATCCTTGATCTGTGGGAGCGTACGCTCAAGGCCATCGAAAGCGGGGATTCCCGCGGTATCGAGACCGAAATAGACTGGGCGATCAAGAAAAAGCTGATGGACAACTACCGCGAACGCCACGGGCTGGGCCTGGATGCGCCCAGGATTGCGCAGCTTGACCTGACCTACCACGACATTTCCCGCGGCCGCGGCCTGTACTACCTGCTGCAGTCCCGCGGTGCGGTGCGGCGGATCGTGGACGACACCGTCATCAAGGACGCCGTCGACGCCCCGCCGCAGACCACCCGGGCCAAGCTGCGCGGCGACTTCGTCCGGCGGGCCCAGGAACTGGGCCGCGACTACACCGTGGACTGGGTACACCTGAAGCTCAACGACCGTGCCCACCAGACCATCCTCTGCAAGGACCCGTTCAGGAGCGTCGACGAGCGCGTGGATGCGCTTCTTGACTCTATGGGCTGACACCCAGCTTCAGGGTCTATTCTGGATAAGGCCCTTTACCAGGGCCTGCCGCGATCACGGCCGCTGCAACGCGGAGCATCGCATCCATCCTGCCCCGACGAAAGTTCTCTTACGTGCGCCGACTACTAGCAATCCTTCTTCCCGGCCTGCTGCTGCTCACCGCCTGCGGCGGCTCAAACCCCGCAGAGCCGGAACCCACCAGCCAATCCGCTGGCGAGACTGCAAAGTTCGACACCCTTAAACTGACCGACAACGGTGACAAGAAGGCCCCAGGCGTGGAGTTCACCAAGCCGCTCGAGGTGGCCGAACCCACCATCAAGGTGGTCAGCGAAGGCAGCGGGGAAACGGTGAAGGCAGACCAGATCGCCAACATCTCCATCCTTGCCCTCAACGGCACCGACGGCGCCACCCTCGAAGATACGTTCCCCAACGATCCGGAACCCCTGGAACTCAACGAGGAACTGAAAACCGGCAGCCCCGTCATCTACAACGCCTTTGTAGGCAGTAAGGTGGGCTCAAGCCTTGCGCTGGCAGTTCCGGGACAGGCTGCCACCGCCGGTGCGGAGGCCCAGCCCACCCAGCTCCTCGTGATCAAGGTCCTCTCGGCCACCGATGTGACGCCGGCGCTTGAGAAGCCGGAAGGCGAGACCGTCACCCCTCCCGCGGGACTGCCCACCGTGACCGAGAAGGACGGCGTACCGGAGATCAACGTCGAAGGCGTAGCCGCGCCCACCGCGCTGGTGTCACAGGACCTCATCAAGGGCAACGGCGCCGTGGTCAAGGAAAGCGACACCCTGACAGTCAACTACGTGGGCGTGACACTGGCCGGCGGCACCAAGTTCGATTCCAGCTTCGACCGCGGCGAACCGGCAAGCTTCCCGCTGACCGGTGTCATCAAGGGCTGGACACAGGGCCTGGCCGGCAAGACCGTCGGTTCCCGCGTCCTGCTGGTCATCCCGAAGGACCTGGCCTATGGCGACGCGGGCCAGGGCGAGGCAAAGGGCGATCTTGTCTTCGTAGTGGACATCCTCGGCGCCAAGTAGCAAGACTTACAAGGAGGCCGCAGCCGGCTGGCTTGTGGTACCAACCATCAGCACCCACAAAGGAGCAACCATGTCATTCGGACAGCGGGAATTCGACCGCCAGAAGCCCGAGATCGATTTCCCGGAAGGCGACGTTCCCACCGAACTCGTCATCAAGGACCTCATCGAAGGTGACGGCCGCGAAGCCAAGGCAGGGGACACCGTCTCCACCCACTACGTCGGAGTGGCCTGGTCCACCGGTGAAGAATTCGACGCCTCGTGGGGCCGCGGCGCGCCGCTGGACTTCCGTGTGGGCGTTGGCCAGGTCATCCAGGGCTGGGACCAGGGCCTGCTGGGCATGAAGGTGGGCGGCCGCCGCCGGCTGGAGATCCCCTCCGAGCTGGCCTACGGCTCCCGTGGAGCAGGCGGCGCCATCAAGCCCAACGAGGCTCTCATCTTCGTTGTGGACCTCGTCGGCGTCCGCTGACCCTACAGCTGCTGACGGGCGGCATCGAACGGTTCCGCCCCTTGAAAACGCGGCAACCGCCGGGACGTTCAGTTTCCGGCAGTTGCCGCGCTTTCTGCGTTCCGCCCGGAGTTTAGTAACGTAGCCAGAGTGTCCGCATCCCGCACTGAACGACTCCTCAATCTGCTGATCGCGCTCCTGAATACCCGGTACGGCCTGCGCCGCAGCGAATTGCGGGAAAAGGTGTACCACGACACCTCTGGCAATGATGTTGCCTTTGGCAGGATGTTCGAGCGGGACAAGAACGACCTGCGCCAGTTCGGCTTCGAGGTGGAAACACTGACGGACCTTGGCTGGAGCGGGGACGATCCCGCCACCACCCGCTACCGCATCGGCAAGGAATCCAACCGCCTGCCGGACGTCCAGCTGGACCCGGAAGAATGGACCGTGCTCCTCCTGGCTTCACAGCTGTGGGAGCGCGCCGCCCTGGGCACAGCCGCGCAAAGCGCCCTCCGCAAGCTCCAGGCGTCAGGCCGGATGGCTGACGTGGAACTGCCCGCCGGCCTGCAGCCGCGCATCAAGCCCGCCGGGCAGGCCTTCGACGACCTCGTTGCTGCCATGCATGCACGGCACCCGGTCACCTTCCGGTACCTTGCGGGCAGCACCGGCAAGGAGGAAGAGCGGACTGTGGAGCCGTGGGGCCTCGGCAGCAGGTTCGGGCAGTGGTACCTGGTGGGCCACGACCGGGCACGCCAGGCCACGCGACACTTCCGCCTGTCCCGCTTCACCAGTGCCGTGGCCACCCTGGACAACGACCAGTACTCGGCACCGGCCGACTTCAACATCCGCGCGGAACTGGACCGCCTCCCCGAACTGCCGCTCCGCACCGCCGTCGTACAGGTGAGGGAGGGCCGCCTGCTCGCCCTGCGGCGCCGCGCCCTGCCGGTTTCCCCTCCCACTGATGGCGCAGGTCCCGCCGCCGGCTATGACCGGATCAGCCTGCACTACCGAGACCCCGAAATTCTCGCCGAGGAACTCGCATCGTACGGGCCCGACGCCGTCGCTACCGCCCCGGAAGAGCTGGTGGAAGCGGTCCGAAGGAGGCTGCGCGCTGCCGCCGCCTTCAGTGACTCGCCGGCGCCGGACTACTCCTTCCCGCCGGCCCGTGCACGGCAGTCGCGTCCCCGGACCTCCGAGGACCAGCTCAAGCGGATGCTCCAACTGGTTCCGTTCCTGGTGCACAACCAGGGCCTGCACATCCAGGACGTGGCACGCCACTTCGGCGTGAGCCGGAAGGAGCTCGAAGACGACCTGCGGATCCTCATCTGCTCGGGGCTTCCGGAAGGGTATCCGGATGACCTGCTGGACATCCAGTGGGAGAACGACCATGTCTTCATCACCCAGGACCTGGACCTCAAGCGGCCGGTCCGGTTCACGGTGGAAGAGGCTTGTGCGCTCCTGACCGGCCTCGAAACCCTCAACGGACTCCCCGGCATCGCCGAGGGCGGCGCCCTTGAGTCCGTTACCCTCAAGCTGCTGGCTGCTGCGGGCGAGGAGGGCCTGCGGGCGGCGTCCCTCGCCGGACCGCAGATGGAACCTGCCGATGCCGCCACCCACGCCACCGTCCGGCAGGCCATCGAATCAGGAGCCCAGCTGCATCTGACATACCTGTCCCCGCAACGCGACAAGGTCACCGAACGTGACGTGGATCCGCTCAGGCTCTACTCCCTCGACAACACCTGGTACTTCGAGGCGTACTGCCACCTGGTGGACGGTTTTCGGAACTTCCGCCTTGACCGCGTCCAGGATGTCCGTCCCAATGGACGGCCCGTGGCGGAGGGCATCACGCCTGCTGCGGGAGTCCCCGCCAAACTCTTCACCCCGAACGACGACGACACCACGGTCACCGTCCAGCTCACCCGGCAGGGGAGGGGACTGGCAGACGACTACTACGCCGAGCGGACGGCAGAGCTTCCCGACGGCGGCCTGGTTGCCGAGATCCGGTTCGGCAACACGGCGTGGCTCCCGATGTTCGTGGCCCAGCACGGCGGTGCGGCGCGGATCCTGGCACCGGGGGATCTGGCGTCAGCGGCGCGGGAGTGGCTGGCGGCGTCGCTGGCCCGGTACGGCGGATAGACTTCTCAGCATGCCTTGGTGGTCCTGGATCCTTTTGTGGGTGGCGCTGGTCGCGCTCTCCTTGCTGTTCTATGTCCTTCTGGGCATCCGTCTCTTCCGCCAGTTCATGGCGACGGTCAAGGACCTGGGGGCGGCTGGGGAAAAGCTGGGGCAGCTGGGCCCGTTCCAGGAGCAGGAGGAGCCGGCAGCAACGCTGGCCACCATGCCCGGATCCGCGGTTTTTGCCTCGCCTGCCGTCATGCGACATGATTACGAGGCATCCACGTCAGCGCGGCGGGAAGAACGCCGCCGCCGGAGGGTCCAGCGCAAAGCGGACCGGGGCCAGCCGCAGGCGCTCGGGGATCTCGACTTCACATAGAAGTAGGATGTATTTAGAGGAAAGGATTTCCCATGGGAAGACTCTTTGATGGCCCCTGGCCAATCGTCATTATCATCGTCGTCGCGTTGCTTCTCTTTGCCGCGCCCAAACTTCCGGCCATGGCACGCAGCCTCGGCCAGTCCATGCGGATCATCAAGTCCGAGGTCAAGGAAATGAAGAACGACGGCAAAACCGACACCACCGACGCCTCCGGCCCGGTGGAAGGCACCATCGTGAACCACCCCAAGGCGAAGCCCGGTGAGCCGACAGACGGCACGGACGTCCCGCCGTCGAACCGCGCCTGACCCCCAGTGGCACTGTCGCGGGCCCGTAAAGCCAACCCTGAGGGGCGGATGTCACTCTGGGACCACCTCAAGGAACTCAAGAACCGGCTGATCAAGTCCGCCATTGGCGTGGTCCTCGGCGGTATTGGGGGCTGGATACTTTACGATCCGCTGCTGAAGGCGCTGGCCGACCCGGTCAACCGCATCTCCCAGCAGACCGGGGGACTCTCGGCAATCAACTTCGGGACCATTGCCTCCCCGTTCGACTTCAAGCTGCAGATGTCGCTCCTCATCGGGGCGGTTATTTCCAGCCCCATCTGGATCTACCAGCTGTGGGCCTTCATCACTCCGGGGCTTACTTCCAAGGAGCGCCGGTACACGCTGGGCTACATGGCGGCAGCGGTTCCGTTGTTCCTCGCCGGAATCTGGGCGGGCTGGCTCGTGGTGCCGCAGGTGGTCCGGGCACTGACCCAGTTCACGCCGGACGGCTCGTCGAGCGTCATCGACGCGCGAACGTACATCGAGTTCGTCACCCGGATGGTTCTGGTACTGGGGATCGCATTCCTGGTTCCCGTGGTGCTGGTAGGCATCAACATGGCGGGTGTTATCACCGGCCGTACCATCCTCAAGGCGTGGCGCATAACGGTCTTCCTGGTCTTCGTCCTTGCCGCAATTGCGGCCCCCGGGGCTGACGCCATCTCCATGTTTATGCTGGCGGGCCCGCTGCTTGTTCTTTTCTTCGCGGCCATTGGCATCTGCCTCATGAATGACAAGCGCCGTGACCGCCGCCAGGCCAAGAGGGCGGCGGAAACAGAGGCCACGGCTGACATCGCCACCCCGAGCAGTGAGCTGAAGAACCTCTGAGCTCCCATTAGGCTTGGTGTATGTCCACCAACACCGGGCCGTTTGCTTCAGGCCCATCTTCCAGCGGACCTTCCTCCACGGCTCCCGGCGATGACGAGCCCTCACCGGCGGAACGGTACAGGGCCAGCGCCGAGCGAAGGGCCGAGGCCTCCTCGGACCTCGGAGCGTTCATCCGCACGCTGGACTTTGAGCTGGACGACTTCCAGAAGCAGGCCTGCCGGTCCCTCCAGGACGGCAGGGGTGTCCTGGTGGCTGCACCCACGGGCGCCGGCAAGACCATCGTGGGCGAGTTCGCCATCTACCTCGCCCTGCAGCGGGGTCTCAAGGCTTTCTACACCACCCCCATCAAGGCGCTGAGCAACCAGAAGTTCACTGAGCTGGCCGACAAGTACGGCGCCGAAAAGGTGGGCCTGCTGACGGGGGATACCAGCATCAACGGCGATGCCCCCGTGGTGGTAATGACCACCGAGGTCCTGCGGAACATGCTGTATGCCGATTCCGCCACCCTGGACGACCTGGGCTACGTGGTGATGGACGAAGTGCATTACCTTGCCGACCGCTTCCGCGGTGCCGTGTGGGAGGAAGTGATCATCCACCTTCCCAGCGAGGTCCAGGTGGTTTCCCTCAGTGCCACAGTCTCCAATGCTGAGGAGTTTGGTGCCTGGCTGGACACTGTCCGCGGCGATACCGACATCATTGTGTCCGAGCACCGGCCTGTTCCCCTTTGGCAGCACGTCATGGTGGGCCGCCAGATCATGGACCTGTTCGCCGGCGAAACCACGTTCGACGAGATTGCCCCGCCGGTGGATGCCGACGATCCCGGGCAGGCACAGGTGCAAAACACCGGCACAGGCCGGGGGTTCGATGTGAATCCCGACCTCCTGGCCATTGCCCGCAGCGAGGGCCAGCAAGGCTTCCGGAGCAGGCCAGGCCCGGGCCAGCGCGGCCGCCGCGGCAACGACCGCCCTGTCCGGGGAGCCGAACCGAACGGCGTGCGCAGGGCCAGCCGGCCCCAGGTGATTGCCAGCCTGGACAAAATGGACCTGCTGCCGGCCATCACCTTCATCTTCTCCCGTGCCGGCTGTGACGCCGCGGTGGCCCAGTGCGTCGGCTCGGGGCTGTGGTTGACCACTGAGAAGGAACAGCGGATCATCGCCCAGCGGGTGGACGAGGCCGGCTACGATATTCCCCCGGATGACCTGGACGTACTGGGCTTTTGGACCTGGCGGGACGGCCTGCTCCGCGGGTTCGCCGCGCACCACGCCGGAATGCTGCCCACGTTCAAGGAAGTGGTGGAGAAGCTCTTCGCGGATGGCCTGGTCAAGGCCGTCTTCGCGACGGAGACCCTCGCCCTGGGCGTCAACATGCCGGCCCGTTCAGTGGTGCTCGAGAAACTGGACAAGTTCAACGGCGAAGCCCACGTGGATATCACGGCCGGCGAGTACACGCAGCTGACTGGCCGTGCCGGCCGGCGCGGGATCGACGTCGAAGGCCACGCGGTGGTGCTGTGGCAGCCGGGCACGGATCCGACGGCGGTGGCGGGCCTGGCATCCCGGCGCACCTACCCGTTGAACTCGAGCTTCCGGCCAACCTACAACATGAGCATCAACCTCCTGGCACAATTTGGCCGTGCGCGGGCGCGCGAGATCCTGGAATCCTCGTTCGCCCAGTTCCAGGCTGACCGGTCCGTGGTGGGCCTGGCCAGGCAGGTTCGCAGCCGCGAGGAATCCCTCGCCGGTTACGCCAAATCCATGACGTGCCACCTGGGCGACTTCACCGAATATGCACGGCTGCGCCGGGAACTGTCGGATGCGGAAAACGCCACCTCCCGGGCGAAGTCCCGGGCCAGGAAGTCGCTCAGCGACGACTCGCTGGCCCGGCTCCTCCCAGGCGACGTGGTCAACGTCCCCGGCGGCAGGGCGCCCGGCCCGGCCATCGTCCTGAGTTCCGACCACAGCAGCCGCGAGCCCCGGCCCGCCGTCCTGACCCTGGACAACCAGCTGCGCCGGATCAGCACCGACGATCTGGAAGGCCCCATTTCGCCCGTTACCCGGATCCGGATTCCGAAGTCGTTCAATGCCAAGGTGCCAAAGTCGCGCCGTGACCTGGCGTCTTCCGCCCGGAACGCGCTGCGGGAAAACCGCCCGCCAGCGCCGGGGCACAACCGCAACAACGATTTCGGCCGCGCCAGCGCCATGCCCAACCAGGAGAAACGCATCGCGGACCTGCGGCGGGCCCTGCGCGCACACCCGTGCCACGGGTGCAGCGAGCGTGAGGACCACGCCCGGTGGTCGGAGCGCTGGTGGAAACTCCGGCGGGAAACGGATGGACTGGTCAGGCAAATCCAGGGCCGCACCAACACCATTGCCAAGACCTTCGACCGCGTCTGCGATGTCCTCTCCGCCTACGGTTACCTGGAGGACGCCGGGGAGGGGCGGCTGCTCATCAGCCCTGACGGCCAGCGCCTGCGCCGGATCTACGGCGAGAAGGACCTGTTGATCTCCCAATCCCTGCGGCTGGGCGCCTTCGACGATCTTGACGCGGTGGAAGTCGCAGCCCTTGCCAGTGCCCTGGTGTACCAGGCCAAGCGGGAAGACCGCGGCCTCCGGCCCCGGATGCCCAGCGTCTCCCTGGAGACCGCGGTGGACATCGTGGTGCGTGAGTGGTCGGCGCTGGAGGACGTGGAAGAGGAGAACAAGCTTCCGCTGACCGGCGAACCGGAACTGGGACTGGTGTGGCCCATCTACAAGTGGGCACGGGGCCGGCATCTCCAGGATGTCCTGAGCGGGACGGACCTGGCGGCGGGCGACTTTGTCCGCTGGGTGAAACAGGTGGTGGACCTGCTGGACCAGCTGGCCAAGATCCCCGGCCTTGAGCCCCGGATCGCCCGGCTGTGCGCCGAGGCCATCACCCTGGTCCGCCGCGGCGTCGTGGCGTATTCCTCTGTCCTCTAACTTTTCCCCGGCCCAGCCGCCGGCACGCAATTTCCAGGAGCCCTGCCCAAATATGACCCAGCCCGGTCCCGCAAACCCGTCCCGTCCGCCAGTTGTCCTCTACCGCAACGGTTCCGTCTACAGCGCTGCCGACCCCTTCGCCACCGCCATGCTCGTGGACGGTGGCACCGTGGCGTGGGTGGGCTCGGAGCAGGCCGCCTCCTCCATAGCCGACAATTCCATGGACGTCATCGACCTGCGGGGCGCACTCGTCGCTCCCGGATTCGTCGATTCGCACATGCACCTGACCGAGACAGGGATCGCGCTGGAATCCCTGCAGCTGGGCGGAATCTCCTCCGCGCGGGAGCTGCTGGATGCAGTGGCAGCAGCGCCCGGCGACGGACCGGTCCTGGGCCACGGCTGGGATGAGACCACCTGGGCGGACGCCGCCCTGCCCACCGCTGAGGAACTGGAACGGGCGTCAGCCGGCAGGCCCGTCTACCTCTCCCGGGTGGACGTGCACTCGGCCCTGGTTTCGGCGTCGCTGGCCCGGTCCGCTGGGCTGCATGACCAGGACGGGTTCGACGGCGGTCCCCGGGTCAGGCGTGCCGCCCATACTGCGGCGAGGCAGGCTGCCCGCCGACTTCCGGCGGCCGACCTCCGCCGGCACCAGGCCCGTGCCCTGTCCGAGGCGGCCGCCAACGGTTATGTTGCTGTGGCGGAGATGGGCGCTCCGCATATCGGCGGGGCCGACGACCTGCGCCTGGCAGCATCATGGAACAGCACCGGGCCCGAGGCCCCCTCCGTCCCGGAGGTCCTAGCTTACTGGGGCGAACTTGTGTCCTCGGAAGACCACGCCCGCAGCGTGCTGGACGGATTTGGCTTCGGACTCCGCGGACTGGCCGGCGACCTGAACATCGATGGATCGGTCGGGTCGCGGACTGCCGCCTTGCGGTCCGGCTACAGTGACGCCCCGGAAGAACGGGGCTCGCTTTACCTGGGTGTGGACGAGGCCGCAGCGCATCTCGCCGCCTGTTCCCTGCTGGGCGTCCCGGGCGGCTTCCACATCATCGGGGACGCCGGCCTGGACACTGCGCTGTCCGCCCTGGACCTCGCCGCCGGGCAGGTGGGGGAGCAGCGCGTACGGGCGGCGGGCCACCGCTTCGAGCACGTTGAGATGGTCGACGCTGCTGCAACCGAAAAGCTGTCCCGCTACTCGGTGACAGTCAGCGCCCAGCCCGCGTTCGATGCCGCCTGGGGCGGCACCGGGGGGCTGTACCAGCAGCGACTGGGGGAGCGCAGCGCCGCCATGAATCCCTTCGCCACCTTGTACGCTGCCGGCGTCCCTGTCTGCTTCGGCAGCGACAGTCCGGTGACCCCGCTGCGGCCGTGGTCCAGTGTCCGCGCCTGCCTGGAGCACCACAACCCGGAGGAACGGATTTCTGCCCGCGCCGCGTTCCTGGGCCACACCCGTGCAGGCTGGCGGGCGGCCAGATACCACAACCCCATGGCGGGCCAGCTCGTGCCGGGTGCCCCCGCCAGTTTCGCCGTCTGGGAGGTGGAGGAGCTGATGGTCCAGGTGGCCGACGGGCGCGTCCAGTCGTGGAGCACCGACCCCCGCGCCCGGACTCCTCTGCTGCCCGCCCTGGATACCGGCAACGACCCGGTATGCCTGCAGACCGTTCGGGACGGCGTCGAATTGTTCTCCAGCCAGGCACTGCGTTCCTGAGCCTGCGCCCCGCCGCCCTATAATGGGTAGCTGCGCCTGCCGGCGGCTAGCCAGGCCGTCAGGTGCACACCGACCGCTCCTCCCAGGAAAGGCCCTTTGTGCGCGTCCTAACGATCATTCCCACCTACAACGAACTGGAATCGCTGCCCAAAACCCTTCAGCGGCTCCGCTCGGCTGTTCCGGCGTCGGATGTCCTGGTGGTGGATGACAAAAGCCCTGACGGCACCGGCCAGCTTGCGGACGCTATCGCTGCCGAAGACTCCCAGGTCCATGTCCTGCACCGGAAGGGCAAGGAGGGCCTGGGCGCCGCATACATCGCGGGTTTCAAGTGGGGCCTGGATGCCGGCTACGACGTGCTCGTGGAAATGGACGCGGACGGCTCCCACCAGCCGGAGCAGCTGCCCCAGCTCCTGGAAGCCATCGATCACGGCGCGGACCTGGCGATGGGTTCGCGCTGGGTGCCCGGCGGACGCGTGGTGAACTGGCCGCTGTACCGCCAGGCGATTTCCCGCGTGGGCAGCACGTATGCGCGCCTCATGCTGGGCCTGAAGATCAAGGATGTGACAGGCGGTTACCGTGCGTTCCGCCGGACCACCCTGGAGAAACTCAACCTGGACCAGGTGGACTCGGTGGGCTACGGCTTCCAGGTGGACCTGGCCTGGCGGGTGTCCCGGATGGGCCTGCGCATCGAGGAACGTCCCATCACCTTCGTGGAGCGTGAACTCGGCGCATCGAAGATGAGCGGCAATATCGTTCTCGAGGCCATGGTCAACGTGACCAAGTGGGGGCTCGCTGCCCGCTGGAACGCGCTCACCCGGAAAAAGGCTTCAGCCCAGCCGTAGGCCGCGCGCCGTACGGCAACAAAAAAGGGGGCCGTTCCCGCACAGCAGTTGAACTGCTCCCCGGGAGTTGGACTGAGAAATTCAGTTCCGACTCCCGGGGAGCAGTTTTATGCGTGCGTCTAGTTCGTTGTCTGAGGATCAGCGC
>NZ_JBNHFC010000015.1:0-105747 GCF_059089885.1 Arthrobacter sp. Y3221159
CCGCCCTGGCAGCAAAAGAACTCCGCGAAGCCATCGCATAACCCCACCCCGAACCGTGTACTGCCCGCACAAAACACCACCGCGGGCAGTACACGGCTCAGGCGGGCTCGGCTGGATCTGAGCACATTTCGAAGATGCCGGGCCAGCAGATTGACTCGTAAGTGAGGTGAGGTCGCGATGAATCAGGCGGACTGTGCTGATAATCGTTCGGCTGTGGAACCGCCAGCCGTCGGGCCGCCCAAGGACATGCCTCCTATCCCCGCCCCGCCCCGTCGACAGGTCCCGGCAGATCGAATCCGTCCCTCGCGCGGTCGGGAACGCGAGTTGCGGCAGCTCATCCACGACCTCGCCGTTCTCGCCGCAAGGCCCGATCGCCAGGCCAAGTAGACACAGCCCCAAGCAGGAGCCACGTAACGCAGATTTGAGCCAAATATGAAAATTGGAATCCTCACCAGCGGTGGCGACTGCCCCGGATTGAACGCGGTGATCCGCGGCGCCGTGCTGAAAGGCATCGCCATCCACGGCCACGAGTTCGTCGGATTCCTCGACGGCTGGCGCGGCGTGGTGGAGGGCGACATCATTGAGATCCCCCGCACCATGGTCCGTGGCATCGCCAAGCAGGGCGGCACCATCCTCGGCACCTCGCGCACCAACCCGTTCGAGAACGGCGGCGGCCCCGAGGTCATCAAGGCCCACATGGACCGCCTGGGCATCGACGCCATCATCGCCATCGGCGGTGAGGGAACCCTGTCCGCCGCCAAGCGCCTCACCCACGCCGGCCTGAAGATCGTCGGCGTCCCCAAGACGGTGGACAACGACCTCGACGCCACCGACTACACCTTCGGCTTCGACACCGCCGTGCAAATCGCCACCGAAGCCATCGACCGGCTCCGCACCACCGGCGAATCCCACCACCGCTGCATGATCGCCGAAGTCATGGGCCGGCACGTGGGCTGGATCGCGCTGCACGCCGGCATGGCCGCCGGTGCGCACGCCATCCTCATCCCGGAGCAGAAGCTCAGCATCGAGCAGATTACCCAGTGGGTGAAGGAAGCCCACGCCCGCGGCCGCGCGCCGCTGGTGGTGGTGGCCGAAGGGTTTGTTCCCGAGCACATGGAAACCCCGCACTCCGAACGCGGCCTGGACACCTTCGGCCGTCCCCGCCTGGGCGGCATCGCCGACCAGCTGGCCCCCGAGCTGGAAGCCCGGACCGGCATCGAAACCCGCGCCACCATCCTCGGCCATATCCAGCGCGGCGGCGTCCCCTCCGCCTTCGACCGGGTCCTGGCCACCCGCCTCGGCATGGCCGCCATCGACTCCGTGGTGGAAGGCTACTGGGGCACCATGGTGGCCCTGAAGGGAACGGACATCGAGCACGTAGGCTTCCAGGACGCCCTGGGCCAGCTCAAGACCGTGCCGCAGAAGCGCTACGACGAAGCCTCAGCCCTGTTCGGCTAGGGCAAGCACTGGGAAGAGAACCAGTGAGCGTCCACCCGCTCCTGGGAGGGGCGGGCTGGGGTGAGCAGCATGGTTGCAGCGTCAATGTAACACCAAACCTGCCACCGGGACCGAACCGAGGAGCGTGGCCTGCCCGCCGGCGTCCTCAACGTGGTTTCGTCTTCTTCTGCGTCCGGGATCTCAGGGCCTCTGCTGAAGGACTCCCGCCTGCGGAAGGTCTCCTTCACCGGGTCCACCCCGGTCGGTAAACGGCTGATGGCCGACGCCGCCCAGAATGTCCTGCGCACCTCGATGGAACTCGGCGGCAACGCACCGTTCATCGTGTTCGAGGACGCCGACCTGGACGCCGCAGTCGAAGGGGCCATGGCGGCGAATATGCGGAACATGGGCGAAGCCTGCACCGCCGCCAACCGCTTCCTCGTCCACGAAACCGTCACCGCCGAGTTCACCCGGAAGTTCGCCGCCGCCATGGGCGCCCTGGCCACCGGCCGCGGCACCGATCCAGCCACCCAAGTGGGCCCGCTCATCGACGCCGGCGCCCGCGAGGACGTCCACGCTTTGGTGAGTGCCGCCGTCGACGCCCGAGCAGTAGCGGTCACCGGCGGCGCACCCGTGGACGGGCCCGGCTACTTCTACCATCCCACCGTCCTCGCCAACGTCCCCAACGACGCCGCCATCCTCGGTCAGGAAATCTTCGGACCCGTCGCCCCCGTCACCACCGAGCAAGAAGCCATCAACATCGCCAACGCCGGCGCCCCCTTCAGCGGCGTGAAGCAATCCGGGCTCGGCCGCGAGGGCGGATCAGAAGGAATTGCCGAATACACCACCACCCAATACATCGGCATCGCAGACCCCTACGCCGGCTGACGTCCGCACCGCATGCCCCAGGGATTCTGGCGATCCCCGCGGCGTGCGGGCAGGATGGATGGATGGCGCAGCACCTGGACATTCCGCCGGACTTTTACGGCGAGCTGATCACGACCACCGCCCGTGTGGTCACCTGGAATGTGTGGGGCCTGTACGGCCCCTGGCAGGAGCGTGAAGCGGCGATAACTTCCACCCTGCTGGAGGCAAAGCCGGATCTTCTTGTGCTGACGGAGTCCTGGGCGAAGGGTGACGACAGCCAGTCCGCGAGGCTGGCCGGACCTCTGCGGCTGCCGTACCACGCCTTTAGCGGGGTTCCGGCTCAGGAGGACGAGTCAGCGCTCTCGGGCGTTGCCGTCTTGTCCAGATGGCCGGTTGCCGATGCTGCCGGCTTCAGCTTTGGTGCGTTGCGGGTGCAGTACGTCCAGGTGGACGGCCCGCGTGGACCGCTCCACGTGTACGGAGTGGTGATGGACGCCTGGTGGCTGGACCAGAGCCAGGCACGGCAGGATGCGGTACGCGGACTGATCACCCACCTGCACGCGGCACAGGATGAGCGGACTCCCCTGGTTGTCTGCGGAGACTTTAACGCCGACCCCGACAGCGACGAAATGCGCCTCATGACGGGCCGAGCGGCAGCACCGGTTCCTGGTTTGTCCTTCTACGATGCCTGGGAAGTGGCGGCACCGGGCATAACGGGCAGCACGTGGTCCAATACCAATCCATGGGCAGCCCAGCTCTTGTGGCCGGACCGGCGGATCGACTATATCTTCACCGCCGCACCACGAAGGGGTGGAGCCGGACATCCGAGGGCAGCAGCCCTGCTGGGCACCACCCCGGTGGCTGGCACCTATCCTTCGGACCACTACGGGCTGCAGGCTGACATCCGTTACTAAAAAGGATCCTCCTGGACTTCACTGACTAGCGCTGAGCGCCGAAGTTACATCCGGAGGAGTACTACCAATGCCGGAAGGCTGCTTGCGCAGCCTTCCGGCACGGTCATTAGGCAATGGGCTGGGTGCTTGCGGCGTGTATTCTCGCCGTCTCGGTTCCCAGCCCGGAGAGGTAGTTGAACAACGCGTTGATACCAAACGTCCAGGGCTCCATGTCCTCAGTCTTTTGGGTTTGGTTGATCAGCGCCCCAAGCTGGGGGCTGCTGATGGTGACTATATCCCCGTGTTTATGGGTGAAGCCCATCCCTTCTGTGCCGCGGTCCTGCGTCGGTGCGAAGAGTGTTCCGGTGAAGAGGGAGAAGCCGTCAGGGTATTGGTGATGCTTGCCTCGAGCCGCTTTGACCAGCTCTTCGAAGGGGCGGCTGATGTGGGCCAAGCTATTGCGGCCCTCCAACCGGTAACCGTCCTGTCCCTCTACCGTGAGGGTAATTTCTTCTTCGCGGAGGGATTCCAGCGTGAAGTCCTGGTGAAAGAGCCGGATCCACGGACCGATGGCACAGGATGCGTTGTTGTCCTTGGCCATGCCCAGCAGGAGCGCGCTGCGGCCCTCCACGTCCCGGAGATTGACGTCGTTTCCAAGCGTTGCACCTCGAATCTTGCCGGCAGAGTCGACGATGAGCACGAGCTCAGGCTCGGGGTTGTTCCAGGAGGAAAAGCTGGGGATGCCCACACCGGAACCAAATCCCACTGATGCCAGGACGGGGGCTTTCGTGAACACCTCGGGATCGGGGCCGAGTCCGACCTCAAGGTACTGCGACCACATGCCCTGCCCCGTCAAGACGTTCTTGACCTCTTGCGCCTCTTCAGATCCCGGCCGTAGCGAGTCCAGGCTTCCGCCCAAGGCGTCCGCTACAGTCTTTCGGACTTCTACCGCGCGGTTGAAGTCACCGCCACAACGCTCTTCGATAACACGCTCGATCATGCTCTCGACGAACGTCACGCCACAGGCCTTGATCACCTGAAGGTCAATCGGGGCCAGCAGATGAGGTCTGCTGCGGTCCCCTTCCAAAGAGGCTTCTATGAGTTCCGGGAGGACCCATTTGGGAGCGTCAGCCCTGGGGAGAAGGAATTCCAGCGGGTTCTCGTGATCCACCAGCTCGGCAACAGTGCGGATCTCGGGCGTCAGATCGAAAACCTCGTCACCGCGGACAGAGACCACTCGGGGACCCTCGGAGACGGGATCCCAGACGCGCCCAATAAGAACGGCTTCCTCCCAGTCAGCCGGAAGGATCTGCCCGTGACGCCTCGTTGATCATTTGATGTCCTTACCTTTAGCGGTTGGTTCCCAGAATCCGTCTACCCTTCGTCGGACGCCCCATGGATTGCTGTCCTGCAGCGGCGCTGGAAGTTGCTGGGCCGGGAAGGAGTCGTAGGCGACGGGACGCATGAAGCGACCAATCGCTGCTGTTCCGACGGAGGTAGTGGTGGCGGTGGTGGCCGGATAGGGGCCGCCGTGGTGCTGGGCGTACGAGACAGTTACCCCCGTTGGCCACGCGTTCCAGAGCAACCGCCCGGCCCGCTCCCGCAACTCCACCAACAGTTCAGTGACGTCTTCGTCGGGCTCTGCCTGCACGGTGGCGGTGAGTTGCCCATCCAAGAGCCGGGCCAAGCCCGCCAAGTCAGTGCCCTGTTGGTAGCCGATCACCAGCGTGGCAGGCCCGAACATCTCCTGCTCCAGGATTCCCGGGCGCTGGTGGACGTCCTCAGCAGTGGTAAGCAGCACCGTCGGCCGGGGAGCCAGCGACTCGTCCCCGGGCACCAGGACCTGGACGCCGGGCGTTGCACGTACTGAGTTCAGGGCCTTGTCGAAACCTTCCCGCAGCTTCGGGCTCAAGAGGGGGCTTGACGGTTTCGAGGCCAGTTCCTGGTGCAGAAACCCAGCGAGCTCTTGGATGTCGTTCACCGGGGCGAACAGCAGCCCGGGCTTTGTGCAGAACTGGCCCATGCCCAAGGTGAAGGATGCCGCGTAGCCGGCGAGGATTTCGTTCTGTCTGGCACTCCATGCCTGCTCGGTGACGAAGACAGGGTTGATGCTCCCCAATTCCCCAAAGAATGGAATGGGAACCGGGCGGCGCGAGGCCCGGTCAAAGAGGGCCCTACCACCGGCCGTTGACCCCGTAAAGCCGATGGCCTTCACCATCGGGTGATCAACCAATAGTTCCCCTGCCTGCCGGCCAGCGATCGTGGAGAAAAGCCCGTGGGGCGCGCCTGCCCCTTCAAGGGCATCCTGGACGATGGCGCCGGTCCGCACAGCCAGGTTCAGGTGGCCCTCATGGATTTTGTGCACCACCGCACACCCGGCCGCGAGGGCTGACGCGCTGTCTCCGCCCATGACGCTGAAGGCAAAGGGGAAGTTAGAGGCGCCGAAAACACCGACGACGCCGAGCGGCACGGAGTAGCGCCGTATGTCCGGCCTGGGACCCATCCCCCAGCCAGGATCGGCATGGTCAATGGTTGCGTCCAGGTGTTCCCCGTGCATTATTTCCGCTATGAAAAGCCGGAGCTGAAACACGGATCGCTTCAGCTCAAAGCGGAGCCGGCCTTCCTCCAGGTGAGTTTCCTGGCGCCCAAGGAAGACCAGTTCGTCCGCGTGGGTCTCCAGTGCAGCCGCGATAGCCTCCAACCAGCGGGCCCGAATTCCCGGCTCAACATCTCTCGCCTGCTCAAACGCCCGGTGAGCGTCAACGATCTGCTGATCTGTCGCCTCAGGTGATGTCATCCTCATCGTTGGTTCCTTCCGGGGCAACGGCCCCAAATTCACTGCCGCCTTGCTGATTTCCAATGGCTTGAGCCCTCCGGACAGGGGCGCAAGGACGTGCGCCGGCGCCCCTTCGGGTCACTTTCGGTCAGAGGGCCGGCGTGCGTTCGAGGTTGAAGTAGGAGCGGGCATCCGGCGGCCGGATGTCAGCAACTGCGTCTTTGAAGATCCGCATCGGATGCGGCGTGTACGGATGCTCAGCAATCGCGTCGAAGTCGAGTTCGATACCCAGTCCGACGCCGCCAGGAATGAGAATGTCACCCTCCTCGGTCAACTGGAGGCGCTCGCTGGAGATCTCGCTTCGCCACGGTACGTCCGAGGCCATGATTTCCAGGTATCGGAAGTTGGGCAGCATCGCGCCCAACTGGAGTGTTGCCGCGGTACTGAGCGGCCCGCTCGGGTTGTGGGGTGCGAACGGGATGTAGTGGGCTGCGGCGAGCGTGGAGATGAATGACAGCTCCAGCAGGCCCCCCGCATGGGTGACGTCCGGCTGTACGTAGTCAACCGCATTCCGTGCCAGGGCGGGAACGAAAGTGTTCCGTCCGAACCAGCGCTCCCCTGCTGCAATAGGGACTGGCGATTTGGAGCGTATCTCCAGGAGCGAATCTATACCATCCGGCGGGCATGGCTCTTCGAAGAACACTGGTTGGAACTGCTCGATTTCGCGGGCAACGCGGATGGCTGTGGGCACGTCGAAGCGGCCGTGTCCTTCGATAAACAGCTCAATGTCGTCGCCTACTGCCTCACGGACAGCGGCGACGGGCTCGAGCATGCGCCGCAGATCCCGCGGTTCGAGGGTGAGGTCAGCGGCTTCGAAAGGGTCCCACTTGAGTCCGCGGAAGCCTTGGGCGACTGTCTGCAGGGCGGCGTCCGCGAAGTCCTCCGGCGTTTTGGCTCCTGAGAACCAGCCGTTGGCGTAGGCGCGGACCCTGTCGCGGACCTGGCCGCCGAGCATGCGGTGGACCGGGACGTCCAACGCGCGGGCGGAAACGTCCCACATTGCCATTTCGAGGGCGCTGAGAGCGGTCATGGTCACGGGCCCGCCGCGCCAGTAGGCGTCGCGATTGAGCTCGTAGATGTTGTGGGCGATCCGAGTGGGATCCTTGCCGCGTACCGCGTCGGCGAGGACGGCGACGGCGCCGCGCACGGCGTGCTCCTGGCCTTCGAGGGTTGCCTCTGCGACCCCGGTGAGTCCCGAATCGGTGTGCAGGCAGACGAAGATGAGGTTCGTCCGGTAGAAGTCGACCACAACTGTGTCGAGATTGGTGATTTTCATAGATGGAATGTCATCCCTTAACAGCGCCGGCGGTCATACCGCTGACGACATAGCGTTGTGCGAACAGGTAGAAGGCGACGGCCGGAAGCGTAAACAGCAGACCGACGGCCATGATGCTTTGGATTGAGGTGTCCTGCTCGCCGATGAAGCCAGCCACACCAACCGAAGCTGGCTGGAGCGATTTGTCGAACACAAACGTCACTGCGAAGACGTACTCATTCCAGGCGCTGAAGAAAGCGATGACCGCGGCGGCCGCGATAGCTGGCGCGATCAGCGGCAGGATGATGCGGGCGAGGACGGTGGGCGGGCGGCTGCCGTCAACACGCGCCGCCTCGTCCAGGTCCCGGGGAACGCCGTCGATGGCGCCCTTGAGGATCAGTGCGACAACCGGAAGGGTGAAAGCTGTGTCGGCCAGGATCAGCCCGTGCAGCGAATTCAGCAGGTCGAACCGCCGGAAGATGGCGAACAGCGGCACAACCAGCAGGGCTTCAGGGAGCATCTGCGTGAACAGCAGCGCCAGGCCAACCGCAGCCTTGCCCCGAAAGGTGAATCTCGACAGGGCGTAGCCCAGCGGGATCCCCAGTCCGATGGACAGAACAGTTGTCCCCGCCGCAACGATGAAGCTGTTGAGCAGCCAGCCGACGACCTGGCCGTCCGCGAGTGCGTCTGCGAAGACGCCGAACCGGGAGAAGTCGGGAAGCAAGTTTATTGAAGATGATCCGAAAAGCACGTCGTCAGGCGCCAGAGCGGTCACAAACATCCAGTAGATGGGAAAAACTGAAATCCCGAGGACGAAGAGAACGGCGAGGGTACGGGCTGTCACCCCGAAGCGTATGCGGCCCATCATGCCTCCTTGGCGGCCGCACGGGCGACCAGTTGACTACCGACGATGACGATCAGGGAGATGACAATGCCCACCATGCCAATGGCTGCTGCCGTCCCCAGCTGCTTGGACTCGAACGCCTGGGAGTAGAGGTCGATCACGAGGGTGCGTGTGGAGCCCAGCGGTCCGCCCCGGGTCATCAGCCAGATCAGCTCGAAGCGACGCAGTGACCAGATGGTCATGAGTACCGCGACTAAGCCGACCGTCGGTTTCAGGACCTGCCAGGTCACCACACGGAAGGTCATCCACCGCCCGGCGCCATCGACCTGGGCTGCCTCCACCAGCTCCTGCGGAACTCCTTGCAGGGCCGAGAGGAGCACAACCGCCACGAACGGCACCAGCTGCCAGATAGTGGTGACAAGGATCGCCCCGAGCGCCAGCTGCGGGTTGTCAAGGATGCCGTTCGGACCCGGGTCGATTCCTATTCCCCGCAGCAGGCGTGTCAGGATACCGAACTGCGGGTTGAACATCCATGTCGCGATAAGGGCAACTGCAATGCCAGGCGCCGCCCACGGCACGGTTACCAGCGAGCGGGCCACAACACGGCCGGGGAACCGCCCGTTCAGCAGCAGGGCAACGAGCAGGCCAAGGCCCACTGCGCCGACGACGCATGCTGTGACGTAGATCAGCGTTGTGAGAAGGGTCTGGCGGAAAGCAGGATCTGCCAGGACGGATTGGTAGTTCGCCAACCCGACCCAGACGTTATTGTTCGGGTTGAGCAGGGTCGTCCTCGTAAAGCTGAGCCAGACTTCCTGCAGGAGCGGGACCAGTTGAAAGACGACGATGTAGAGAATGGCGGGGGCCAGAAAAAGGTACGGCGTCCAGGGGCTGCCAACCGCGCTCCTGCGGCGGCGTTTGCTCCCTCTGCGATTGGTGTCCGGGGCCGGCTCTCCGGTCGGTCCCGGGGACCGCACCAGAAGGCGCGGTCCCCTGCTTGGTTCAGTCATCGCCCGACCAGCTCCTCCGCCTGCTTCTGGGCCTTCTGCATTGCAGTCGCCATGTCCTGCTGACCCTGAAGTGCGGCCAGCACCTCACTCACCACGATGTGACGGATGTCGGCTGTCTGCGGACCGAAGCCGTTCACGATCTGGGGAACCCCAGAATCGGTCAACTCATCCAGTGCCGGAAGGAACGGGTACTTCTCCAGGCTCTCAGCGCTTCGCTCTGTCGGAGTGGCAACGCTGCTGGCGCCCAGTACTTCCTGCAGCTTGACCTGCTGGGCGGGTTCGAGCAGCCAGTTGATGAAGTTCAAGCCGGCATCCTTGTGCTTGCTGTTGGCGTTGATAGTAATCGGAGCCAGCAACGCGCCCTGCTTCTTCTCCGGGAAGGGAATGCGTGCCACGCTGAAGTTGAGGTTCGCGTTGGCGGATTTGGTGGCAGTGACATAACCGCCGTTGTTCAGTTCCATTCCAACCTTGCCGTTGGCGAACATCTTGCGGAACGTCGCGGCGTCGGCACCCTTCGGGATGACATTTGCGTCGTAGAGCTGCTGGTATGCCTTCAAGCCCTCGATCACCTCGGGCGAGTCAATGGTGAGCTTCTCGCCGTCGGACCAGTCACCGCCGAAGCCCAGAACATAGTTGAAGATGTCCTGCCATACGCCGGCTTCCTCCGCCTGGGTTTGGCGGAAGGCAAGACCGTAAACATCTCCCTTGGTCGTATCCTTTGCCGTCTGGACGAACTCCTCGAACGTCTTGGGCGCTTCGGGGATGAGGTCCTTGTTGTAGAACATGCCGTAATTCGAGTTCTCGAAGACGACGCCGTAGCGGTGATCATCAACCGTAAGGTACCTGTCCGGGCCAGGGATGAGGTTCAATTTTTCCGCGTCGATATGGTCGTCGAGCGGTTCGAGCAGGCCTGAGGACGCCGCTGTCGAGAACTCGGGCATGTCGAAGCGGACGACGTCCGGCCCTTCGCCTCCGCCCATCTGGGTCAGCACGGTCTGCCCGAAGCTCGGGAACGGGATCGATGCGGGCTCAACCTTGACGACGTCCTGGCTGGCGTTGTACTCGTCCATAAGCTTCTGCAGGCCTGGACCGCGGCCAGGGTCACCAAGTGTCGACGCCGCGAAAGTAATTGTCGCCGGCTGCGGATTGGCCGACGAACCCTCCGGCGAGGGCGAACAGGCGGAAAGGACGAGAGCTCCCGCGGCCACAACAGCCAGAGCGGAGAGTGCTTTCGAGCGGCGGGATGGCGTAAAGACATTGCTACTCCTTCGTAGGTGGCGGGGTGATCTGCCCCACATCTGGCTATATATTACTAATAATAGGTATAAAGGCAATAGTGGCCCCGAAGCAAGGTAAAGTAGCCCGTATGGCCAGCCTGCACTCCGAGATCGTCGACATGCTTGGACTCCGCATCGTGCGCGGTGACTACCCCCCGGGGGCGCGCATCGATGTGGACTCCCTTGAACCTGAGCTTGGCGTTAGCAAGACCGCCATCCGGGAGGCCCTGCGCACCATCCGGGAAAAAGGACTGATCGACTCCTGGCCCAAACGCGGCACGATCGTGAACGACCGCGCAGCCTGGAAGCTGCTCGATGGCGACGTGATCATGTGGCGGCGCTCGGCGCGCCGGGACGATGACCGGCTTCTTGCCGAGCTGTCCCAGCTGCGGGATGTTATTGAACCGGCCGCCGCCAGGCTGGCTGCGCAGTACCGAAAACCGGAGGACATCGAGGCGCTCAGGCGCTCGTTCGCTGAGTTCGAGACCGCGGGGCAGGACATCGAAAGGCTCGCCGCCGCGGACCAAGATTTCCACATTCACCTGCTGCGGGCGACACATAATGAACTGATGATGCGCCTGGACGTGGTCATCGTCCACGCCCTCAACGCCCGTAACCGGATTCAACACCACCCTGGCGCGGCCTGGCTCGATCCCGTGCCAGACCATAGGAGCGTGCTGGAAGCTGTCGAAGCCGGCGACCCAGAGGCAGCAGAGGCAGCCATGAGATACGCGATTCGAGAATCCGATCAGGACCTGACCAGCGGAGAACCGGCGTTTACCGAGCCCGCAGCTCTCCCCGGCGTCAGTGCCCGGAGAACGCCCGCCGGGTAGGACTGGACTGCAATGGGAAGCCTTTCGTCAGCGGCCCACCACGCGCAGCCTGTTCCTCCCATGCCAAGGGCCTTGCGCCAAAAGACAAGAGCAGAGCCGGGACGGTAAACCACACTGGGGGTAACCCGCTACGCCGCCCGGCTGGCGTCCTTGCCTACTCGAAGTGGAGTATCCCTTGGAAACCTACGATGCGCTCCTCGTGTCCATCACGCCCACGTCCGGTCCCAGCCGGACCATCCTGAACCCCGCCACGGGCGAAGCCGTGGGCGAGGCCCCCATCCATGACCTCGAGTTCCTGGAGCAGGCCGTCGCCACCGCCGTCGAGACGCAGCCCGCGTGGGCGGCCCTGGGCCACAAGGCGAGGTCCGCCGCACTCCTGAAAGCAGCCGACGCCGTCGAACGCTCCGCCGAGGAACTCGCCCAGCTGCTCTCCCGCGAGCAGGGCAAACCCCTCAACGGCCCCAACGCCCGCTTCGAAGTCGGCGCCTGCGTGGCCTGGCTCCGCGCTACCGCCGGCCTGCCGCTGGAACCCGAAACGATCGTTGACGACGGCGAGACCCGCGCCGAACTGCACTACAAGCCCATCGGCGTCGTCGCGGCCATCGGTCCCTGGAACTGGCCCATGATGATCGCCATCTGGCAGATCGCCCCCGCCCTGCGCATGGGCAACACCGTCGTGGTCAAGCCCTCCGGCAACACCCCGCTCTCCGTCCTCGCCCTGGTCAAGGTCCTGAACGAGGAACTTCCCGAGGGCATCCTCTCCGTGGTCTCCTGCGGCCGCGAAGTCGGCGCCCGGCTCACCGACCACCCCGCCATCGGCAAGATCATGTTCACCGGCTCCACCGCCGCCGGCCGCGCCATCATCAAATCCTCCGCAGACACCGTCAAGCGCCTCACCCTGGAGCTCGGCGGCAACGACGCCGGCATCGTCCTGCCCGACGCCGACCCCAAGGCCATCGCCGAGGACATCTTCTGGGGCGCATTCCTGAACACCGGGCAGACCTGCGCCGCCCTCAAGCGGCTCTACGTCCATGACGACATCTACGACGCCGTCTGCGAAGAAATCACCACCGTCGCCAAGGCCATGCCCATGGGCAACGGCCTGGATGAGACCAACGTCCTGGGCCCGCTGCAGAACAAGGCCCAGTACGACGTCGTCGCGAACCTTGTGGAGGCAGCCAAGGCTTCCGGAGCACGCGTCCTCCTGGGCGGCAACCCGGACCCCAACCAGCCCGGCTACTTCTACCCCACCACCCTCGTGGCGGACATCGACAACGACAACCCGCTCGTGGCCGAGGAACAGTTCGGCCCCGCCCTCCCGATCATCCGCTACAGCACCATTGATGAAGCAGTGCAAAAGGCCAACGCCCTCGACGTCGGCCTCGGCGCCTCGGTCTGGTCCTCAGACCTTAATGCTGCCCGCGAGGTGGCCACCCGGATCCAGGCCGGCACCGTGTGGATCAACCGGCATGGCGCGGTGGACCCCCGCATCCCCTTCGGCGGCGCCAAGCAGTCCGGCTACGGCCTCGAATTCGGCGTCGAAGGCCTCAAGCACCTCGGCGTCCCCCAGGTGATCAACGGCTAGGAATCGTTGGAGACGGGAGCCCCGCATCCCTGCTGCTGTGCGGGGCTCCCGGGCTTTTGGGTGATGCCGCTACCCCAGGGCCGGGGCGGCGGAGGTGCGGCCGGCCAACTGCCGGCGGGCCCAGCGGGCCAGCTTCTTGCCCTTGCCCTTCCACCAGTTGTCCTCGTCCTTGTCATGGTGCAGCCGGAAGATGATGGCCACCAGCACGAACATGCCCATGACCACGTCCACCCAGGACGCCACCACCAGGGCGATCAGCACGGTGAGGCCGTTGGCGATGAGGGACGGGACGGCCAGGGTCCGGAACACGGTGCTGGCGACGTACCGCCGGTGCGACCGCGGAACGGATAGGGCGCGCACCATGTCGAAGCACACGCACACCACCACGATGGTCTGCCCGATGGCCAGCAGGACCTGGCCGGGAACCGAGCCGCTGAACGCGGCCACCGACTCCATCCCCGGGCTCACGGCCGGGCCTTAAGCTGAGAACCACACATCAAAAACCCCCAGAAACTTAGGAACCACTGCTGATCCAGCGATGGTTCCATTGAAGTTTCCGGGGGCGGACGGGGCACGAGTAGTGGGTACTCGAATTTCGGCCCGGGCCTTCAGCCGAGTACTTATCTACTGTCCGATGGCGCGCGGCCGCCACAGCACCACGGCCTGCGACCGGGGCCGGGGGCGCTGGCCGCGTGCCAAGGTCACCACGTCCCCGGCCGCGCCGGCGGCGAAAATGCGGGAGTCGAACGGCTGCGGCCGGCGGCCCAGTTCCTCAGTCAGTTCAGAGACCCGCCGTTGCAGGGCGGCCACCTGGTTTTCGAGCTCCAGGATGCGCTTGATCCCCTCCAGCGAAACGCCTTCCTGGGACAGCCGCTGCACCTCCCGCAGCATGTTGACGTCCCGCTGCGAGTACCGGCGGGACTTTCCCGGCGCGCGGCTGGGCTTGACGATGCCCAGCCGGTCGTACTGCCGCAGGGTCTGCGGGTGCATGTCCGCCAGCTCGGCCGCCACCGAAATCACGAAGATGGGCTGGTCCGCATTGATGTCCACCGAACACCTCCGCTGCTACAGCCGGGCCTTGGCGGCCAGGCCCTCGCGGACGTCCGCACCTGCTGTGGCATCGGCAAAGGCCTTGACCGCGGCTTCGGCTTCCTTATTCAGGTTCTTCGGTACCGCGACGTCGATGGTCACCAGCAGGTCGCCGGTAACCTTCGAGGTCTTCACGCCTTTGCCCTTCACCCGCAGGGTACGGCCCGACGGCGTCCCGGCCGGAACACGGACCCGCACCTTGTCGCCGTCGATGGTGGGCACCTCGATGTCGGCGCCCAGCGCGGCTTCCGGGAAGGTGACGGGGACGTGGATCCGCAGGTTGTCGCCGTCGCGCGTGTAAAACGGGTGGGGCTGGACCGAGACGGACACCACCAGGTCGCCGTTGCCGGCGGGGCCGGGCTGGCCCTTGCCGCGGACGCGCACCTTCTGCCCGTCCTTGATGCCGGCCGGAACCCGGACGTCGACGACTTCACCGCTGGGTTCCCGCAGGCCAATGGTGGTGCCGCGGATGGAACCGGCAAAGGAAATGCTGGTGGAGGCGGTACGGTCCGCGCCCTTCTGCGGGGTCCGCTGGAAGCCGGTCTGGCCGAAGCCGCCACCAAAGAGGTCGGCGAACTCGGGCGGAATGCCGCCGGCGGAGGGGTTGAACCCGCCCGCATGCCGTCCCGTGTTGCCGGTGAAGAGGCCGCCGAACAGGTCCTCAAACCCGCCGTTGCCCGCGCCGGCGCTGCCCGGAGCAAACCGGGCACCGCCACCCATGGCACGGATGGCGTCATACTGCTGGCGTTCCTCGGGATCGGAAAGCACCGAGTACGCCTCGGAGATGTCCTTGAACTTCTTCTCGGAAGCGGTGTTCCCCGAGTTGGTGTCAGGGTGGTGCTCTCGGGCCAGCTTCCGGTAAGCCTTCTTGATATCGGCGTCGGAAGCGTCCTTGGCAACACCAAGGATCTTATAAAAGTCCTTGTCCACCCAATCCTGGCTAGCCAATGGCGTTTCCTTTCAAAGTCTTCTAACTAACAGCTCTCCGCGGTACAGGGGCCCCCGCCCCTACGCGTGGCGGCTGGGTCCTTGCGGACCCCAGCCGCCACGCTCCGGCAGGCCCGATGCCACTCCCGGGGCCCCTGTACCGCTGCGAGCTTTGTGGTTACCTCACCTTAGGCGAGATGACCGCCGGCGCGGAGGCCGGATAGGGGGCGGCGGCGTGGCTGCGCGGTGGGCCCACGGCTGCGAGGGACCCGACGCGAGCTTGCGAGCATCGGGAGCAGCCGGGGACGGGCACCGCCCCCTATCCGGCGTAGCGCCGGAAGTACCCCGACTACGCCGGGACCGCGACGATGACCTGGGCTGCGCGGAGGACGCGTTCTCCTGACTTGTAGCCGGAGCGGAGCACCTGGCTGACGGTGTCAACCTCGATGTCCTCGCCGGGCTGCTGGATCAGGGCCTCGTGGATGGTGGGGTCGAACTCCACGCCGGTTTCGTCGATGCGGACCAGGCCGTAGGTCTTCAGCGCGTTCTCCAGCTTGGTGGCGATCGCGGCGAAGGGACCGTCGGTCAGGTCGCCGTGCTGCCGCGCGGCGTCGACGTCGTCCAGGACCGGAAGCAGGGAGTTCAGGACGCCAATGACGGCCATCTCCCCTGCCACGGCGCGGTCGCGTTCCACGCGCTTGCGGTAGTTGACGTACTCGGCCTGCAGGCGGAGGAGGTCGTTCTTCAGTTCGACCGCCTCGGCGTTGCCGGCTGAGCCTGCCGAAACCCCCTGGGCCACGGATTCCTCGGCGGGCACCTCAATGCCGTTGAGGATTTCCTCGGCCTGGGCAAGTGCGTCGCCGTCGGAATCCTGGGCGCCGGCTTCGGGGGTGGACTGGCTGCCCTCGGGGTGCCGTGCCTGGCCGGTCACCGGGTCAACCTTGCGGTTGTCCCGGATGACCGGTTCGGAGACGCCGCCCTGCTGGCCCGCGGATGAGTTGTGCTCTTCCTCGTTACCGTGGTGCGGCATAATTTACTTCTTCGCTTCGTCTTCGTCGATGATCTCGGCGTCGACGATGTCCTCGTCGGCCTCGGACCCTTCCGGACCTGCTGCTCCTTCGGCACCTGCGGCACCGGTGGCGCCGTTGGGCGAACCGGCCTGGGAGTAGATGGCCTCGCCGAGCTTCGTCTGGGAAGCCTGCAGCTTCTCGAACGCAGCCTTCACAGCGGCATCGTCGGTGCCTTCGAGGGCCTTCTTGAGGTCGTCGACGTCGGTCTGGACCTCGGTCTTGACCTCTTCCGGCAGCTTGTCCGCGTTGTCGGCGATGAGCTTGTCCACGGAGTAGGCGAGCTGCTCGGCCGTGTTGCGGGTGTCGGTGGCCTCGCGGCGGGCCTTGTCCTCGGCTGCGTGCTCCTCGGCGTCACGGACCATGCGGTCGATGTCTTCCTTGGAGAGCGCGGTGCCGCCGGTGATGGTCATGGACTGTTCCTTGCCGGTGCCCTTGTCCTTCGCGGAGACGTGGACGATGCCGTTCGCGTCGATGTCGAAGGTGACCTCGATCTGCGGGATGCCGCGCGGTGCCGGGGCGATGCCGGTCAGTTCGAAGGTGCCCAGCGGCTTGTTGTCGCGGGTGAACTCACGCTCGCCCTGGAAGACCTGGATGGCCACGGACGGCTGGTTGTCGTCGGCCGTGGTGAAGGTCTCGGACCGCTTGGTGGGGATGGCGGTGTTGCGTTCGATCAGGTGCGTCATCACGCCACCCTTGGTTTCGATGCCGAGGGACAGCGGGGTGACGTCGATCAGGAGGACGTCCTTGCGCTCACCCTTCAGCACACCGGCCTGCAGGGCTGCACCAACGGCCACGACCTCGTCCGGGTTGACACCCTTGTTCGGTTCCTTGCCGCCCGCCAGTTCCTTGACCAGTTCGTAGACAGCAGGCATACGGGTGGAGCCACCGACCAGCACGATGTGGTTGATGTCGGTCAGCTTGATGCCGGCTTCCTTGATGACGTCGTGGAACGGCTTCTTGGTGCGCTCCAGCAGGTCCTTGGTGAGGTCCTGGAACTTGGCGCGGGTCAGCTGCTCATCCAGGTGGACCGGGCCGTCGGGGGTGACGGACAGGTACTGGAGGGAGACGTTGGTGCTGGTGGAGGAGGACAGTTCCTTCTTGGCCTGCTCGGCAGCTTCGCGGAGGCGCTGCAGGGCGATCTTGTCCTTGGAGAGGTCGATGCCCTTGACCTTGAGCTGGTTCAGCAGGTAGTCAACCACGCGCTGGTCCCAGTCGTCGCCGCCGAGGCGGTTGTCGCCGGCGGTGGCGCGGACCTGGATGGTGGAGAAGTTGTCTTCGTCCTTGCCGACTTCCAGCAGGGAGACGTCAAACGTACCGCCACCGAGGTCGAAGACCAGGATGAGTTCGTCTTCCTTGCCCTTGTCCAGGCCGTAGGCGAGGGCCGCGGCGGTGGGCTCGTTGACGATGCGCAGGACGTTGAGGCCCGCGATTTCGCCGGCTTCCTTAGTGGCCTGGCGCTCGGCGTCGTTGAAGTAGGCGGGAACGGTGATCACAGCGTCGGTGACCTTTTCGCCCAGGTAGGACTCGGCGTCGTTCTTCAGCTTCATGAGGATACGCGCGGAGATTTCCTGCGGCGTGTACTTCTTCTCATCGATGGCCTTGGTCCAGTCGGTGCCCATGTGGCGCTTGACTGACGAGATGGTGCGTTCGATGTTGTTGACCGCCTGGCGCTTTGCGATTTCGCCAACCAGGACTTCGCCGGACTTGGAGAATGCAACCACGGACGGCGTGGTGCGGCCACCCTCGGCGTTGGCAATAACGGTGGGCTCGCCACCTTCGAGAACGGAGACGACGGAGTTGGTGGTTCCGAGGTCGATACCTACTGCACGTGACATTGTGTTGCTTCCTTCTTTCCTTGGAAACTTGCTGGCGCCCGCTAATTGAGCGTTCTGCACTCAACCTTACTCAGGGCTCCGATGATGTCAAGCAGAGTTGAGTCAACTACGCTCAACTTTGCTTACTCAAGGAAAAGGGCAGCAACGAGTTCCCCTCGGCTCGCCACACCCACCTTGCTGAAGATGTGCCGCAGGTGTTCCTGTGCGGTGTAGGGCGAAATGCCCAGCATGTGGGCCATCCGCTGGGTGGCATGACCTCGCACAACAAGCTCCGCGACCTGCAGCTCACGCGGGGTCAGTCCGAAAATCGCCGCGGTCAGAGGGGCCAGGTGCGCATGATCAGCCTGTCCGATGATGACGCCTGCAGACCCGGGCTGCGCGAGCTCCGCCTCGACGCCGTACAGGGCAGCCCATTGCCCGTTGGCCAGCCGGAGATGGAGCGGCCCCGCCGGGCTGCCCCCGGCCAGCGTCGCGAACGAGACGGCGTGAATGGGCAGCGGCAGGCCGCCCGCAGACGCGGGACCGTCAGGAAACAGTGCCAGCCATTCCCGCGCAGTTGCGCTCACGGCAATCGGAAGGCCTGCCGGGTCAACGATCACCAGCCCGGGCGAGCCGGGGCTCGGCGCGGCGGAGGTGGGACCGGCAAGCAGTCCCCGCCTGACCCCCTCTGCCAGCAATGGCGCAACCGAACGCATGAACTGCCGGTCTGACTCGTCAAAGGCAGGCATGGCGGCCGGCCTGTTAAGACGCACAGTCGCCCATACCTGGCCGGCATCGTCCCGCAGGGCCACCACCATCTCCTGCTCAAGATCGTGGTCCCGCATGTAGTCGCGGTAAATGGCACTGTGCCAGGGGTTCCCGCCGGTAACTTCGGCGAGGGTCTGGACGCCGGCCGGGTTCCGTGCAACGTCAACCGACTTGTTCACATCGTCGTCGATGTATTCCCAGCGCATCTGGGCGGCACCGTCCAGCGTGCAGTCGGGCCCGTACACACCGTTGATCAAAAGCGAGCGGGGGTCCAGGGAGTACCAGGTGGGCGTCGCCGCTGCGCCTGCCGCCGAGGGCACCGCCTGCGCAACGAGCGGTCCGGCAGCGGCGCAGAAGGCCGCGGCGTGGAGGGCGGCATCAACCAGTTCGCCCAGGTCGCGCCTTACCCTGCCCGCCGCCCGCTGGTCCATCTTCCTGCCTCAATCCGCCAGAAGCCCCAATAACAGAATCCTGTTATCGACGGAAGCCGTCAATGCCCGCATCATGGCTGCCATGGATGAATTCACTGGTTATGGCCAGGGGCTTGCGAAGACCTTCATCAGCACTGTGGGAAGCCGTGATCCTGGCGGCTGGGCCGCAATGTTTACAGAGGACGCGACGTATAGAACACCAGATCTCCCGGACGCCCTTCATGGCCGGCCGGCTTTGAAGGCGATGGCGGAGACACTCTTCACCGCCTTCCCTGACATGGTGTTCGTGGTGCGGTCGGTAACAGAGCAAGGCAACGTGGTGGTCCTGGAAGGCGCAACAAAAGGCACCTTCACCGGGCCGATGCAAACGGCCGCGGGAGAAGTGCCGCCGACCGGCAAGTCCTACGAGGCACCCTTCGCTGCCGTGTGCGAACTATCAGACACCGGGCTCATCAAGGCCTGCCGCGAGTATTACGACACGGCGGCTTTCGCCACCCAGCTCGGGCTGGCCGGCTGACCCTGGCGCTGCCGAAGCGGCTACCGCTCGGCGTCCGGATCGCCGTGCAGCGGACCGCGCTCGTCAGTGGTGGACATGACCTGCCCGTCCGTCAGGCCTTCACGGACGGCATCCTCGTTTCGGAAGTCCTCGGCGGGGTTCTCGGCGTCGCCCTCCCCGTACTGGCCGCCTTCACCTTCCAGCCCCGGCTCTGTGCTGCCGCGGCGGGGGTGCTCATCAAATGCTGCTTCGTGGCTTTCGGTCATGGCGGAACCTCTCCTTCGAGTCCGCGTCCGTGCGGGCGCACTGGCAGTCTATCGAGCAGCACAGCCAGCCAACAGGGCTTCATCCCGGTCTGGCCGTTCTTCAGTCTCCTGCCGGGAGAGCTTGCCGGGCCACCAGATCCTGGGGCCGATGTCGTAAGCCAGCGCGGGTACCAACAGCGAGCGCACCAGCACCGTATCCAGCAGGACGCCGAACGCCACAATGAAAGCCAGCTGCACCAGGAACATGATGGGAATGACGCCCAGCGCCGCGAACGTGGCCGCGAGCACCACGCCGGCGGACGTGATCACGCCGCCGGTCACGCCCAGGCCGCGGAGGATGCCGGGGCGGGTGCCGTGCTTCAGGGACTCCTCCCGAACCCGGCTCATCAGGAAGATGTTGTAATCCACACCCAGGGCAACCAGGAACACGAAGCCGAACAGCGGCACGGTGGCGTCGGCACCTGGGAAGCCCAGGATGTTGTTGAACACCAGCGCGGACACGCCCATGGCCGCCGCGTAGGAGAGCACCACGGAGAGCACCAGCAGGACCGGCGCGAGCACGGACCTCAGCAGCAGCATCAGGATAAAGAGGATCACCACCAAGACCACCGGGATGATGATCACCAGGTCACGCTGGGCTGTGGTGTTGGTGTCCAGCGCAGTGGCGGTGACACCGCCCACCAAGGCACCGGGGTCCACCGCCTTGACGTCCACGCGGAGGGCCTTGACGGCTTCTTCGGCCTCGAGAGAGTCCGCTGCGGAGTTCAGCGTGGCATTGATCAGCACCTTGCCCTCGCGGACGTCTGGCTCCCTGGGAGCCCCAGGGGCGCCGGTGATCGGTACGCTGCCTTCAACCAGCAGGTAGGCCTCCCCCACGCCGTCGGCCGCTTTCACCGCGTCCAGCACTTCCTGTGCCTTGCCTTCGTCCGCAACCACGACGGCGGGGCTGCCGCTGCCCGCGTCGAAGTGGCGGGCCAGCGCGTCCTGGCCGTCCACCGCATTGGAGGCGGTGAGAATGACGTCCGTCTGCGGGACGCCGTTGGCCTTGAGCTGGAGGACGCCGGCGGAGGCTGCAGCCAGCAGCAGGACGGACGCGATCCAGACGGTCCGCGGACGCCGCTGCACCAGCGCGCCGGTGGCCCGCCACAACCCCTTCTGGCCTCCCAGCCCCGTGACCAGCTCGGGCTCGCGCTCGCCAGCGGGGGCGGGCTTGGGACGGAACGGCCAGAAAGCGGCACGGCCCAGGAGCGCCATCAGGGCGGGCAGCAGCGTGAGTGCGGCGAACAGCGAGCAGATGATGCCTGCCGCTGCCACGGGCCCCAGCGCCTTGTTGGAGTTGAGGTCTGAGAAGAGCAGGCAGAGCAGGGCGATGATGACCGTGGCGCCGGACGCCAGGATGGGCTCAAGCGAGGTCCGCCAGGCCGTCAGCGCCGCGGATGTCCGGTTGGCCGTGTGCGTCAGCGCCTCACGGAAGCGCGCCACATAGAGCAGGGCGTAGTCGGTGGCCGCGCCAATCACCAGGATGGAGAGGATCCCCTGGCTCTGGCCGTTCAGCTGGATCCAGCCCGCCTTGGCCATGCCGAAGACCAGCAGGATGGCGGCACACAGCGCGAACACCGACGTCAGGAGCACCATGAAGGGCAGGAGCAGCGAGCGGTACACCACCAGCAGGATGACGAACACAGCGGCCAGCGCCACCAGCAAGAGGATGCCGTCAATCCCGGCGAACGCGGCCACGAGGTCGGCCGCGAGGCCGGCGGGCCCGGTCACGAACGTGCTCATCCCCCCGGGTGCAGCTTCAGCCACAAGGTCCAGGAGCTCTTTCACGGCCTCCTGCACTTCCACCTCGGACTCGCTGATGGGCGCAATGAACTGGACCGCCTTGCCGTCTTTCGACGGAATGGGCCCAACCACCGCGCTGCCCAGCTTCAGCTCTTCCAGGTCCGCCCGGAGCGCGGCCACTTCCCCGAGCTGCGCCGACGTGAAGGCCTCGTCGCTTTCGATGACGATGACGCCCGGCACCTCGTCCGAGTCCCGGAACTTGGCCTGCCAGTCCTGGGCGGCAGTGGCCTCCGCACTTGCCGGAAGGAAGGACGCCTGGTCATTGGAGGACACTTCCTCCAGGCGCCCGAAGGTGGGGCCGCCCACGCCGGCGAGCACCAGCCACGTGAGCACCAGGATGACGGGGACCAGCCAGCGCAGCCAGAACGGCACGCGCTCCCTGCTTTCGGTTTTGTGTTTCATGATGCCTTCCGGACGTACGGGACACGCGCAGTAGTTCCAGAGTAGACTATCTCCATTGTAGAGATAAGTGGTCATCAAGGTTTTTCTTAGCAATCGCCATGAAGGCACGGAGGGCAGGGCTGAAGTAGTATCCGTCAGTACGGCCGGGCGCACCCGGCGGTACTGCCCACCAGAAGGATGAGGAGGCGGCCATGGCAGCAAGCGGGCCCGCGGACACGCCGCACCCTCCGGCATCCCCTGGGCAGAATGGCGGCCCGCACCCCCTCGTCCGGCTCCTGCAGGAGTTCACCCTGGAGGCCAACCGGTACGTGGACACTGCCGGCAGCAGGAAGGACATGCACCGGACGGACCTGAACGCCCTGGCCGTGATCATGCGCCACACGGCCAAGGGGAATCCGGTGACACCGGGACTCCTCCGCAAGGAGCTGCACCTCAGCTCCCCCGCCACCACGGCGCTGATTGACAGGCTGGACAGCTCCGGCCACGTGGTCCGCGAGCGCAACAGTTCCGACCGGCGGCAGGTGCAGCTGAAGATGACACCCAAGGCCTTCCAGGAGGGCGGCGCCATATTCGCGCCCCTTTCGCGTCGAATGGGCAGTGCCATGGCGGAATTCTCGGAGGAGGAGCTGGAAACCGTCTCGCGGTTCATGACCGCAATGGTGGAAGCCACTGTGGCGGCGCGCGAAGAATCCTCGGCGGATTAGGCCGGCGAAATCCTTCCGCGCCGAGGCGTGAGGGGTAGCGTTTGGTTATGAGTGCCCAGCAGCCCGAAGAAGACGTCTACACGCACGGCCACCACGAATCGGTGGTCCGCGCCCACGCCGCCAGGACCGCCGAGAATTCCGCCGCCTTTGTCCTGCCCCACCTGACCTCCGGCTCGGACCTGCTCGATGTCGGCTGCGGACCGGGCACCATCACCTGTGATTTCGCGGCCCTCGTCTCGCCCGGAAAGGTCACCGGCCTGGACCGCTCACCGGACATCATCGCGCAGGCCCAGGCGCTCGCCGTCGAACGCCAGGTCCCCAACGTGGAATTCGTGGCCGGCAACATCTACGACCTCGAGTTCGAGGACGAGACGTTCGACGTCGTCCATGCCCACCAGGTACTGCAGCACCTCACCGACCCCGTGGAGGCCCTCCGGGAAATGCGCCGCGTGGCCACGCCGGGCGGCATCGTCGCCGTGCGCGACGCCGATTTTCACGGTATGAGCTGGTATCCCGCCATTCCTGAACTGGACGAGTGGATGGAGCTGTACCAGCGCATCGCACGCCGCAACGGGGCAGAGCCCGACGCCGGGCGGCGCCTGGTCAGCTGGGCGCAGTCGGCGGGATTCACGGACGTGGCCCCCTCCAGCAGCAACTGGCTGTACGCCACCGGACAGCAACGCCGCTGGCAGGCCCGCGTCTGGGGCGAGCGGGTACTGCACTCAGCCTTCGCGGAACAGGCGCTGGAGTACGGCTTCGCCAATCCTGCGGACCTGGCACGGATCTCGGCCGGCTGGCACCGCTGGGGCTCGACCGACGACGGCTGGTTCCTGATCCCCAACGGCGAGGTCATCGCCCGCGCATAGGCCTACGTTGCCCATCCAGGCGTACGGTCCCGTAGCCACCTTGTGGCGACCCCGTCACCCGCCCTCTGCCGCGTAGGATTGACAGGTGCAATTTTCCCTCTGGCTGGCCTTGGCCGGCGCCGGCGCCCTGATCAGCTTCACCCCCGGCGCCGGAGCCATCAACACCATGAGCAACTCGTTGAACGCCGGCTTCCGGCGGTCCATCTGGGGAATCCTCGGGCAGCAGGCGGCACTGGTGGTGCACGTGGTGATCGTGGCACTCGGCGTCGGCGTGCTGGTTGCCAGCTCGCCGGTGGCCTTCAATGTGATCCGCTACGCGGGCGCCGCCTACCTCATCTACCTGGGCGTCCGCCAGTTCCTCAGCAAACCGAGCCTTGAAAAGGAGCAGACGGCGGCGCTGCGGAACGAGCCCTCCTTCTCGATCTTCCGGCGCGGGTTCTGGGTCAACCTGCTGAACCCGAAGGCCATCGTCTTCTTCCTCGCCTTCACTCCCCAGTTCATCCGGCCCGAACAGCCCTTGTGGACGCAGTACGCCGTGCTGACCGCCACCATCGTCGCGATCGACATCCTGGTGATGTGGTTCTTCTTCGCCGCGGCAGCCAGGTCTTTCCAGCGCTTCACCCAGACTCCCCGGGGACAGCTGGTGCTCAGTAAGGTGTTCGGCGTGCTGTTTGTGGCCGTCGGGATCCTCCTTGCCCTGATCCACTGATTCCCGGGCTCACTGATCCCCGGCCTCGCGGAGCACCCAACCTCACTACATACCCCTTCGGGGGGTTCGTCATGCATCTTTACAAACCCGTCAATTTTTATGAACCACCCGCTAGCCATGAGGCCGGAAAGCGCGCATGCTTAGCATCATGAACTCAGCGTCGAGCCCATACCGCGTCATCGCCGTCTGCACCGGCAACATCTGCCGCTCACCCATGGCGGAACTTATGCTGAGGGCCGCGTTTGAGCGCGAAGGGCTGGACGGATTGGTGGCGGTGGACTCGGCGGGCACCACGGGCTATGAGTCCGGGCGCCCCATTGACCCGCGGGCCGCGCGCAGGCTCGCAGCCACGCAATTGGCGTCCGAGCTGCACATCGCGCGGGAGTGGCTCCCGGAATGGTTCCGCGAACGGGACCTCATCCTGGCGCTCGATATCGACCACTACGCCTGGCTGAGCGAGGCGGCGCCGGACCAGGAGTCGCTGGGCAAGATCCGCATGCTCCGAAGCTTCGATCCCGCAATGGCCGGCAAAGACCTGCTGGACCAGGGCATCGAGGACCCCTGGTACGGCGGGCATGCGGACTTCGATGCGGTCTGGCACCAGATCCAGGCCGCCCTTCCGGGAATCGTGGAGCACGTCAAGGCGGCCGTCTCCTCGGACGCGCAGCTGCAACGGCAGGGAAGCTGACGGCCCACCGCCCATTCTTGCAATTGAGAACCGTTCTCAATTAGGCTCTTCGCTATGAGCCTTATTGTTGTGAGTTCCCTTGATGCCCTCTGCCGCCGGGAAGCCTGCGGGGACCTGGCAGCTGAACATCCCGGGAGCCTCGTGGTCTTCCACGACCTGCTGGAGAACGGACTGGTCATCCGGAGGGTTTTTGATGCCGCAGGTCCCGTCGAATACGAGGAAACCATGCTCGAACACGGCTGCCTCAGCTGTGCGGTACGCCTTGACCTCGTGCCCGCGATCGACCGCCTGGCGGCATCAGCAAAAGGCCCGATCATCATCGGCCTTCCGCCTGCCGTTCCTGCATCGGTGGCAGTCACGGCACTCAACCACGGGCTCAGCCGGCCGGCGACAGTTTCCTCGGCCATCCTTGCCCTCGCGCCGGACGCCCTGGAGGACCACATCTGGGATTCGCATACCCTGTTCGAGTCCGGATTCACCCCCATGGCAGACGACGAGCGGACCGCCGGCGAATTCCTGCTGGGCGAACTGGCATTCGCGGATACCGTCCTGGTGGCGGAGCCCGAAATCGTTCCGGCCGATCCCGCAGGCCGGGAGCGCGGCCTGCACCTGCTGCGGGAACTCGCACCGCATGCGCACCTTGCACACAATGCGGCAAACGTCCGTCCAGGTGGGCATCATTTTCCAGAAGCCGCCTCCCGGACGTCAGCGGGAACCATTCGGGTCCGCCGCTCTTCCGGTCCTGCTACGGCATCGCCCTTCGTTACCGTGGTCCAGCGCATGGAGCGGCCCCTGCATCCGGGGCGGTTCCGCCAGGTCCTGGGCATGCTCGCCGAGGGCTGCTGCGTCCTGCAGGGCCAGTTGTGGGTTGCCTCCGCACCCGAGTGCCGCATCGCCATCCAGGGCATTGGCCCCCGCGTCTGGCTCGAAAACACCGGGACATGGCGGGAAGAACCCGCCGGAACGGGGCAGGCGGCACGTGTACCCGGCCCCGCCGCCACCGTCCTGGCTGCAACGGGGGAGGGCCTGGACCCGGCGGAGTTCGAGCGGCTGCTGCGGGAGTGCGAGCTCACCGACGACGAGTTGGCAACCGGCGCGGTCCTGTCCGACCCCTTCGGCCTGCGGCCCGCCAACTGACCTTCCCGCCTGCCAGCCCATCAACCACCACCCCACCCACAAGGAGCACATGATGAAAGTACGGAATTCACTGCGGGCGCTGAAGAAAATCCCCGGCGCGCAGATCGTTAGGCGCCGCGGCAGGACTTTCGTGATTAACAAGAAGGACCCGCGGATGAAAGCCCGGCAAGGATAAAGGTACGCTCTACTTCATGAGCCCAGCCCCCGTCATCATCGCCATCGACGGGCGCTCGGGCGCTGGGAAGACCACTCTCGCCGTCGAACTGGCTGCCCGCCTGCGCGCCCACCACAAGGTCTCGCTGTTCCATCTCGAGGACATCTACCCGGGCTGGAACGGCCTGGCCGCCGGCGTGGAGCGGTACGTCGCCACCGTCCTCACCCCCTTGCACAGGGGTGAGGCGGCAACGTGGGTGGCCTGGGACTGGGAAAACCATTACGACGGCGAGCCCCGGGTCACCCTCCCCGCCGAGATCGTCATCGTCGAGGGCGTGGGCGCCGCCGCGGCAGGTGCCCGGCCGCTCCTGGACGCCGTGATCTGGGCTGAATCCCCTGACGACGTCCGCCGCACCAGGGCCCTGGACCGCGACGGCGCAACCTATGAACCCTATTGGGACCAGTGGGCAGCGCAGGAAGACGAATGGCTGGCCGGAGATGACGTCCCGGCGCGTGCAGACGTACGCGTCCAGAACCTGGCGGACGGCTCCGCCGTCGTTGACCTCCTGCGGCTCCTCCCCTACCTTCCGGCGCTGGCTCCCGTCCTGGCACCCGAACTGTCCGCCCGCCGCGGGCTCCGCCTTCGGTCGGAACGGCTGCAAGAGCGTCCTGATACCGCGGCGCTGTTCCGTTCCCTCTACGGCGGCTCACCCAATGCGGTCTGGCTGGACTCCTCCAACGCCGGAACGGCAGCCTCAGCGGGCAGCGGTGCGGCGGGCACGGACGAGGTGTCCGCGCGAACCGCCGCGGAGCGCAGCCGTTTCAGCATCATGGCGGACGACGGCGGCACGTTCGGGCAGTCGGTAAGCCACCGGTCCGGTGAAAGCCTGATCAGCGCCGGTTCCGCAACCGCCAGGGTCACCGGCCACTTCTTCCGCTGGCTGGACACGGTGTGGGGCCGCCGCGCGGTCCGCGCGCCGGAGGGCTACCCCGGCCAGTTCACGCTGGGCTGGCTGGGCTGCCTGGGCTACGAGCTCAAGCGTGAAACAGGCGGCGCCGACCTGCCCGCCGCCACCCCGGACGCCGCCCTGATCTTTGCCGGCCGCGCCGTGGTGCTGGACCACGCCGAAGGCACCGCCTGGCTCCTGGCCCTCGAGGCACCGGACGCGGAGGACTGGCTGGCGGCTGCTGCCGCCGCAGTTCACCAGGCCGCGGTTCACCAGACCGCCGCCCCGGAACCCGGCGGCAGCACCGCCGTCGTACTTCCCGAGGCCCCCGCCTTCCGCAGCCGGGACACCGGCGAGGCCTACCGGAAGAAGATCGCAGCCGCGCAGCACGAGATTGCCGAAGGCAACACCTACGAGGTGTGCCTGACCACCACGCTCGAGGCACGGGTTCCAGCCGATGCCCTGGACCCGTGGCGCATCTACCTTGCGCTCCGCGGCCGTAATCCTGCACCCTTCGCAAGCTTCCTCCGGCTGGACGGGGTGACGGTGGCAAGCACCTCGCCGGAGCGGTTCCTGAAAATTGCGTCCGACGGCGGCATGCGCGCCGAACCGATCAAGGGAACCCGCCGCCGGGCTGCCGATGAGCAGGAGGACGCACGGCTGCGGACGGACCTCGCCACCTCGCTGAAGGACCGGGCGGAGAACATCATGATCGTGGACCTGCTGCGGAACGACCTCAGCCACTTTGCGGTCCCCGGCTCCGTCACGGTCAGCAGGCTGTGCGCCATCGAAAGCTACGCCACCGTGCACCAGATGGTCAGCACCATTGACGCCCGCCTGCTGCCCGGCTCCTCGCGGGCGGAGGCAGTTGCCGCCTGCTTCCCCGCTGGATCGATGACCGGGGCGCCCAAGATCAGCACCATGGCCATCCTCGACCGGCTGGAGGAAGGCCCGCGCGGACTGTATTCCGGCGCCATCGGCTACTTCTCGCTGAACGGCGCCACGGATCTCGCCGTCGCCATCCGCACCCTGGTGATCAATGCCCGGGGTGACGGAACGGCGGAGCTCACGCTCGGCGTCGGCGGCGCCATCACCGCCGATTCCGTACCGGACGAGGAGTACGAGGAGATCCGGACCAAGGCGTATGGGGTCCTGTCCACGCTGGGCGCGGAGTTCCCGGAGGACTGAAGGCGGCTGCTCGGCGGGCGGCCCGCGCCGGGCAGACCCGCCCTGGCCGGGCCGGCTAACCCCGCCGGGCAGGCCTGTCGAACTTCCAGCCCTCGGCTTTGAGTTCCGGGATCACCTGGTCAACCGCTTCCACCGTCTGGGTCCTGTCGCCACCGCCGTCGTGCAGGAGCACCACGCCGCCGGGCCGGACCCCTTCGCGGATCCGGCGGACCAGTTCGGGCGTTCCCGGCGGCTCCCAGTCCCCAACGGTCAATTGCCAGCCGAGAGGCTGCATTCCCAGTTCTGCTGCCACTTGGGGCGTCTGTCCCCAGCTCCCGTAAGGGGCACGGAAGTAATCGATTTTTGCGCCCGGGACGGCCTCACGGATCACGGCGCTGGTTTCCAACAGGTCAGCCTTGATGGCCTCCGGGCCCCACGTGGCCATGTTGTCGTGGTGCATGGTGTGGTTGCACAGAAGATGGCCGGCAGCAGCGATCTGCCGCGCTACCTCGGGGTACTGCTTCACATGGTCGCCCCACAGGCAGAACGTTGCCTTGACATGGTGCTTCTCCAGCACGGCCAGCAGCTTGGGGGTGCTGATGGGGTCGGGACCGTCATCGAAGGTCAGGCTAAGGTACTTGCCGTCATGTCGGGTCGAATCGACAATCGCCGGGGTTGCCTGGTCCGCCTGCGCCGGCGTTGCTGCGGCCAGGCTTGCCGGAATGGAGCCACCTACTGCCAGGACTGCGGCGGCGAGGGGCAACGCGGCCTTGCGCAGGGAAATGAGGCGGCGAGTCGGGAGGGGCATGTTTTTCCTTCCTGTCGTCATGACCGCCCCAGGCACAGTGCCGGCCGCACTAGAAGGCCGGACAACAGCGGTGTCTGCGGAACAAGGCAGCATTGACAGCCGGTGGGTCATGGAAAACTTCCGGTAATTTCCGGAACTCGCTCAGCGTAGGCTTCCGCCCTGAATGCCGTCAAGGGTTTTTCGGAATGTTGCCGGCTGTTTCAAAGCGGCCGATACATGAAGAGGGATTCAGCGGTTGGCGGCTGGAGCCGTACTTTCCCGCACCACCAGCCGGGTGGCAAGTTCCACCCGGGGGCTTTCCACGCCTTCGCCCTGCAGGATCCGGAGGACGGTGCGGGCAGCCAGCTTGCCCATCTCGGCCAGCGGCTGCCGGACGGTGGTGAGGGGCGGCGACGCCCAGCGGGCTTCCGGCAGATCGTCGAACCCCACAATACTGATGTCCTCGGGTACCCGCAGGCCCTTCTTCCGCACCGCTTCATAGACGCCAAGGGCCATCTGGTCGCTGGCTGCGAAGACGGCGGACGGCGGCTCAGCCAGCTCAAGCAACCGGCAGCCGGCACGGAACCCGGACTGGTAGTCAAAGTCCCCCTCCATGACGAGCCCGGGATCAAACGAAACTCCTGCCGCGTCCAGGCCGGCCCGGTAGCCGTCCAGCCGCGCCCTGCTGCACCAGAGGCCAGGGGCCCCCGCCACGAAGCCGATCCGACGGTGGCCCAGTCCTATCAGGTGTTCCGTGGCGCCCACAGCACCGGTCCAGTTGGTGGCACCGATGGTGGGCACGTCCAGGTCAGGGACACCGGCCGGATCCACCACCACTGCCGGGACGTGGAGGCGCTGCAGCTCGGCGCGAAGGAACGAATCAAGGTCCGTGGTAACCAGGATGGCACCGTCACTGGCCCTGGCGCTGACATTGTCCAGCCATTGACGGGTGGATGTTGGATTGCTCTGGCGGTGGATGGCGGATACGACGGTCGAGGCGCCAGCTTCGTTGGCGGCTTCCTCCACGCCGCGGATAATCTCCACGGCCCACGGGCTGTCCAGGTCATTGAACACCAGGTCGATGAGGCCGGACCGGACTTCTGGGCGGACGCCCCGTCGCTGGTACCCATACTCCCTCAGCAGCGTTTCCACGCGTTCCCGGGTCTGCGGTGCAACATCGCTGCGGCCGTTGAGCACCCTGGAGACAGTGGGCACCGATACTCCCGCTTCGGCAGCAATTGCCGAAATGGTGACTGTCCGGCGGGGGCTCTCCTGCACGCATTCCTCCTGGTCCGCTGCAAGTATAGGCCCTCGCGCGGCAGGCCGGGCGTCACAAGTTTTCGAGAAACCCTTGACGCGCTCTCCGGAATGTTCCTAACCTACAACAACTAACTTCCGGAAAGTTCCGGAAGTTAGTTCATCGGCCTTATGTGGTCCGACTGACTCTGTACCTCAAAGGAGAGCTCTTTAATGAAGGTTGCCCAACTAGTCGCCGCCGCAGCGCTGGCGTCGACGTTTGTCCTTCCCACGGCACTGCCCGCAACGGCCGGCCAGAACGACCAGCCGCAGGCACCGGGCATTGCCAAGCAGGACACCCTGCGCTGGGCTGCGCCCAAGGGCGTCCGGATCGGAACAGCCGTTGCCGGCGGCGGCCACCACGAAACCATGCCCTACCCCAACCCCTTCACTTCCGACGCACAGTACCGGGAAGTCCTCGCTGCCGAGTTCAGCTCTGTCTCGCCTGAGAACCAGGCCAAGTGGGAGTTCATCCACCCTCAGAAGGACCAGTACCGGTTCGCCGAGATGGACGCCATTGTTGAATTCGCCCAGCAGCACGGACAGGTGGTCCGCGGCCACACCCTGTTCTGGCACAGCCAGAACCCCGCATGGCTGGAGCAGGGCAACTTCAGCAAGGAGGAACTGCGCTCCATCCTGAAGGACCACATCACCACCGTCGTGAGCCGCTACGCAGGCAAGATCCAGCAATGGGACGTTGCCAACGAAATCTTCAATGAAAACGGCACCCTGCGCACCACCGACAACATCTGGATCCGGGAACTCGGTCCGGAGATCATCGCCGACGCGTTCCGCTGGGCCCATGCGGCGGATCCGAATGCGAAGCTCTTCTTCAATGACTACGGCGTGGAGAGCATCAACGCAAAGAGCACGGCCTATGTGGACCTCATTTCGAAGCTCCAGGCCCAAGGCGTCAAGGTGGACGGCTTCGCTGTCCAGGGCCACCTGAGCACCCAGTACGGCTTCCCGGGTGACCTGCAGGCGAACCTTCAGCGCTTCGATGACCTCGGCCTGGAAACGGCTGTCACTGAGATCGACGTCCGCATGAACATTGCCGCCGGGGCAACCCCCACAGCGGAGCAACTCGCCAAGCAGGCCAGCTACTACAAGCGTGCGCTGGAAGCCTGCCTGAACGTTGAGGACTGCAACTCCTTCACCATCTGGGGCTTCAACGACAAGTACTCCTGGGTGCCCGTCTTCTTCAGCGGCCAGGGCGAGGCAACAGTGATGTGGGAGGACTACACCCGCAAGCCGTCGTACTACGCACTGCAGTCCACCCTTCTGCAGGCAAACCCAGGCGGAGAACAGCGCTCAAGCCACCACCCCGCGTACCGGCAGTAACCACTGCCACCTGCAGTGCTGACAAAGCGCAGTGCTGACAAAGCGGCCCGGAACCATCAGGTTCCGGGCCGCTTTTTCTGTGGCTGCCTCATCACCTTCCGGGGGGACACTAAGCGGGCACCCCGTGTCGGCTAACCCTCCAGGGCGTGGATGCGATAGGTAAGCGTGTGCGACTGGCCCGGATCCAGGACGACCAGGTCGCTGCCGGAATTGAAGGCATCTGGCGGGCAGCTCATCGGCTCCACCGCCAGCCCCTTCCGGCCGCGCAGCTCTCCCGAATAGAGCTGGACCCAGGGGGCTTCTGCTCCCGTAGATTGAACCACCGCCGACAGCTGGAGGCCGGGGTTGCGCAGGATGACGTGCCACTCCCCCTCCGGCAGAGCGGTGAAGGCATGGTCCAGGGACTGCGAACCGATCCGGCGGGCAGCCGAGAAATCGAAGTCAGTGCCCTTCGCGTCAGCAAGGCCGGCGGGCCGGAGTAGCTCGTCCGTCAGGAGCACTTTGCCAGCCCGGAATTCCAACTCGCACTTGGCGATGTCCTCGCCGCCAACAGTGACATAAGGGTGTGAGCCGCAACCGTAGGGCGCCGGCGATGTCCCGCGGTTGACCGCGTTGAGCTCGATGCGCAGCCCGGCAATTGGGTCCAGCGCGTAGGAAGCCGTGAGGGCCAGAGAAAAGGGATACCCTGGTTCGCCGTGCAGCAGGTACGTGAGCGTCACCTCGGCCTGGGAGCGCTGCTCCACACGCCATTCGCTCCACAGGGCAAGCCCGTGGAGTGCACTGCCGGTGGCTGCCTCATTGACAGGTAGCTGGTAATGCTGCCCGCCGAAGGTGTAGGCGCCGCCGCTGACCCGGTTCGGCCACGGCATGAGGGTCTTCCCGGCGAAGGCGGGAGGAAGTCCCTCAGGAGGAAAGGGCAGGACCAGGTCCGTGCCGCGGAAAGAAAGCTGCTGAAGCCCTGCTCCAACAGTGGTGACCGCTGCGGTGTAGTCGCCCGCCTCGAGCGTGACCAACTCACCGTTGGTGTTGACGATGGATGACATGAGGTTCCTTTCCGGGAACACCGCCAGGGTCAGTCCTGGCCCGGTGGCGCCGTGCTTTGGCGGACAACAAGCGATGTTGCAAGGTCGAGGCGCAGGTTGTTGGGCCGTTCACCTTCCCGCAGGCGCAGGACCATCCGGGCGGCCTCTTCGGCCATCTCGATCAGGGGTTGGTGCACAGTGGTGAGGGCAGGGCTGGACCAGCGTGCCACTTGGAGGTCGTCGTATCCCACGATTGACAACTCGCCGGGAACAGCCAGGCCAAGCTGGCGTGCGGCGTCCAGAACGCCCAGGGCCTGCAGGTCGCTGCCGGCGAAGATGGCGGTGGGCCGCTGCTCCATCTGCAGCAGCTCAAGGGCATGGCTTCGGCCGCCGTCCACGTGGAAATCGCCGTACCGGATGAGGGTCCGGTCGATGGGAATGCCCGCAGTGTTCAAGGCGGAGCTGTAGCCATCGATCCGGGCCAGGGAACACATCATGTCCCCAGGACCGGAGATGGCGGCAATGCGGGTATGGCCAAGTTCAATAAGGTGGCGGGTGGCCATCATCCCCCCGGCCCAGTTGGCCGACCCCACCGAAGGCACATCGGGGGCAGGGTCGCCTGCTGGGTCGATGATCACGAACGGGATGGAGCGCGCGTCCAGCTGCTGCCGGTACTCCTGTGGCAAATCGGAAAAGACCAGGACCACGCCGGCCGGCCGGCGTGCCATCACGCCTTCAACCCAGTCAGCTCCGGGCGCATGCCTCGTGCCGCTCTCGGTAAGGATGACGCTCATGCCATTCGCTTTTGCGACGTTTTCGACCCCGCGGATGATTTCCAGCGCCCATGCACTCTCGAGCTCATGGAAGACCAGCTCCAGGAGGAGGGACTTCGACGCGGTGGTCTTCCGCCGCTTGTAGCCGTGCTCCTCGAGGAGCTCCTCAACTTTCGAACGTGTTTTACGAGAGACGTCGGAACGTCCGTTCAGAACCTTCGAAATAGTGGACAGTGATACACCCGCCTCCTCGGCCAACTGGGCGAGGGTGACGCGCGTATCGGGAGATGCAGGGCTGGACATGAGCACCAGCATAGCGGCAGTTTGCCTTATGAGGGGCCACAAAAGTTTCGCGCCTTGCGCTGTCGATGTAACGCAACTTACACTTGCAGGCATCACATAACTTTCGATCAAAGCATCGAAACTTTCGAGAGGCGTTCGAAGATGAACAAGCACGGATGGGTCGCCCGCAGTCTTGCCGGCGGTGCGGCTCTTGCCCTTGGCCTGACGATGGCCGGCTGCTCGGGAGGGTCCGGCGCGTCGAGCCGGCCCGAGAACGAGATCCACGTCGCCATGTACGGCGACGCAGGTAACACAGTTGAACAAAAAATGATCGACGCCTTTAACGCCACCTCCGAGGTGAAGGTTGTCCTCGACAAAATCCCTGGTGCCGAGTACCAGTCGAAGCTGCAGACCATCATGGATACGCCAAACGCCCCGGATATCTTCTTCAACTGGGGCGGCGGCAGCATCAAGAGTTTCGTGGATGCCGACCTCGTGCTCCCCCTTGACGATTTCATCAAGGAAGATCCGCAGTTGAAGGACGCCTTCCTGCCGTCCGTGTTTGACACTGCCGTGATTGACGGAAAGTCCTACGGCATCCCGATGCGCGGCACGCAACCGGTCATGCTCTTCAACAACTCCAAGGTCCTCGCTGACGCTGGCATCACTGCCCCGCCGGCAACCTGGGAAGAGCTGCTCGAGGACGTGAAGATCCTCAAGGACAAGGGCATCACCCCCATCGCGCTGGGTGCCGGCGACCGGTGGCCTACGCTGATGTGGTTTGAGTACCTTTACGACCGGGTTGCCGGAGATGGCCTCTTCAAGAAGGCCCTCGAAGGGGACACCAGCGTCTGGGAATCTGAAGACAGCCGCAAAGCCCTCGGCATGCTTCGGGAACTGGTTGATGCAGGAGCCTTCGGCACCAACTTCGACTCAGTGAAGTTCACCGACGGCGGGTCCCCCGCCCTGCTTGCCAGCGGCAAGGCGGGCTTTGAACTGATGGGCTCCTGGGAATACTCCACCCAGCAGAGCAACGACGCGCAGTTCGCCGCGGAGGTCCTCGGTTACAGCGAGTTCCCGAAGATCGAAGGCGGAAAAGGTGACGAGAACAACCTCGTGGGTAACACCAACAACTTCTACTCGATCCACAAGAACACCCGCTACCCGGAAGCCGCCCGCGATTTCCTGAAGCTCATGTACTCGGACCAGTTCGTGCAGGAGCAGGTAGGAATCGGTAACCTCCCCACCACCTCGAACACGGAGAAATTCCTCGACCAGGCGGCGGATCCCGAATACGCAAAATACCAGTTCGACCTGGTCAAGGAAGCGCCGTCGTTCCAGCTTTCCTGGGACCAGGCGTACCCGCCGGAAGCAACTGTCACCATCCTCACCGCCGTCTCCCAGTTCTTCAGCGGACAGATTGACGAAGACGGCTTCATCAAGGCCATGCAGAGCCTCTAGGAAAAATCATGACCACGACGCTTGCAAACCGCAGGCGCCCGGCACGCGCGGGCGGCCCCGAAGAGGGCCGTCCCGCGCGCCGGGGCGGCTCCTCGTCGAGCCGCCCCGGCTTTGTCTGGGCCCTTCCTGCCACCATATTCTTCGGACTTTTCGCGCTGGTCCCGCTTGTCGCGGTGGCAGTGCTGTCCTTCACCACGTGGAGAGGCCTCGGCGACCCCAAGTTCGTCGGCTTCAAAAACTGGGAATCCCTCTTCCAGGACCCGGTCATGCTCCAGAGCCTCTGGCTCAGCCTGCTGTTCATTGTGCTTGGCATCGTGACCCAGACACCTCTGAGCATCCTGCTGGGAGTCTGGGCGGCGGGCACACAGAAAAACCGCGCCATCCTGAGCGCGATCTACTTCGTTCCGCTGCTGCTGTCCTCGGCCGCGATCTCCGTCCTGTGGCGTGCCCTTCTTGACCCCAACTTCGGCATTCCCGGCCAGATGTCGTGGCTGTTCGGAGACGGCAATATCCTGGGCAGCCAGACGGGTGCCATCGCGGTGCTGATCTTCGTGGGCATGTGGCAGTTCACGCCGTTCCACACGCTCATCTACCAGGGCGCAGCGAAGCAGATTCCGCATGTCCTCTACCAGGCCGCATCAATTGACGGCGCAGGCACAGTCAGGCAGTTCTTCAGCATCACCCTGCCGCAACTGAAAAACAGCATCATCACGTCCGTGATCCTGATGGTGGTAGGTGGCCTGACCACTTTTGAGACAGTCCTCATCCTGACCAATGGCGGACCGGGCACCAGCACCACTATCACCGCTTTCCACATGTATCAGGAGGCGTTCCGCCGGTTTGATTTCGGCGCCGGCAGCGCCATCGCCCTCGTACTCGTCGTCATCTCCACGGCAATTTCCTTCGCTGTGGTCCGCGTTTCCGGATACGACAAGATGCGCAGTTCCCTGGAGGGGCTCTAAATGAAAACGCGTCCGAATTACCTTGCCGGCATCGGAGCCTTCATCTGGCTGGGCATCGTAGCGGTGCCGTTGTACGTCATGCTGTCTGCAACATTCCAGACGCGTGCCGAATTCGGCGACAATGGTCCGCTGTCCCTGCCGACCAGCTTCACGCTGCAGAACTATGTGGATGCCATCACCAGTGGGTTCGGCCGGTACTTCTTCAACACGGTCATCGTTACGGCCGGCGTCGTCGGCCTGGTCCTGCTCCTGGTACCCCCGCTGAGCTATGCGATCGTCCGGAGCCAGAGCCGTGCCGCCTCGGTCATTTTCCGCGTGTTCCTGCTGGGACTGGCGATTCCCGCCCAGGCCGTCATCGTTCCGGTGTTCTACCTGATCAACACCGTGGGCCTCTACGACAACCTGCTGGGCGTCATTCTTCCGACGGCGGCCTTCGCCCTTCCGATCTGCACGATCATCCTCAGCGGAACCATGCGGGACATCACTCCCGATCTCTACGAGGCAATGGCCATGGACGGCGCCACCCCCGCACGTTCCTTCCTTCGCCTGGTACTGCCGCTGTCCAAGGGTGGACTGTCCACCATCGCGGTGTTCTCGGCACTTCAGGCATGGAACGGGTTCCTTTTCCCGCTGATCCTTACGCAGTCCGAATCAACCCGGGTGGTCACCCTTGGCCTGTTCAACTTCCAGACGCAGTTCGGCATCAACATCCCGGGACTCCTGGCCGCCGTGACCCTCTCCATGGTGCCGGTACTGCTCGCCTACCTCTTCGCGCGCCGCGCGCTTGTCCAGGGCCTCATGGGCGCTGGCGGAAAGTAATCATGACGGAAACCAAAACCCACAGCGCGCCTTGGCGCGACACCACGGCCCCACCGCAAGAGCGCGCCGACAGCCTCATCGCAGCCATGACCCTTCGGGAAAAGACCGCCCAGCTCTTCGGGGTGTGGGTGGGCGCCTCCACTGAAGGCGGCGAAGTGGCACCCCACCAAAATGAGATGAATCCTCCCGTCGACCTGGACGAAATCCTGCCGAACGGCCTTGGACAGCTCACCAGGCCGTTCGGCACAGCACCAGTGGACCCTGCCCTGGGCGCCTTGTCGCTCCAGCGGACCCAGCAGCGTATCGCCGGAGCCAACCGTTTCGGCATCCCTGCCCTGGTCCACGAAGAATGCCTCGCCGGCTTCGCCACCTGGCAGGCCACCGCCTATCCGGTCCCCCTTGCCTGGGGTGCCACCTTCAACCCGGAGATCATCCGTACCATGGGCGCCGCGATCGGCGCTGACATGCGCTCCGTAGGCGTGCACCAGGGCCTCGCCCCCGTCCTGGACGTCGTACGTGACGCCCGCTGGGGGCGGGTGGAGGAAACCATCGGCGAGGACCCCTATCTCATCGGAACCCTGGCCACCGCGTACATCCAGGGCCTGGAGAGCAGCGGCATCATCGCCACCCTCAAGCACTTCGTGGGCTATTCGGCGTCCAAGGCCGGCCGGAACCTCGCACCTGTTTCCGTTGGCGCCCGGGAGCAGGCGGACGTCCTGCTGCCGCCCTTCGAGATGGCCATCCGCGAGTCGGGCGTCCGCTCGGTCATGCACGCCTACACGGACATGGATGGCGTGCCCACGGCCGCCGATGCCTCCCTGCTCACCGGGCTTCTCCGCGATACGTGGGGCTTCAGCGGCACGGTAGTGGCCGACTACTTCGGGGTGGCCTTCCTCAAGAACCTCCACGGCGTCGCCGGATCCCTCGGTGAAGCGGCGGCCGCCGCGCTGGCGGCGGGCGTCGACGTCGAACTTCCCACCGTGCACGCTTTCGGCGAGCATCTCATTGCGGAGATAGAGGCCGGGCGCCTCCCCGCGAGCATGGTGGACCGTGCCCTGCACCGGGTCCTCGTGCAGAAAATTGAACTGGGCCTGCTTGATGAGGACTGGTCGGCGGTTCCGCCTGCCCTGGCGAACGCCGACCTGCTTGATACCGCCGGGCTGGAAGGCAGCCTCACGCTGGATACCGAGGCCAACCGGAAGCTCGCCGCCCTGATTGCCGAGCAGTCGATCGTCCTGGCCAGCAACAACGGCATCCTGCCGCTCGCGCACCCCGGCCGCATCGCCGTCGTCGGACCGAATGCGGACAACACGCAGGCGTTCCTTGGCTGCTACTCCTTCCCGGCGCACGTCGGCGGCCAGCATCCGGACGTCCCGGTTGGCATCGAACTGCCTACCGTGGCGCAGGCCCTGCGGGCCGAATTCCCGGACAGCACCGTTACCGTGGCAGCGGGCTGCTCGGTTGACGGCTCCTCCACCGAAGGGTTTGACGACGCCGTTGCTGCCGCCACCAACGCCGACGTCGTCATCGCCGTCCTCGGCGACCGCGCCGGACTGTTCGGCCGGGGAACCAGTGGCGAAGGCTGCGACGCGGAATCGCTGGTGCTCCCGGGCGTCCAGCAGCAACTGCTGGACCGGCTGATCGGAACCGGCGTTCCGGTAGTTGTCGTACTCCTCACCGGCCGCCCCTATGCCGTTGGCTCCGCCGTCGAGAATGCCGCAGCAATCGTCCAGGCGTTCTTCCCCGGCGAAGAAGGCGGCCCTGCCGTTGCAAAGGTCCTCAGCGGCCGGGTCAACCCAAGCGGGCGGCTTCCTGTCAGCATCCCCGCCCGGCCCGGGGCACAGCCCTCCACATACCTGGCATCCAAGCTGGCCCGGGCCAGCAGCGTCTCGAATATCGATCCGGCAGCGGCCTACCCGTTCGGCCATGGCCTCAGCTACACCACTTTCGAGTGGAGCACGCTAACCGTGGACGGACCCACCGCAGTGCCGGTGGACGGCGAAGTTAAGGCGAGTGTCACCGTCACCAACACCGGGGACAGGGCCGGAACAGAACTTGTCCAGCTGTACCTGTCTGACCCCGTGGCTTCAGTTGTCCGCCCGGAGCAGCGGCTCGTGGGCTATGCCCGCGTACCCCTGGAACCCGGAGCTTCCGCCCGCGTAGCCTTCACAGTCCCGGCCGACGTCGCGTCTTTCACCGGCCGGGACGGCCGGCGGATCGTCGAGCCCGGTGATCTCGAGCTCGGCTTCGGCGCCTCAAGCGGGGATATCCGCCTGCAGGCAACAGTCGCCCTCACCGGCGAAACACGCACCGTGGACCATACCCGCCGGCTGCACTGCGACGTCCAGGTTAAGCCGGGCAACTGATGTACGGCCGGGGTTTCCTGCCCGGGCGCCCCGGCCGTACACCTCACCTTGCAGCACCGGACCCAGCAGTCCACGAGCGAAAGGAAACCACATGGGCAACAGCCCGCATCTCCTGACGATTTCTGCCACTACCCGCTCCGAGGCGGACGAAAAGCTCAATGCTTCGGTCCGGCAGCTCCGCGACCTTGCCAGGGAATACCCTGGCATGGGGATCCTCGTGACAAAACGGGGCGCAGGGCACTTCACGGTCGAACTCACCGACCAGGTGCCCTATGGGCAGACATGGGAATCCGAGAACCACCTGGACACCGCCGGCTGAACCGCCCGAGCCATGCGGCAATCCCACACCATCAAAGCTTCCAACAAGTTAAGTTTGCCGCGTGACGGACACCCCGCAATCCCCAAACGCCAGCCCCCGGCCGGCGCGCAGCTTCAAATACGTCCTGATGCTGGGAGCCCTGGCAGCGCTTCCCGCAGTCACGACGGACATGTACCTGCCGTCCTTGCCAGCCGTCGTTGAGGATCTGGAAACCACCCAGGCCGCAGCCCAGCTGACGTTGTCCGGAACCCTCCTCGGCGGCGGCATAGGGCAACTTGTCATCGGCCCGTTCTCGGACCGGTTCGGGCGGCGGTTGCCCGTGGTCATCGGCATCTCCATGCACATCGTGATTTCGCTGCTGTGCTCCATCACGCCCAACATCGAGACACTCACTGGGCTGCGCGTCCTGCAAGGCTTCTTCAACGCCGCGGCCGCCGTGGTGGCCATCGCCGTCATCCGTGACCGGTTTGTAGGCTCAGCCGCCGCCCGCCTGCTCTCCCGCCTGATGCTGGTCATCGGCGTCGCTCCCCTTTTTGCCCCCACTGTTGGCCAGGCCGTCGCCGGGATCTGGCACTGGCGTGCCGTCTTCTACGTACTGGCGCTCATCGGCGTCGTCCTGGTGGCCATCGTGTTGAAGTTCATGCCCGAAACGCTGCCGGACGGCAGCCGCAGCCCTGGCCACCCCCGGCATGTCGCCGGCGCCTACTGGTCACTCCTGCGCGACAGACACTTTATGGCCCTGGCCGTCATACCGGGGCTCGGCCTTGCCCTGATCATGAGCTACGTGGTGGGTTCCCCCTTCGTTTTCCAAAACGAGTACGGCTTCACCGAGCAGCAGTTCGCCCTCGCCTTCGCGCTCAACGGTGCTGCGCTTGTCCTCTCGGCACAGCTGAATGCCATGCTGGTCCGGAAGTTCCCGCCCGTGCGCCTCCTGCGCACTGCCGTTCTTGTCCAACTGGCCCTTGCAATGATCCTCCTGGCCACGGTGGCCACGGGCGCCGGTGGAGCAGTGGGCCTTATGGCAGGGCTTTGGCTTGTATTGGGTGCACAGGGAATGATCCCGGCGAATGCCTCCGTGCTCGCCTTGCACAACTACGGGCATATGGCCGGGACCGCGGCCGCCGTTATCGGTGCCCTGCAGTCCGGCGTTGCCGGGCTTGTCAGTCCCCTGGTGGGACTGCTGGGTGGAACCGCGCTCTCAATGGTGGGCGTCATGATCGGCAGCTGTGTTGTGACAGTGCTTGTGCTTGCCGCCGGAACCCCTGCCTACCGCAGGGGCGGATGGCCGGACCACGCGGACCGCCCGGATGACGAGCGGGTCCCGGCCGAGGACTAGCGGTACACGCCCAGGCCCTTACTGCACCGTTGCGGTCAGCCGGGCAACGTTGTCCACGTAGCGCGCTGCAAAGGGACGGTTGCGCCACACGGGGAGCTTGAGCTCGTGCGAAATGTCCCGGTAGGTGTCCTCCACCGCCCGCATCTTGGTGACGATGTCCTCGCCGAGCAGCATCACGGACACCTCAAGGTTCAGTGAGAAGGAGCGCATGTCCATGTTGCTGGAGCCCAGGACAGCCACTTCGTCGTCGATGGTGAAGTGCTTGGCGTGGAGCACGAACGGGGCCTTGTAGAGGTAGATCCGGACGCCGGCCTCCAAGAGAGCCTCGTAGTAGGACTGCTGGGCGTGGTGGACCAGGAACTGGTCACCCTTCTCGGAGACGAAGAGTTCCACGTCCACGCCCCGCTGGGCTGCAGTGGTGATGGCGTATAGCAGCGAGTCGTCCGGCACGAAGTAGGGGCTGCAGATGGAGATTCGGTGCTGTGCGGAATAGATGAGCGTGTTGAACAGGCGCAGGTTGTTCTCGGTGATGAAGCCGGGGCCGCTGGGCACCACCTGCGCGGTGACGTTGCCCGGGTGGGGGTTCGCCGGCAGCTGCAGCTGATGCTCCAGCGACTCGTCGGTTTCACTCAGCCAATCCGTGGCGAAGACAACGTTCAGGGTGGTGACAATGGGGCCGCGCAGGCACGCCATCAGTTCCACCCATTCCCTTCCGGCCTTCCGGTGGCGGGGGTTGTTGTACGAGGGCTCGATCAGGTTCTGGGAGCCGGTGAACGCGATTTCGCCGTCGATCACCATGATTTTGCGGTGGTTCCGGAGGTCCGGCCGGCGCCACTGGCCGTGGATGGGCATGAGCGGGAGCATCCGCTTCCATTGGATCTTGCCCGCCCTGAGGCGCTTGAGGAGTTTCTTGTAGCCCTGGACCCGGAGGGTGCCGATGTGGTCGAAAAGCACGCGCACTTCCACGCCCCGTTCGGCCGCCTCCTCCAGGGCGGTGAGCAGGTCGTCGGTGATGTGGTCCGTGCTCATGATGTAAAACTCTGCGTTGACGAACTTCTTCGCCTTCCGCACTGCTTCCGTCATGGTGAGGATGGAGTCCGGGTATCCGGGGAGGAGGTCAACCGAGTTGCCGTCCACCATGGGCAGGGATCCCAGCCGGCGGTTGAGTTCCGCGGCGGAGGTGACCCATTCCGGGCCCGGGTAACGGCTTTCGACGTCGGCGAGGGACGAGATACCGGCACGTACCCTCTCGTTGACCTCCTGCTGCTGCTCCCGGCGGCGCTTTGACAACTGGAAGTTGCCGAACAGCAGGAACAGGATGATGCCCACAAACGGGACAAAGAAGATGCCCAGCAGCCACGCCATCGCAGTGGTGGGCCTCCGGTTTCCGGGGATGATCCCAACGGCGAGCACCCTGATGACCAGGTCGGCGACGCCGAGCACCACCACCACCCACATCGGTGCGGTGCCGGCAAGCGAAAATGGCCACAACAACGGAAAAACCCCCGGGCTCACGGGCTCCCGGCGGACGGATTCCGGCCGGGGCACTCAGCCCAGCTTATCGGCGTGGCGCCGCACTAAGCTGGAGCCATGACGTCACCTGCTTCCGTGGTTCTTGTTTTCCTTGATCCTGCTTTCCCGAACGGCCGGCTGGCCGACGCGTCCCAGCCGCAGCTGCTGGTCACGGACCAAGGTGCCACCCGCGGTGACGGGGCGTTCGAGACTATGCTCGCCGTCGGCGGCAACGTCCGGAAAATCCAGGCGCACCTGGACCGCCTGGACGGTTCCGGGGAAGCACTGGACCTCGCGATCCCGGGGCAGGACCAGTGGCGCCGGGCCATTGCCGCCGCCATTGCCGAACACCGTTCCCAGCACCCTCCTGTTTCGGGCGGCGATGATGAACTGGTGGTCAAGCTGGTGGTGACCCGCGGGGCTGAGGGCGCCGCTGCCCCCACCGCGTGGGTCCAGGTTTCGCCAGTGGGAACGGCCGCCCGCCGCCAGCGTGAGACCGGCATCGATGTCATCCTCCTTGACCGCGGCTATGACAGTGATGCCGCAGAGCGCGCCCCGTGGCTGCTGCTCGGCGCCAAGACCCTCTCCTATGCCGTCAACATGGCGGCGCTCCGCCACGCCCACAAGCAGGGCGCCGACGACGTCATTTTCATCTCCTCCGATGGCCGGGTCCTGGAGGGTCCCACGTCCACGGTGCTCCTTGCCCACGTGGACAAGTCCGACGGCGGCACAACAGTCAAGCGCCTCGTCACACCGCAGCTGGACAGCGGAATCCTGGCGGGGACTTCCCAGGGAGCGCTGTTCAGGGCCGCCAGGGAAGCAGGCTGGGAACTGGGGTACGGGCCGCTGGTGCCGCAGGACCTGCTGGACGCCGACGCCGTGTGGCTGATCTCCAGCGTGCGCCTGCTCGCGCCCGTCAACCGGATTGACGGGCAGGAGATCGGGACGCCGTCGCTCCAGAAGGAGCTGACCGCTGAGCTGAGTGAACTTTTCGCCGGCATTCAGTAAAGTGCTGTTCCCCCGGCCGGCCGGCCCGTAGGGTGTGGTTCATGGATTCACGCGCGCCGCAGCCAGATGACAACCTGACCTTCGACGAGTGCTGGGAACTCCTGGCCGCCGACACCCTGGGCCGCCTTGCCCTGGTGGTGGACGGCCATCCGGAGATTTTCCCCATCAACTACTTGGTTTACCGCCGCAGCATCACTTTCCGCACGTCCGGGGTGACCAAATTGTGGGGGGCCGCCCAGGAGCGCCCGGCCGCCCTGGAAATCGACGGCTACGATCCGCACACAGAGGAAGCTTGGAGCGTGGTGCTGCGCGGGGACACCGAAATCATGGAAGACCAGGCGGAAAAGGACGCCGTGGACGCGTTGGGGTTGGAGCCTTGGCAGCCCGGAGAGAAGAGCCACTACATCCGGATTTCCCCGCGGGCCCTGACCGGCCGCCGCTTCAGGGTGGCCCGTCCGGACATCTGGAACACCCGACTGCAGGACCGGCGGCGGGCCTCGTTCGAATAGCCCGCTTCGCTAAGACAGGTGGCATTGAAAGCGGTGTTCCAGCGAGTTAATCAAGACGCTTGCCGGATGCTTAGTCTACGCGTAGAGTCTACACTGTAGATGGGCGTCCATCCCGCGTGGGGTCCTCCTTTCTTGAAGGACCCAGTTCCACTCCATTGCCCCGTGCACGGCATGTGAGGTCTGTTGCTGTAGCCGAACGGCAGCGCCACCGCACTTAGCGAAGGGAAGCCGTCATGGCACATTCGCAGTTCGACATCTTTCTCCGTGAAGCTACCTACCTGGACCAAACCTCCGAACACAGCCTGGACCGTGACCGCCTGTACGGGCTTTACACCAGCTGGTGCTTCATCAATCAGCAGGCACTCAGTCCGGAGGACAGCTTCTGGGCTGGCATGCGCGACAGGATCAGCCCGGACCGCACCGGCCTCCAAATGAAGGGCCCCGCGGCCACGGACTACATCATGGCCAGTTACCCGGGCCTGGTCTAGGAGAACCAGGCCCAGGACACAAGGGCGGCGTGTACCGAGGGCAAGGGCCAGCGGTTCCCGCCGCTTTTTTATGTCTCGAACAGCCGCCGGTGCCCGGTGCCGGCTCCTACGTAGGAATGATCCGGAAAAGGAACTTCGTCCGGACCATCACCCACAGCAGCCCCAGCACCGCGGCGTAGGCAGCCGTGTTCAGCAGGACGTTCTCCTGCTGCAGGGCCGGGATGTTCGCCACCACGGCAATCAGCACCACGTGCATGATGAACACGTACAGCGTCGCGCGGCCCAGCGGAATCAGGAACCAGCCCAAAGCCCGCTGCACCGGCTTCCAGTACGCGGTGAGGAATGCGTAGGCAGCGACCACCAGGACCAGGACGTTGAGGAGCCGGCCGGGTGCCAGGTAGGTCCGTGCAAAGAGGGCGTCGTAGACCGTCCGGTACAGGGTGTCCGGGACGATGGCCAGCCGGACGTCGAAGCCGTTGGCAAGATAGGGGTTCCCCCAGGACAGGAAAGCCAGCAGGAACGCGAGCGCCGTGCAGGCGGCCACCACCCATGTCCGCGGCGAAAGCCAGTCGACAATACTGCGCCGGTGGAATCCGGCCACCAGGCCGAGCACGAACAGCACCTGCCACACGAGCAGCGGGAACGAGTCCTCGAACTGCGACGGCAGGAGCCGGAAGCGCGTGGCGGCGCCGACGGCGTAGACCGCCAGGGTGCCGGCCAGCACCCACACGGCCTTGCCCCGGTTGAGGGCGGCAAGAATAAAGGGGCTGGCCAGCAGCAGCACCACGTACAGCCCCATCACGTTGAACTGCCACGGACCGAACTGCAGCAGCAGGATGGCGGGGAGGACCTGGGCCGGCACCGGGAACTGGAAGAGTTGCTCCATTCCTGCATAAAGGTCGTAGGTGCGCCCGGCGCCGTCGTGCCCTGCCCCGCCGGTCCCCTGGTCCACGAAGGTGGTTAGCGCGTCGATGCGGAAAACCGGCAGCAGCGAAGCCAGGAAGACGCCCACGAGGACTATCAGTGCAGTCAGGTAGAGCTTGCCGGCGCGTCGGGACGTCAGGTCCACGACGGTTCCAAAATCGTCTTTCACCCGGGGCCCGTAGACCATGCCCACCACTAGACCGGAGAAGAGGACAAACAGTTCGGCACCCGAAACGAAGCCCACCGCCTCCTGGGTCAGGAGCTGGAACAGGGACGTCATGCCCAGGTGGTTGACCACGACAAACACGATGGCCAGTCCGCGCAGCAGGTCCACGCGCGAATCCCTGCCGGACGGGTCCGTGTAACCCCAAGCTGTTGCGGCGTGAACGCGCCGCGGAATCTGCCAGAGGGCCACCAGGAGGATGACGAGTGCGGCCCATACTGTCCAGGCGGCAGCCCCGGCCAGCGTGTTTGCCCGGACATAGTCGCTGCCGCCGGTGGACACCTCCGTGACGGGACCGGTCACCAAGGGCGAGGCCTCCAGCCGGTCCAGCGCCGCCCGGGCGATCTCCGGGCTGCCGGTCAGGAGCCAGTCGATGCTGGCCACGCCGGTGTCCCTGGTGCTGGTGCGCTCGTCCCAGACCACCGCGGACGTCCTGCCAAACTCTGCCGACGTGGCAGTGCCCACCACCTGGTCCCACCAGCCGGTCTTGATCTCAGCCTCGGACGCGCCGCCGGACGCGGGGCTGTAGAAGGCGGCGGTCTGCAGCAGGAACGGCTTGGCCCGCTCCTCGGCATAGGTGGCGTAGAAGTTTTCGCCGCCCGAGGCCGTCAGCATGTCCTCCAGCTCACCGGCGCGCGGAACGGTATTGACTGCGGCGCCACCGGCGGTATCGTCATGGAAAGCCGTCAGGCCAACCCAGTCCACGGCATCATCACCCGGATAGTACGGTTCGTAGGCGCTGTCAGACCCGTTCCAGGCACCGTCGCCGTTGGTATCCAGCAAGGCGAAACCGTCGCTTCCGCGGGCCGGCGCGTTCCGGTTCCGGTCAAAGGGGTAGTCCTTGCCCAGGTACGGCTCCCAGACCATAACCGTCCGGCCGTTGCCGGAATCCCCAAATGCCGCGGAGACAGCCTGGAACGCCTTCCGGTATTCGGCCGGCTGCTGGCCCCACTCCACCCAGGAGGCGTTCATGTCCGGGGCAAACCGCACCAGCACCTGCCCATGGAACTGCGCGGTAAGCCGTCTGATTTCCCCGGCGAATGACTCGGCTGCCGTGGCGTCTATCTGGTCCAGCGGCACCGTGGGCTTGACCGTGAGCATGGCGTGGGCGCCCTGGAGCGAGGACTGTTCAAGGAATCCCTTGATGTCGTTCTGCTCGGAGGAACGGTAGGGAAAAGCGATGTCGTGTCCATAGACAGCCGGTGACGCTCCCAGCCGCTCGGCAAACCCTGCAGCGGTGTCCTCGCCCCATTCCAGGACGACGCCGAGCAGCGGCTTGCCCGCGTCCGGTGCGGGTTCGGCTGCCCGGGCCGCCCCCGCCGGCAGGACCGCAGTCACATACGCAACAGCAAGTACGGCAAGGAACGCCCAGGCCACGCGAAGACGGGGGGCCAGGGCCGGACGGGGGCGGCGGCAGGGCGTGGCTGTTCGCATGTTCAAGGGACCCCCAGTGCTGATCTTTCACGGCGGGGCGCTGCCCCCCAAGAACTGTATCGGGCCGTCGCGCCGGGATGGGAAAGAAAGACCCGCCCACCTGCGGTGATACCGCCGTCGGCCGTTCACCGGTGACGGCACCGCCTCGCCGCCTTCGGCAGCGTTTCCGCTTCAGTTACGCAACATGACGACGACGGCGATGCGGCCGCCGGTGCCAGATGTTACGTTTTTGGGGAGTAATGAGTACCGGCGCCAAGCCCTGACTGGCCGGTCGGCAACCCTCCTTCCGCGGCGGGGTGCCTCAGGTGAATACTCGGCATATCGACCGATTCGAGCTGCAAGCGTGAGAGAAGGAGATCCGTCGTGTCCGACGCCCCCGAAGAAAAGTTGTCCTACCGCCTCATCAGCGGCCCGGACAACCGTGAATTCTGTGAGCGGATCTCAACCGCACTCGCCGAAGGCTACGTCCTGCACGGAAGCCCGGCGGCAGCCTTCAACGGCACCAGCGTCATCGTTGCCCAGGCCGTGGTCCTGCCGGCCGCCATCGCATCGGCGGACGCCGCCGTCGCCACCGCTGTTGACGACCTGGAAGCAGCCAGCGAGGACCTCGAGTTCGACGGCGAGGGCCACGCATGAGCTACGCAGGAGACCTGACGCCGGAGGAAGCCTGGGCCAAGCTTGAGCAAGGCGCCATCCTGGTGGATGTGCGCACCGAGGGCGAATGGGCGCACATCGGCATTCCGGACACCAAGGCCACGGACAACGATCCGCTGTTCATCCAGTGGACATTCCCCGGCGGCATTCCCAACCCGGATTTCCTGAAGGACCTGAGCCAGCAGGCGCCGGAGGATTCCAACACGGAGCTGGTGTTCATCTGCCGCTCCGGCCAGCGCTCCATCTCCGCCGCCATCGCCGCGACCCAGGCCGGCTTCACCTCCTACAACGTCCTGGAGGGGTTCGAAGGCGACCCGGACCGCTACGGCGAACGGACCGTCAATGGCTGGAAGAACCGCGGCCTGCCGACCAACCTGGGAAAGAACTAAGTGACCTTCAATAACGACGCCGCCGGCTGGAGCCCCGACACCCAGGCCGTCCGCGGCGGGCTGGACCGCACCAACTTCCAGGAAACGTCCGAAGCGGTATTCCTGAACTCGGGTTTCGTCTACGAATCCGCCGCTGCTGCGGAACGCGCCTTCACCGGCGAGGATGAGCGCTTCGTCTACTCCCGGTACGGCAACCCCTCCGTGGCGACCTTCCAGGAGCGGCTCCGGCTGCTCGAAGGAACGGAGGCGTGCTTTGCCACCGCGTCCGGCATGTCCGCCGTGTTCACCGCCCTGGGCGCCCTGCTCGCTGCCGGGGACCGCGTGGTGGCCGCCCGTTCGCTCTTTGGTTCCTGCTTCGTCATCCTCAACGAAATCCTGCCGCGGTGGGGCGTGGAGACCGTCTTTGTGGACGGTCCGGACCTGGAGCAGTGGCGCGCCGCCCTGTCCCAGCCCACAACCGCCGTCTTCTTCGAGTCTCCGTCCAACCCGATGCAGGAGATCGTGGACATCGCCGCGGTCAGCGAACTCGCGCACGCTGCCGGGGCCACCGTCGTCGTCGACAACGTCTTTGCCACTCCCCTGCTCCAACGCTGCGGCCAGCTGGGCGCGGACGTCATCGTCTACTCCGGCACCAAGCACATTGACGGCCAGGGCCGGGTGATGGGCGGTGCCATCCTGGGCACCAAGGAGTACATCGAGGGTCCGGTCAAGCAGCTGATGCGCCACACCGGCCCGTCGCTTTCGCCGTTCAACGCGTGGGTGTTGACCAAAGGCCTGGAGACCATGGCGCTGCGTGTCAACCACTCCTCCACAACAGCCCTCCGGCTCGCCGAATGGCTGGAGCAGCAGCCTGCCGTGAGCTGGGTGAAGTACCCGCTGCTGAAGTCGCACCCGCAGTACGAACTTGCTGCCAGGCAGATGCGCGCCGGCGGCACGGTGCTCACCCTGGAGCTCGCTCCGTCCGGCGGCCGCTCGGGCAAGGAAGCCGCTTTCGCGCTGCTGGACGGGCTGCGGATCATCGATATCTCCAACAACCTGGGCGATTCGAAATCCCTGATTACGCACCCAGCCACCACCACGCACCGTGCGATGGGGCCGGAGGGACGGGCTGCGATCGGCCTCAGCGACGGCGTGGTGCGCCTGTCCGTTGGGCTCGAGGACGCCGGCGACCTGATCCGCGACCTCGAGCAGGCCCTGAAGCAGATCTAGCTTTCTCCCGGCGGAGCATTGTCCGGCTGGAGCTCCAGCCGGACGTCCACGCTATCGCCCGCCTTGATGCGCGCCTTTTCCCGTACAGCTTTCTTGACGGGAAGCAGGTACGAGCCCATTTTGCTGTCCGGAAAGATGGACGTCAGCCAGCGGTGGCCGCTAATTTCCACCGCGACCTTGACCGAGCCGAAGGCCTTGTTGCCGGCCTCGCTTTCCTCTGCAATGTCGTCCGCCACGTCCGGCGGCAAGGTGAGGAAGTGCCAGCCCGCTTCGCCGGGATAGAGCCAAAGCTCGGCATGAAAAGAGTACGACGGCGCCACGCGCCGAGTATGGCACGTGGCCTTCCTCAACGCCACGGTTACCAACTGGCTAGGCCTGCCGCACCCGCAGCAGGTCTGGAACGGCATCGACTTCCGAGAGGTCCAAGTCGCCGCGCATGGTGACGTTCACGGCATGCCGCACGACGGCGCCGAAGCCCATGTCCTTGGTCGATGGCCCAGACAGCAACCGGTCACGGACCCGGCGCTGCTCGGCTGCCCCTGTGCCGCGGGCGATGATCGCTTCCACGCCTTGCCGCGCCAGGTCGAGCTCACCCTGTTCCTCCAGCACCGGCGCGAGGTACTCCACCAGGGAACGCACTACCTCGGGCGCGGGGGCCGGCCGGAAGCTTCCAAAGTCCAACAGCTCCCCTCCGAGGCCCCCGCTGCTGGCCTGCCAGGAAGCCATCCTCAGCAGGACAGTTGGTACCGGTACAGGTTCCACGCCTTCCCGCCACTCCCGGCTGGCGGTCTCCACGAGGGCACGGACCAGGACCGCGAGGAGGGCCGCATCCTCGGCCCGCAGGCAGACGTCGGCCACCCGCACCTCCACGGTGGGATGGTTGCGGGACAGCCGGGCGTCGAAATAGATCATCCCTTCGTCCAGCATCACGCCCGTGTCCAGCAGCCTGGTGACCAGCCGACGGTAGGCCGCGTAGGTGCCGTAGATGCCCGCCGGCCCCGCCGTCGGCCAGCGGTTCCACGCCTGGGTACGATAGCTTTCAAAACCGGTCTCCAGCCCGTTCCAGAACGGGGAGTTGGCGCTGAGCGCCGTCAGCACGGCCAGTTTGTCGCGGATGCGGTCAAGCACCGCCACGCCTTCTTCGGGTGATTCCACAAAGGTGTGGACATGGAAGCCGCAGGTCAGCTGCTCCTGGGCGGTCAGCCCGAAGCGTTCCAGCATCCTGGCGTAGCGCGGATCAGGAGTGGTGTGGCTGTTCAGGCCCAGCGGCGAGGTGGCCAGCGCGGCGACGCGGGCGTTGTGTTTCTTCGCGGCCTGGTCTGCGAGCAACCGTCCGGCCCTGATCTGGTCCAACAGGCTGCCGGATTCAAGGCAGGGCCGGGTCTGGGTCTCAATCTGCTCAAGCTTCAGTTCGGCACTCAGGCCCGTCTCGTCGTCGTCATAGACCGTTTTGTCCTCGGTCACAAGCGCATGCGGATCCTGGGCGGAATCGTCGGCAGCCACCCGGCGGCCGGACAGCAGCGCGTCGGCCAGCGCCAGCGGCTCCCCGGTCTCCGGATCAACAATCAGGAGCTCTTCCTCCACGCCGAATGTACGCATATTGACATTCTGCGGCAGCGGGAACGTATTTGAAGCGGCCCTGCCGTTCATGACGAAGCGTTAATGCTCAGTCCTGGAAGTACTCCACCTTGGCGCCGATGGTGTTCAGCCGCTCCGCCAGGTCCTCGTACCCGCGCTCGATGACGTAGATGTTCCGCAGTTCGGACACCCCGCGGGCCGCGAGCATGGCCAACAGCAGGCACGCTGCCGGCCGCAGTGCCGGCGGGCACCCGACTTCGGCCGCGCGCCACTTGGTGGGCCCGTTGACATAGATGCGGTGCGGATCCAACAGCTGCACCTGGGCCCCCAGCCGGTTCAGCTCCGTCAGGTAGATGGCACGGTTTTCGTAGACCCAGTCGTGGATCATGGTCTGGCCTGTCGCGTTGGCTGCTATCACGGCGAAGAACGGCAGATTGTCGATGTTGAGGCCGGGGAACGGCATGGGGTGGATTTTGTCTTCGGGTGCATGCAGCTCCGACGGCTTGGTGGTGACGTCCACCAGGCGGGTCCGGCCGTTGCGCGCCATGTACTCGCCGGAAATTTCCAGCTGCTGCCCCATCTGGCCCAGCGTGGCAAGCTCAATCTCCATGAACTCGATGGGCACGCGGCGGACGGTGACCTCGGAATTTGTGACGATCCCGGCGGTGATGAGGCTCATGGCCTCAATGGGGTCCTCCGAGGGGAAGTACTCGATGTCCGCATTGATAACGGGCTTGCCCGTGATGCTGAGGGTAGTGGTTCCCACGCCGTCGATGGTCACGCCAAGCATCTGCAGGTAGAAGCAGAGGTCCTGGACCATGTAGTTGGGGCTGGCGTTGCGGATGACCGTGGTTCCCTCGCGGTGCGCGGCGGCCATGATTGCATTTTCGGTGACGGTATCGCCGCGCTCGGTGAGGACGAAGGAACGGTCCTGGGCATCCGGCGGCGGTGCCTGGATGGCGTAGAAGCCCGCCGTGGCCTCCACCGAAAGCCCGAACTGGCGCAGGGCCTGCATGTGCGGCTCAACCGTGCGGGTCCCCAGATCGCAACCCCCGGCATACGGAAGCCGGTATTCCTCCGTCTCATCCAGCAGCGGACCCAGCAGCATGATCACACTGCGGGTCCGGCGCGCGGCATCCACGTCCATTGCCTCAAGGTCCAGGACGGCCGGCCGGCGGAGCCGCAGGTCGGTATCGTTCAGCCACGTGCACTCCACACCGATGCTGGTTAGGACCTCCACGATCCGGTTGACTTCCTCAATCCTGGCCAGGCGGCGGAGCACGGTGGTGCCGCGGTTGATCAGGCTGGCGCAGAGCAGGGCGACGCCGGCGTTCTTGCTGCTGTTCACGTCGACGGCGCCGGAGAGGGTCCGCCCGCCCTCCACGCGCAGGTGCGTCATCTGCGGCTTGCCCACGTTGACGATGCTCCGGTCGAAGATGCTTTCCAGGCGCTGGATCATCTTCAGGCTCAGGTTTTGCTTTCCCTGCTCCATCCGGGCCACTGCGCTCTGGCTGGTTCCCAGCTCGGCAGCCAACTGGCCCTGGGTCCAGCCCTTCTCGGTCCGGGCATCCCTCAGCATGGCGGCAACGTGCTCAGTGGTTTCCTGCGTCATGCCAGAAATATATCATAAATGAGTTATTCGGCGTCATCACGGCCGCATAACGGCCCTCCCAGACGACCCATACCCGCTTTATGCGATAGAGACCTTGCTGGAACACCCTCCGTTCTTGAGCATCAGCTGCTTGTTCCGCCGGCACCCCGGCGGGAGACTGGAAGTGCACGTCCCTTCCCCGACACCAAGGAAAGGCGCAATGCTCCGGCACCATGCCCGCCCGTTCCCGTTCAGGCTTGCCTGGCTGCTGGCGGCAGCCGTACTGCTGGCCGTAGCGGGTCCTGCTTCCGCGGCGCCCTCCCCGGGCGAGGGCGGCCAGTCCCTGCTCGGCAACGACGTGTCATGGCCGCAGTGCAACAAGGAGCTGCCGAGGGGGCAGGCTTTCGGGATCGTCGGCGTCAACAACGGACTGGCGAACACCACCAACCCCTGCCTGGACGAACAACTTGAGTGGGCAGCCGCTTCCCCCGGCCTGCCCGGCCAGCCGGCGGTTTCGCTGTACGTCAATACCGCGAATCCGGGAAGCTCCGGCTCCTGGTGGCCCGCCAACAACGAGTACCCCATCGGGAGGCAGGTCCACAACCCCTACGGCCCCTGCAGGGAGGGGGACTACGGCAAAGCCTGCGCCTACATGTACGGCTGGGCGAAGGCCTACGACGACGCCTACGTCCGGGGAATCACTAATCCCGCCGGCTATGTCTGGTGGCTCGACGTGGAGACCGAAAACAGCTGGTCCGGCGACAAGGACGCCAACCGCGCCGTCCTGGAGGGCATGACGGACTTCTTCCACAGCATCAACGTCAAGGGAGTGGGTATCTACTCCACGTCCCTGCAGTGGGGCCGGATCGTTGGCAACGTCAGCAGCACCAGCAACCTGTACCGATTGCCGAGCTGGCTGGCCGGCGCCCGCAACGCATACCGGGCGGCCGGCGCGTGCCTAAACGCACCGCTCACGGGCGGGGGCACCGTGGTCCTGACCCAGTTCGTGGCGCGGGGCTTCGACTACAACCATGCGTGCACGCAGGAACCCTAGCTTCCCAGCCACACCATGTTCCAGGTACCGGCAGACACGGCCGCCACCACTGCGAGTCCCGCCATGAGCAGGCCGCCCGCCAGCACCCACGCATCCAGCGCACTGTAGGTTGAGGCGCGGGCCCAGGTTCGGGTCCCGCCGCCAAATCCACGCGCTTCCATGGTGACTGCCAGCCTCGACGCCCGCCGGATGGCCTGAACCAGGAGGCCGAAGCTTTGCCCCAGGGTGGCTTTCGCCCGCTGCAGCACGTTGCCGCGCGACCCCACGCCGCGCGCGCGCCGTGCCATGCCAATGGTTTGCCACTCCTCCGCCAGCAGGCCCACCAGGCGCATGGCGGCCAGGGTGCCCAGCACGAACCGGTGCGGCAGGCGGGCCTTCTGGGCCAGCGCGTCCGCGAGATCGGTGGGATCGGTGCAGCTCATCAGCAGCACCGCCGGCAGCGCAATCGCGAGCCCGCGGAGCATGAACCCGAGCCCCGTCTCCAGGGACCCTTCGCTCATGGTCCAGATGCCGACGTCGATCAGCGTCCTTCCGCTGTCCGGCGCGAGGATTGAGGTGCTCCAACCGCCCACGGCGGCGGCGAGGATCAGCGGCCATCCACGCTGCCAGAGCAGCGTGAACGTGAGCCCGGCAAGCGGGAACAGCAGGACCTCGAAGGCCAGCGCCACCGAAGCGGACACCCAGTCGATGGAAAGCGCCAGGACCACGGTGATCAGGAGGACGGCGGCCAGCTTGCTGAGCGGATTGGCGCGGGTCAGCAGGGCGTTGTTGCCGCGCAGGTGCAGTTCCTGCCTCACAGGGCCACCTTTTCCGCCGCGGCCAACTTCAGCTCGGTTCCGCCCAGGGCGGCGGTGAACTCGGCGTCGTGGGTCACGGACACCACGGCGGTGCCGGAGTCCAGGAGCTCGGAGAGGAAGGACGCCAGCTCAGCCCAGGTGTTGGCGTCCTGGCCGAATGTGGGCTCATCCAATACCAGGACCTGCGGGCTGGCCGCCAGGACGGTTGCCACCGAGAGCCGCCGCTTCTCCCCGCCCGAGAGGGTGTAGGGATTGGCATCCACCAGCGGGGTGAGCCTCAGCCGCTCCAGCAGCTCGTCAACGCGGTCCTCGCCGTGGCCCAGATGGCGCGGGCCAAACAGCAGCTCATCACTCACCCTGCCGGTGACAAACTGGTGTTCCGGCTCCTGGAACACCGTGCCTATCCGCTCAATCAGTTGCTCTGCCTTCCACCTGAAGGGGTCGATTCCCGCGCCCCGGCTCAGGCGGGTTGTTGCGGAGATCTTGCCCGCAACGGGCTCCAGCAGCCCCGCGAGGGTCAGTGCAAAGGTGGACTTACCGGCACCGTTGGGCCCGGTGATGGCAAGCGCCTGCCCGGCCCGTACCTGCGCGGTGATGTCCTCCTGCACCGGAAGCGGCTGGATTTTCCGGAATCCGCTGCGGTGCGGGCGTTCCCGGGACACAGCCACTTTCTCGGCGGCCAGCATCAGGTCTCCCGCGCCTGGGCCGGTGCCGGCTGCGCGGGGACGGGTGGCCGGCACGTAGCCGGGCACCCACACCCCGGCGGCGGCCAGCATGGTGCGGGCCTCGTCCAGGACCCGGTCCGGCGGACCATCCAGGAGGACGCCAGGATCGGCGGCCGAGCCCGGCTGCAGGACCACGATCCGGTCCACCAGGTCCTTCCACACCGACACCCGGTGCTCCACCACCACCAGCGTGGCACCGGTTTTATCCAGGCAGCGCGCCACGGCGTCACGGACCTCCAGCACACCGGCCGGATCAAGGTTGGCGGTGGGCTCGTCCAGCAGGATCAGCCCGGGCTGCATCGCCAGGATGCCTGCCAGCGCAAGCCGCTGTTTCTGCCCGCCGGACAGCGCCGACGTCGGATGGTCCAGCGGCAGGTGGGACAGCCCGACGTCGGCGAGCGCCTCGTGCACTCGGGTCCAGATGGCGTCGCGGGGGACGGCGAGGTTCTCGGCGCCGAACGCGACGTCGTCCCCGACCCTGGAGAGGACCACCTGGGTTTCGGGGTCCTGCTGCATCAGTCCAGCACGTCCGCGCTGCCCCCGGGGGGACCCGCCGTCGACGAGCAGTGAACCTGACTCGTCGGAGTCGCCGGCCTCGCCGTCGTCGTTCACATCGCCCAGGACCCCGGCGAGGGCGTGCAGCAGCGTGGACTTGCCGGCGCCCGAGGCCCCGAGCAGCAGGACGCGCTCCCCCGGTGAGATGTCCAGGTCAAGGGCGTGGACGGCGGGCCTGGCGCGCCCGGCATGCCGCCAGCCCCAGCCACGCGCCGTGACTGCGGCCGGCCGCACCGCCCCGGCCGTGCCGTGGTGGGTAGGTGCCTGCATCAGGAGAAGACGGGCTCCGTTGCCGCCTTGCGGGAAGCGAAGGAGCTCAGGACCCCGGTCCTGGCCAGGCCGCGGGTGGCGATCCAGGACAGGGCACCGGCGATGACCGCGCCGGAAATCGCGGTGAAGATGATGTAGGCAAGCTTGTCACCGCCGGAGTACGCGATGTTCCAGCCCCACGGCGCGAAGGAATCGTTCAGGCCGCAGAACAGGCCCGCGGCAGCACCGGCCAGCAGCGACACCGGCAGGTTGAACTTCTTGTAAACGAAGATCGCGAAGATAATTTCGGCGCCCAGGCCCTGGACCAAGCCTGAGAACAGCACGGAGGCGCCGTACTGCGAGCCCATCAGGAGCTCACCGGTGGCTGCCACGGTCTCGCAGAACAGCGCCGCGCCGGGCTTGCGGATGATCAGCATGCCCAGCACTGCCGGGATCATCCAGCCGCCGGCGATCAGGCCGGTCAGGGGCGGGTAGACCGCGTTCATGGGCGCGGAGACCGCGGCCGCGCCCTGGGACCAGGCCCAGAAAATCACGCCGCCGGCGATGGCGATCAGGGCCGCCACCACGATGTCCACGACGCGCCAGGACTTGCTGGTGGTCTTCTTGATTGCTGCAGTGCTCATGAAAAAAATCCTCCTGGGAAACAGGAGGGGAAAGCACGGCACGCGGCTACTGCCGTTGCCGGACTTCGAGAACTCGACTCCCTTGCGCCGGTACTAACCGGATCAGGTTCGAGGGTCTGCGGCTGTCCGCACTCTCAGCGCCCACCTGCGGTCCCCGGCCATGCGGGCCCGACGGCGGCGCTCCCCTGTCGTTAAGTGTTGCTTGCTTGAATAATGCATTGGATTGCCCTGTTGGGCGTGGTCCAGTTTACACCGGGAGAGGGGTAGATTGTGGGCCATGACTGCCAATCCGCCGCATATGACTGAGTTCGATCCGGACTCCGATTCCGCCCAGCCGGAGGGATCCCTGCAGGTCCTCATCGGCCGCGTCGAGGGTGAGATCCATGAACTCCAGTTTCCGGGCTTCTCCATGGATGATGCGCTCAACCTTGGCCTCCTCCTGGTGGAGCTGGGCAAGGAGCGCGGCCTGCCCATCGCTATCGACATCACCAAGGGCGAACAGGTCCTCTTCCATGTGGCATTGCCGGGCGCCACGCCGGACAACGAACACTGGATCCGCGCGAAGCAACGGACAGCTGCACGGTACGAAGTGCCTTCCCTGCTGGTGGGGCTGCGCGGGCGGCTGCGCGGAGGCAGGATCGAGGACGAGGGCTGGTTCGACCAGACCCGCTACGCGGCACATGGCGGGTCTTTCCCTGTCTATGTGACGGGCGTGGGTGCGGTGGCCACCGTCACCGTGTCCGGGCTGCCGCAGGTGCAGGATCACGACCTGGTGGTGGAGGCCATGCGTGAGGTGTTGCGGTCCACCGGGGCTGACGGGGCACCATGACCGGCACTCCCGCTGACAATCCCGTCCGGGCGGCGGTGGACAAGGCCGAAGACGAGATGATCTTCATCGGCCCGGACCATCCCTACTATCCCCTGCTGGCCGAGCTGGTGTCCGCCGTCGGCAAGGCCTGGCAGCAGGGGTATGAGCAGGGCCGCAGCGGCGGGCACCACCCGAACCCCTACACTTGGACCGGGCTGGCCTGACGGGTTTCCAGCTGCCGGCGGGGAAACAAAGCCTGCTTAGCTTTTATTAGTAATCATGCTTACTATGTTGTTTCCACCGCGTACGAGGAGTCCAGGACATGGCAGTCAGCACCCGCCCACCGGGCGTCCGAACCGCGCTGCAGTGGTCCACGCTGGCTGTTGCCGGCATTTTCCTGTTCGCCGGCATCCTTGGATTCGTTCCGGGCATCACCAGCAACTACGGCTCCCTGGACTTCGCCGGCCCCGGTTCAAAGGCCCTGTTGCTGGGTACGTTCCAAGTGTCCGTCCTCCACAATCTTGTCCACCTCCTCTTCGGCGCCGCCGGAGTGTTCATGGCACGCACCCACCGGCAGGCCCGGAACTTCCTCATATACGGCGGCGTCATCTACTTGGTCCTCTGGCTGTACGGACTGCTCATCGGGGACGACACCCCCGCGAACTTCATCCCGGAAAACTATGCGGACAACTGGCTGCACCTCATTTTGGGGCTGGCCATGATCACGCTTGCGGTCCTCCTCTCCCCGCGGGCCACGCCGGCGGACAGCCGGAAATCCTGACCACACCCACCGGCCGCCAGCGCAGACGGCACGGTCACAACCCGAGACCTAGGAGCAACCCATGCGAATCCCGGAACCCCGAGGCCCCATCAGCAGCACGCTGTTCAACGTCCTTGCAGGCGCGCCTGGAGGCTCCGCCGAATCACTGGCCGGGCTGCGGGAGCTCGCCTCGAACCGGCTGGCCGAAACCGTGGACATCATTGGCGACGACGATGCCCAGCTTGCCCTTTTCTGCCTGTACGAGCTGCACTACTCCGGGCTGGACGGCGTCACGGACCACTGGGAATGGGATGCCGGGCTGATCCAGGTCCGGCAGATCCTGGAAAAGCCTTTCGAAGCGGCCCTTCGGGCGGCGGCCGGCGAGGCTGCCGGAGAGCTGGAACTTCCGGGGGAGCTCACCAGCGACGCGGTGGCGGATGTGCTGTTCGGCCTGGCCGGCAGGGACACCGGCCCCAGCGTCTCCCGCTATGTGGCCAAGAAGGCCAGCCTGGACCAGCTCAAGGAGTTCCTGATCCACAAGTCCGTGTACCAGCTGAAGGAGGCGGATCCGCACACCTGGGCGATCCCCCGCCTCAGCGGCCGGGCGAAGGCTGCCTTGGTGGAAATCCAGGCCGACGAGTACGGCGGCGGCCGCCCGGACCGAATGCACAGTGCCCTGTTCGCCCGCACCATGCGGGGCCTGGGGATGGACGACTCCTACGGCGCGTACGTTGACGCCGTCCCGGCGGTTTCCCTGGCGGCCGTCAACCTGATGTCCCTGTGCGGGCTGAACCGGCGGCTCCGCGGCGCCATCACCGGACACCTGGCCATCTACGAGATGACGTCTTCGCAGCCCAACCGCTTTTACGGCAACGGCTTCCGCCGGCACGGCTTCGACGCCAGCGTCACCCACTACTTCGACGAACATGTGGAAGCCGATGCTGTCCACGAGCAGATCGCGGGCCGCGACCTTGCCGGCGGGCTGGTGGAAGCCGAGCCGGAGCTGCTGGACGACGTCCTGTTTGGGGCAACGGCAGCCATGGCCATCGACAGCAGGCTGTCCGCCCACCTTCTTGACTCCTGGGAAGGCGGCCGCTCCTCGCTCAGGGCGGCAGTACCGGCGGCAGCGTGACCTCCCCGGCCAGCGGAGAATCCGCCGCACGGCTCCCCGCGGAGTACATCCTTCCCCTGCGCTGGACAGACGACACCGGACTCGCCGACCTGGTGGACTACCTGCAGCGCCTGGTGGCCTGGATCCCGGTCACGGTGGTGGATGGCTCCGGCCAGGACCTGTTTGCGCACCACCGGGAGCAGTTTCCGCCGCAGGTGCGCCACATCCGCCCTGCGGGCTGGACGGAGTCGGGCAGCGGCACGCCGCAGGGTAACGGGAAGGTCGCGGGCGTCGTCACGGGCGTGCGCGCCGCCAGCGCAGAACTGCTGGTAGTAGCCGACGACGACGTCCGCTACACGCGCGGGTCCCTCGCCGCCGTCGTTGACCACCTCGGGTCGGCGGACGTGGTGCGACCGCAGAACTACTTTGACCCGCTGCCCTGGCATGCCTTGTGGGATACTTCCCGGTCACTCATTAACCGGGCATGGGCCGCGGACTTTCCCGGAACACTCGGGCTGCGCCGCAGTGCCCTCCTGGCCACGGACGGCTATGAGCCCGTCCTGTTCGAAAACCTGGAGCTGATCCGCACCGTCGAGGCCGCCGGCGGACGAGAGCGGATCGTTCCGGGCCTTTACATCGCCCGCAGGCCGCCCAAAGCCAGGCACTTCCTCAAGCAGCGCCTCCGCCAGGCCTACGACGATTTTGCCCAGCCCCGGCGCCTGGCCGCGGAACTCGCCCTGCTTCCGGCCATCATCGGGGCAGCCACCCTCCCCCGGCGGGCACGCACCGCGGTGTTTGCGGGACTGGCGGCCGCGGCGGTGGCCACAGCCGAGACCGGACGCCGGCGCCACGGCGGTACGGCCGTGTTTCCCTTGCCCGCGGTGTGCTTCGCGCCGCTGTGGGCGACGGAGCGGGCCGTTAGCATCTGGGGCGCCCTCGCGCTCCGGCTCATGGGAGGCGTCCCCTATGCCGGTGCCAGGATCCGCACGGCCGCCCATTCGAAAGCCGATCTCCAGCGCCGGCATCACGGGAAGCTGCAGGCCTTCCGGCAACAAGCGACGGCACCAACCCTGAAGGAGCAGCAATGAACCAGGACCAGCCCGATAGCTCCATCGTGGTATGCCCGGACGGGCCACTCATCGTCCGGGGGGATTTCGAGATCGTCACGCCCTCAGGCGAGCCGGTCCCGCGCGAACGGAAAACGGTGGCCCTGTGCCGGTGCGGGGCTTCGGCCATCAAGCCGTACTGCGACGGCACCCACAAGATGATCAAGTTCCGGACCGAGCCACGTGATTGACTCCTAGGCTGCGCAACACAAGGATGGGTTCTTGGAAAGCGTTTTCTGATTCTCGAGGAGAGTGAGCGCTTGGACCGCCAGCAGGCCGTCATCGACCGTAAAGCCCTGGTGCGCCGCCACAATGTGGAGCAGCGCACCCTCGATCCCCGCAGCCCCGTTTCCGTAGGCAACGGGGAATTCTGTTTCACTACGGACCTGACGGGCCTGCAGTCCCTGCCCGCCCGGTATCCGGTAGCCGCACGGGACGGGCTGCCGTCCGGCACCCTGCTGGGGACGCAGTCACAATGGGGCTGGCATTCCATTCCGCCTGTGCAGGACTACACGCTGGCCGGTTCAACCGTCCTTTACGATTCGCCCCGCGGCCCTGTGCCGTACGTGGACATGGTGGGCGGAATCGTAGACGGGCGGGACACTGGCGCCTCGGAGAGCGAGGCCTGGCTGCGTGCCAACCCGCACCGGTTGGACCTCGGGCGTATCGCCTTCATCCTGCCGGAGCGCGGTAATCCGGAGCTGGCAGCGGATGACATCGCCGACGCCAGGCAGATCCTTGACCTCTGGACCGGCACGGCCGCCAGCAACTTCACGCTGTACGGCCGTCCGGTGACGGTGGGCACCGCCTGCCACCCCGGCAGGGATGAGCTCGGCTTCCGGATTGAGTCCGCCGCCCTGCAGCACGGCCTGGCCGTCTCGCTGGCCTTTCCGTACGGTTCCGGGGCCTGGCACAATGCCGCCGACTGGTCCTGCCCCGACGCCCACACCACACGGCTGGCGGAGCTGCCGGCCGACGGCGGCGGCCGGCAGTGGATCATCACCCGGAACCTGGACGGGTCCGCCTACCGGGTGCACGTCATAGGCAGCGGCCTGGAACTGGAGCAGACCAGCCCGCACACCGTCCTGATCCGGGCAGCGGAGGGACAGGAAGTCCTGGATTTCAGCGTCCACTTCATGAGCACCGGCACGGGTGACTGCCTGCCCCGCGGCTCCGGAGGCATCCGGGACACCAGCCACGGGCACGCGGTACCTCCTGGCTCCGGGGCCGGCACCGCCGTCATCCAGGCCTCTGGCTCGGCGTGGCCGGAATTCTGGACGTCCGGCGCCGCCGTCGAACTTTCCGCGCCCGGCGATCCGCGCGCGGCGGAGATCGAACGCCGGGTGGTCCTCTCCCAGTACCTCACCGCCATCAACTGCTCCGGCTCCCTGCCGCCGCAGGAAACAGGACTGGTCTGCAACTCCTGGCGCGGACGCTTCCACCTGGAGATGCATTGGTGGCACGCCGCCCACTTCGCAGCCTGGAACCGGACGCGGCTCCTGCTGCCTGCGCTGCGCTGGTACGCGTCCGTACTGGAGCCCGCCCGGCAGACGGCGAAGGCCCAGGGGTTCGACGGCGTCCGCTGGCCCAAGCAGGTGGGGCCGGACGGGCGCGAGAGTCCCAGCCCCATCGGCACCTTCCTCATCTGGCAGCAGCCGCATCCCATCCACCTCGCGGAGCTGGCCTACCGGGCAGAGCCATCGCGGGACCTGCTGGAGGAGTTCGCGGAAATTGTGTTCGACAGCGCCGAGTTCATGGCCGGCTTCGCGCATCCTACCGCCCGTGGCTACGGGCTGGGCCCGCCACTGGTTCCTGCCCAGGAGAGCTACGAATCCACCAGGACCACTGCCAGCAACCCCACGTTCGAGCTCGCCTACTGGCAGTGGGCCCTGCGCATAGCCAACATGTGGCGGAAGCGGCTGGGGCTGCCGCCCCGGGAGAAGTGGGCGGCCGTGGCGGACGGGATGGCCAGCCCCACAGTGGTGGACGGTGTGTACGCGGCCATCGGCGTGGAGCCGTACACCATCCGTACCGACCACCCCTCCATGCTCTGCGCGCTGGGTGTGCTGCCGCAGACGGACATCATCGATCCCGCCATCATGCGCAAAACCCTGGCCAGTGTCCTGGCCGACTGGGACTGGGACAGCACCTGGGGCTGGGACTATCCGGTGATGGCCATGACCGCCGCCAGGCTGGAGGACCCGGAGACCGCCGTCGACGCCCTCCTGCTGGACGCTGCGAAGAACGTGGTGCTGCCCAACGGCCACAACCGGCAGACGGAGTCGCTGCCGCTGTACCTGCCGGGCAACGGCGGGCTGCTGTCGGCCGTTGCGTTGATGGCTGCGGGCTGGGACGGGGGCCCGGCCCGGGATGCGCCCGGTTTTCCGCCGCACTGGACCGTCAGCTGGGAAGGCCTGGTCCGGGCGCCCTGACGTTAGGCTGTCGCCCGGACGTTAGGCTAGGGGAAGTCCTGATTTCACGACGCTAGGAGGCACCGAATGAACTTCTTCATCAAGCTGCTGGGCACGGGCATCAGCCTGCTGGCCGGATTCGCCGGAACCAAGGCAGTGGACGTGATCTGGGAAAAGGCCACCGGCCGGAAACCGCCCAAGGGCGAGAAGGACGATGTCCCCACCACCCTCCGCACCGCGCTCACATTCGCCCTCGTGTCCGCATCGGTGAGTGCCGTGATCCAGGTGCTGACCAACCGCGGCACCCAGCGGGCCATCACCCGGTTCGCGAAGAGCCAGGACGTCGTCTAGCTTCCGGGGCTAGCGCTCAGGGCCGTCGCCGGAGCCGTCGTCGCGGGCGGCCTTGGCGGCGGCTTTTTGCACCACGGCCTCCAGCTCGTCGGAGGTGAGCAGCTCGCGGTGCAGGTGCTTGGTCCGGTAGCCTGCGCGGCCCACCATGTGCGCCGAGACGGGCACCGTGAGGAGTTGGAAGATCCAGGCCACCAGCAGCACCGGCCACACCCACCAGGTCCGCAGCTGCAGCCCGATGGCCGCCAGCAGCAGGAAGAGTCCCAGCACCTGCGGCTTGGTGGCGGCGTGCATGCGGCTCAGCAGGTCCGGAAAGCGCAGCAGTCCAATGGCTGCGCCGAGGGACATCACGGCGCCCACCACCATGAAGACGGCGGACAGCAAGTTGATCCAGCCGTCACCGCTTGCAAGGTCGAAGTTCCACGTATCAGGGCTCATTCGGTTGCTCCCTCCGGTCGGCCACGAACCGGGCCACCGTCACGGACCCGATGAAGCCAATGACGGAGGTGGCCACCACCAGCATCAGGTTGTTCAGGTGCCGGTTCACTGCCATATCAACGCACAACGCCCCAGCCAGGATGGCAAGCAGCACGTCGGCGGCGAGGACGCGGTCCAGCAGCGAAGGTCCGCGCGCTATACGGATGATGGCCCCGGCGGCGGCGAGGGAGAAGATGACGGCCGTGACGGCCAGGACTGCCTGCATCATGCGGCCGCCTCCATCCGGACAGCTTCCAGTTCTTCGCGCGTGCCCATGATTCGGATCAGTCCGGCCTCAATGGACCTCACTTCTTGGCGCAGGTTTTCCAGGTCCTCCGGGGTGCTGATATTGATGGCGTGCAGGTAGAGGGTGGACGTGGACCGGTCCACCTCCACCACCAGGGAACCGGGAATCAGGGATATGACGTGTCCGGTGGCGGTGACCATCAGGTCCTGGTGGCTGCGCAGCGTCACCGCGACGACGGCGTTGGTCACCTTGGGTCCCCGCACAACGGCCAGGTGCAGGATCTGGGCACTCGCCACCACAACCTTGGCCAGGAACATCAGGGCGAACGGGACGGCGTAGAGGATGTTGAAGCGGCCGCTGAGCTCCACCGGCGGAAGGTAGAACAGCCGGGCGACGGCGACTGCCAGCAGCGCCCCGAACAGTAGGTTGCCGGGGCTGAAGTCCTGCCACAGGGCACCCCAGACGATCACCAGCCACACCAGGAGCGGCAGTTCCTGGCGCAGTGAGATGCGTTGGCGGCTCATTGTCCTCCTCCCGCGGTAGTGATGGGCGGCACCACGGTGTCCCCGCCCATGACGGCCTGGATGTACGGGGTCCGGTCCAGCATGTCCTCGGCGGCCCGGTCGGACAGTCCAAAGAGCGGCCCGGCGAAAATAGTGAGGGCCACGCCCAGCGCCACCAGCCCCAGCGTGGAACCCACCATGGTCCGCGGCAGCAGCGTGGCGGAGCGGGCGGCACTGGTGCGGGAGGTAAGCAGCATGCCGGTCCGGCGGGCACCGCCGTCCTCGTGTGCTTCCCCCTGGACCTGCCCATCCGCTTGGGCGTCTTCGTCCGGCTCGGCCAGCAGAACCGGGTCCGGATGCTCGGCGTCGGAAGGCCGGCGCCAGAAGGCGCGGTTCCAGACCCTGGCCACCGCCAGCAGCGTCAGCAGGCTGGTGAGGACGCCGCCGATCACAAGCGCGTAGGCGAGGGGCGTTCCCAGTTCGATGCCGGCCTGCAGAAGCCCCACCTTGCCCAGGAACCCGGAGAACGGCGGGATGCCGGCAAGGTTCATGCCGGGGATGAAGAACAGCAGCGCCAGGAGCGGCGACAGCTTGGCCAGTCCGCCCAGGCGGTCCACGGATGAGCTCCCGCCGCGGCGTTCGATAAGTCCGGTCACCAGGAACAGGCTGGTCTGGATGGTGATGTGGTGGGCAACGTAGAAGACCGCCGCACCAAGTCCCGCTACCGAGGACATTGCCAGCCCGAACACCATGTAGCCGATGTGGCTGACCAGGGTGAAGGAGAGGAGACGCTTGATGTCGCTCTGCGCCAGGGCACCCAGGATGCCCACCACCATGGTCAGCAGCGCCGCCACCATCAGGGGCGTGTTCAGCGAGTCCCCGGGGAACAACAAAGTCTCCGTCCGGACCATCGCGTAGACGCCCACTTTGGTCAGCAGGCCGGCGAACACCGCGGTGACGGGGGCCGGGGCCGTGGGGTAGGAGTCGGGCAGCCAGAAGGACAGCGGGAAAACGGCCGCCTTGATGCCGAATGCCACCAGCAGCATCACGTGCAGGAGGGTCCTGGTGCCCTGGTCCAGTTCACCGAGCTTGAGCGCGAGGTCCGCCATGGTCACGGTTCCGGTGGCCCCGTACACCATGGCGATGGAGATCAGGAACAGCACCGAGGACACCACTGACACCACCACGTAGGTGACGCCTGCCCGGATTCGGGGGCCCGTGCCGCCGAGCGTCATCAGCACGTAACTCGCGGTCAGCAGGATCTCGAAGCCGACGTACAGGTTGAAGAGGTCGCCGGAGAGGAAGGCGTTGGACACTCCGGCCACCAGGATCAGGTAGGTGGGGTGGAAGATCGAGACCGGCGCGTCATGGTCGCCGTCGGCCATGCCCTGGCCGGTGGCGTACACCAGCACCGCCAGGCTCACCGCGGACGAGACCACCAGCATCAGCGACGAGAACTGGTCCACCACCATCACAATGCCCCAGGGCGGCAGCCAGCCTCCGATGGTCACCGCAACCGTCCCGCTGTCCCAGACGTGGGCCAGCAGGAGGCATTCGAGCAGCAGGGTCAGGGACAGCAGGCCGATGCTGACGGCCTGCTGAGCCCGGGAATGCCGGATCAGCATGAAGGTCAGGGCAGCGCCCAAAATGGGAAGTACGACGGCGAGCGGGGCGAAGCTTGCGATGTTCACTTTCCGCCTCCTTCCGGGCCGGGGCTGAAGTTCGGGGAGCCGGGTTTTTCTTCCGCGGCGGCGTGCTCGGCGAGCATTTCACGGCCGCCCGCCACGAGGGTTGCCACCGGAAACTCGGAGGTTTCCGCCGGGATTTCGGCGTCGTCCTCGGCATCGAAGCTGGGGGTTTCGGCGACGCGGAGGTCTTCCACGTCATCCTGGATCTCATCCCGCCGGGCAAGCACCCAGGTCCGGTAGATGATGCCGAGCATGAAGGCGGTCACCGCGAAGGAGATGACGATGGAGGTCAGGATCAGCGCCTGGGGCAGGGGGTCGTTGTAGTCTTCGGCCGCGATGTCCTTGGAGTACAGCGGAGCCAGTCCTGCGTATCCGCCGGTGGCGAGGAGGAGCAGGTTGGTGGCATTGGCCAGCAGCATCAGCCCCAGCAGCACGCGGGTGAGGCTGCGTTCGAGGATGAGGTAGATTCCGCAGGCGTACAGGGCGCCCATGATGATCAGCAGGGTCAGGTTGACGTTCATGCCTTGCCCTTCGCTGTGGTTTCCGCCGGGATGCCGTCCGGCTCCTGGTCCTCGGCGGGAGCGGCGGCACGCTCCTCGAAGTGCTCGTCGATTTCGGCGCCGAGGCTGCGCAGGACGTCAAGCACCAGCCCCACCACCACGATGTAGACGCCGATATCGAAGATGGTGGAGGTGACGAACTTGATGTCACCGAACACGGGCAGCCAGAACTGGATGATGGCAGTCTGGAATACCTGGCCGCCCAGCAGGAGCGGCACCGCGCCCGAGGCCGCGGCAACGGCCAGCCCGATGCCCAGCAGCGCCCCTGCACTGACGGGGGTTGCCTCCCGCAGTTCGAACCGGCCGCCTGCAAGGTAGCGGATGGTGAGGGCCAGTCCGGCCGTCAGGCCGCCCGCGAATCCGCCGCCAGGAAGGTTATGGCCTGCCAGCAGCAGGTACAGCGAGAAGATCACCAGGGAGTGGAAGACCAGGCGGGTGACCACCTCGAAGATGATGGACCGGCGCTCCGGCGCGAGGGTCCGCCCGGCCACCAGCCAGGCGTCCCGGGTGGCGGAAGCGAATTTCCTGCTGATGGCCAGGGCGGCGCCGTCACGGCTCCCGGGGTCGACGCCATGGTGGCGCCCGACGGATCCTTCGGCCACAGATGCGGACGAAAGAATCCTGTCGCCCCGGCCGCGGATGAAGATCAGGCTTGCCACACCGGTGGCCGCGAGCGCCAGCACGGTGATCTCGCCGAAGGTGTCCCACGCCCTGATGTCCACGAGCGTGACATTCACAATGTTCATCCCGCCGCCGCCCTCATAGGCCAGTTGCGGGAACTGGCGCGAGACGGGGGTGGCGATGCGCGCTCCCATGGCGAAGACGGCGGCGAACACCATAGTGGTGCCGAATCCCAGGCCGATGAGGACGCGGACCACCCGGTACTTTCCGCCCGTGCGGTCACGGAGTTCGGCCGGCAGGCTGCGCATGGCCAGCACGAAGGCCACCAGGATGATGGTTTCCACCAGCATCTGGGTGAGGGCCAAGTCCGGAGCGCCCTGCAGGGCGAACATCAGGGCAATGCCATAGCCGGTGACGGACACCATCAGGACGGCCAGGAAGCGCTTGTTCGCCTTGACCGCGGCCAGGGCGCCGATCACGATGCCGGCTCCCACGACGAGCTGGAGGGGCGATCCGGGATCCACGAGGTAGAGGCCCTCGGGAAGCGGTTTGCGGGCGGCGAGTATGGCGGCCAGGGGCAGCACGAACGCCACACTGAGGATGACGGCCAGGTAGTAGTAGAGCGAACCGCGCTGGGTGCGGCCGGTGACCCAGACGGCGATGTCGTCGAGGGCGCCAATGGTCAGCTGGTACGCGCGGTCTGCATCCACCCAGGCCGGTACCCGGGACTGCAGCCGCGCGACGGCGTTCCGGCCGAAGAACATGGCCACGCCCAGCGCGAAGGTGAGCGCCGTCAGGCCAAGTGCGGGGGTGAAGCCATGCCACAGCGCCAAGTGCCCAGCCTGCTCAGCCGGGGTGCCGGCGTCGGGCGCGGTGGATGCGAAGAGTGCGGCGTAGGGCTGGAGCCAGGCGTCCACGGGGACGGGCCAGAGCCCGTACACAATAGTGAGGAGGCTGAGGATGGCGGGCGCGGCAAGGAAGGACGGCCGGACGGCCTTGAACGGGGTGGGCTCCACGCCCGGCTTCATGGCGAACGCCCCCCACATGAAGCGTGCGCTATAAGCGAACGTGAGGATGGATCCCAGGACGAGCCCAGCCAGGACCACCGCTCCCCACGGTCCCGCGGCGGGGTCTTCGGCATGGTGCACAAAGGCCTCCAGCACCGATTCCTTCGCAACAAAACCGGCCAGCAGTGGAACGCCTGCCATCGACGCGGCACCGATGCCAGCCACGATGCCCAGGGCGCGGGACGACCGGAAGACGCCGGAAAGCTTCCCGACGTCGCGGGTGCCGGACTGGTGGTCGATGATGCCCACCACCAGGAACAGGGTGGCCTTGAACAGGCCGTGGGCCAGCAGCATAGCCAGGCCGGCCAGGGCGGCGTCGGGGGTGCCGAGCCCCACCACCATGGTGAGGAACCCCAGCTGGCTGACGGTCCCGTACGCGAGGATGAGCTTGATGTCTGCCTGGCGGAGCGCGCGGTAGCCGCCCACCAGCATGGTGGCCAGGCCCAGGCCCAGCACCACTGGCTGCCAGTGCGCCGCTTCGGCGAAGCCCGGCGCGAGCCGCGCCACCAGGTAGATGCCGGCTTTCACCATCGCTGCGGCATGCAGGTATGCGCTGACGGGAGTGGGGGCCGCCATGGCTCCGGGAAGCCAGAAGTGGAAGGGCACCAGCGCCGACTTGGTGATCGCACCGACCAGGATGAGCACGACGGCGGCGCCCACCATGGAGCCGGACGCTCCGCCCGCCAGGGCGGGAGCCTGGTCCAGGACCGCGGAGATGCGGTACGTGCCGGCGGCGTGGCCCAGAATGATCAGGCCCACCAGCATGGCCAGGCCGCCTGCCGTGGTGACCATCAGGGCCTGCAGGGCGGACCGGCGGGCTGCCAGCCTTGTCCGGGCGAAGCCGATCAGGAGGTAGGACAGGATGGTGGTGAGCTCCCAGAAGATGAACAGCAGCAGGAGGTCATCCGCCACCACCAGGCCGAACATGGCACCGGCGAAGGCCAGGAGCTGGGCCCCGAACGCTCCGAGATCCTGGTCCTTCCGCTTGAAGTACCGCCCGCAGTAGGCCAGAACCAGGGAACCGACGCCCAGCACCAGCAGCGACATCACCCAGGCCAGGGCATCCATACGGAACGCAAATTCGAGGTGCAGGCCGGGAATCCACGGAAAGACCTCTGCCACGGCACCGGCTGCCGAGTAGACGGCGGCGTGCTGGAAAAGGAGCCAGGCGAAGGAAACTGCGGGAACAACAGCCAGGGCGTAGAACGCGTTGCGGCCCCAGGCCCGGAAGAGAAGCGGCGCCAGGACAGCCACCGAAAAGTGCACGGCAAGGACTGTAATCACTGGATTCTCCGCAACGTCAGGAATTCGATTGTCAAAAGTTAAAGCAGGCGGCAAAAAGTAGGGTTCGGGAACAGGCAGTTTATCAAGCCTCTTTTGCCCGCCGTCCCGCGTCGGGTAGCATGGCCGCCGCCTCCCGCGGCATTCCGGGGCAGGGTCCGCGTCCTGTTCGCCCTCGGCGGATACGATGCATCGTATGAACAGCGCCAGCGCTCCGGGGGCCATGCAGCCGGCCTCGGACCTTGAATCCGGCCAGCACGCCTCCAACAAGGGCAGGATCCTGGCCTGGGCTTCCTGGGACTGGGGCTCGGCGGCCTTCAACGCCGTGATGACAACCTTCGTCTTTACCGTGTACCTGACCTCCAGCGCGTTTGGCGGGGAAGACCAGGCGTCCGCCGTACTCGGCGGCGCCCTTACCGTGGCGGGTCTGGCCATCGCCCTGCTGGCCCCGGTGACCGGGCAGCGTTCCGATGCCGGCGGCCGGCGGAAGCTGTGGCTCGGCGTGAACACCGCGGCCGTCGCCGTCCTGACCGCCCTGTGTTTCTTCGTGTTTCCGCGGCCCGAATTCCTGCTCCTGGGTGTATCCCTGATCGCCCTGGGAAACATCTTCTTCGAGTTCGCCGGCGTCAACTACAACGCCATGCTCGCCCAGATTTCCACGCCCCGGAACATTGGCAGGGTCAGCGGCTTTGGCTGGGGGGCGGGCTACCTCGGCGGGATCGTGGCGCTGCTGGCCGTCCTGCAGTTGTTCGTCCAGCCCAGTTTCGAGTGGTTCGGCGCGTCCACCGAGGACAGCCTGAATATCCGGCTGGTGGCTGTCTTCTCAGCCCTGTGGTTCTTCATTTTCGCCCTGCCCGTGCTGTTCGCCGTCCCCGAACTGCCCCGCACAGGCGAGGCCAGCAAACTCGGTTTCCTGGCCAGCTACGGGCTGCTGGTCCGGCGGATCAAGGCCATCTATGCCACCAGCCCGCACACCATCTACTTCCTGCTGGCCAGCGCCGTGTTCCGCGACGGGCTTGCCGCCGTCTTTACGTTCGGCGGGATCATCGCGGCGGGCACCTTCGGTTTCGAACTCTCCCAGGTCATCTTCTTCGCGATCTTCGGGAATGTGGTGGCGGCGGTCGGGGCCGTGATCGGCGGATTCCTGGATGACCGGGTGGGCCCGAAAGCCGTCATCATCGGTTCCCTGCTCGGCCTGCTGGCTGCGGGCACCGTGATCCTGGTCCTTGGCAACGGCGAGTATGTCTTCTTTGGCATGCCCTGGCCCGGCAGCACCACGTTCTGGGTGTTCGGCCTCTTCCTCTGCCTGTTCGTGGGCCCCGCCCAGTCCTCGTCTCGGGCATACCTGGCGCGCCTGGCACCGCACGGCGAGTCGGGCGAGCTGTTCGGCCTGTACGCCACCACCGGCCGCGCCGTCAGCTTCCTGGCTCCAGCCCTGTTCACCCTCTGCATCGCCATTGCCACACCCCTGGTTCCCGCCGGGGAAGCCCAGCGCTGGGGAATCCTGGGCATCATGGTGGTCCTCCTGGCCGGACTGCTGGTCCTGCTGCCGGTGAAATCACCGGACAAGGCGCCCATCGCGGTTGTTCCGGCGGCCTGACCCCGTATTTCGCGGCCTCTCTTTGCCTACTTGAGCAAACCTCTTGACGTACCCCTGTTATCGTTCACATAATTTAGTGATCGATAACTTACCTCCAAACCTTTCTCAACGAGGAGACCGTCCTGTGGGACCATCCCCTTCCCGCCCCCGTGCCGGCATCATCGGCACCGGCGGCATTGCCAATGCGCACGCCGAAGCCCTGCAGCTGGCAGGAGCGGAGCTGGCGGTAGCAGTCGATATCGACCCGGGCCGTGTTGCCGCCTTCGCGGACAAATGGCATGTACCCGCCACGGCGCCGAGCCTGGCTGTGGCGGCCGACGCCGGACTGGACCTGGTGGCGGTCTGTACCCCGCCGTCGTCGCATGCCTGCCTGGCCCTGGAGGCACTGGCGCTAGGCCTGAATGTGGTGCTGGAAAAGCCGCCGGCCCTGTCGCTCCGGCAGATGCGTGAACTGCAGGACGCCGAGTCTGCATCGGGCAAGCATGTCAGCTGCATCTTCCAGCACCGTTTCGGCAGCGGCGCGCGCAAGCTGGCTGCGCTTCAGGAATCGGGCGCCCTGGGGAATGCCCTCACCGGGTTCTGCAACACGCTCTGGTTCCGCAACCAGGAATACTTCGACGTGCCCTGGCGCGGCCTGTGGGACGTGGAAGGCGGCGGACCCACCATGGGCCACGGCATCCACCAGTTCGACCTGCTGCTCCACCTTTGGGGCCCCTGGCAGGAAGTCACTGCGTTCGCCGGGCGCCTTGCCCGCCGGACGGAAACCGAAGACGTGTCCACCGCCATCGTCCGATTTGAATCCGGTGCATTGAGCACGGTCATCAACTCCGTGATCTCGCCCCGGGAAACGTCCCAGCTCCGGTTCGACTACGATCATGCCACCGTGGAACTCGAGCACCTCTACGGCTATGACAATGCGCACTGGCGCTTCACGCCCGCGCCAGGCCAGGAGCACCTGGCCGCCCAATGGGCGGACGGTTCCCCGGGCACTCCGAGCGGGCATCCCGCACAGTACGAGCACATCATCGACGCCGTCAGGGCCGGGAAAGTTCCCCCGGTCACCCTCGCCGAGGCCTATCCCACCATGGAGCTGGCCGCCGCGATCTACGCCTCAGCCATCACCGGCCAGACCGTGCGCAGGGGCGACATCACCGATGGAAACCCGTTCTTCGACCGCGCCGACGGCCGGCTGCAACCCTGGAAACTGGAAAAGAGCACCGCATGAGCACCACTGCAGAACCCGCGGCCGGCACACCCTCCGCGTCTACCGGCACCCGGTTCAGTTGGACCGACGACGGCGCCGCGGTAGCGGTCTCCCTGGACGGCGCGGACGTCCTCACGTATACCTACGTGGCCGATGACCCGCAGGAAGAGTCCCCCAGGCCGTATTTCCATCCGGTCCGGACACGCAGCGGGGACCTGGTGAGCATTTACCGGCCGCACGACCATGTATGGCACAAAGGCATCGCCTGGTCCCTGCCGCACCTTGGCGCCGACAATTTCTGGGGCGGGCCAAGCTACCGGCGGGGGCAGGAGTACCAGTGGCTGCCCAACAACGGCGCCATGCGGCACCGTGAGCTGCGGCAGGCAACGGACGACGGCGGGACGTTCCGTTTCGCCCATGACCTTCGCTGGATCAGCCAGCAAGGCTCCCTGGTGGTGGAGGAGGAGAGGTCTTTCAGCGTGGTGCCAGGGGCGGACAGCAGCTACGCCCTCATCTTCGAAACGGCCATGACCAACGTTTCCGGCGACGCAATCCACATTGGCTCCCCCACCACGGAAGGGCGGGAAAATGCCGGCTATGGCGGCCTGTTCTGGCGCGGGCCCCGGTCCTTCACGGGGGGAACGGTCCTCGGACCCGGCGGTGCCACCGGGGAAGGGCTGCGCGGCCGGCGGGCACCCTGGCTCGCGTTCGTGGGGCAGCACGATGAAACCTGCCGTTTCTCCACGCTGGTCATGGTTGACGATCCCGCCAGCGGCCACCCGGAACCGGAGTGGTTTGCCCGGTCCGAGCCCTTCGCATGCATGGGTCCGGCGCCCTTCTTCAGCGAGGAAGTCCTGTTCGAGGCCGGCGCCACCCTCCGCTTCCGGTATGCCGTGGTGGTCGCCGACGGTGCATCCGATGCCCGCCGGGCCGAAGACCTGGCACTCGGGGCGCAGGAACTCCTCGCTCGCGGCACCGGGGGGATGCACCGGTGACCGGCGCCGGCGTGCCCGGTTTCCCGGGCGGAACGGCCGTCACCGGGCTCCGGGTCTATGACTGGGAGTCCGCTGACGGGCTGTGCGGAGGCTCGCCGCACCTCCACACGGTGTCCTCCGAGGCCTACATAGTCACCGGCGGCACGGGCCAGGTCCACACCATCTCGATGTCCGGGGCGGAGGAATATGACCTGGCGGCCGGATCATTGCTCTGGTTCAGTCCGGGCACCGTGCACCGGCTGGTCAACACGGACGGGCTCACCCTCACCGTCATCATGTCCAATGCGGGACTGCCGGAATCCGGCGACGCAGTCCTGACCTTCCCCGGCCATATCCTGGCGGATCCAGCGGAGTATGCGCAGCAGGCTATCCTTCCGCGCGGGCTGGACCCCGCCGCCATGGCCGCGGCTGCCCGCGCCCGGCGGGACCTTGCGTTGGAAGGATACGCCGAACTGCATGTGGCGGTACTGCGCGACGGCCCGAAAGCCCTGGCCGATTTCCACCGCGCCGCGGCGGCGCTCGTCCGTCCGCGCGTCGGGCGCTGGCAGCAGATCTGGGAGGACACGGTCCGGAAGCAGGCGGATGCCACTGGGCGGGCGCTGGACCAGCTGGCGGAAGGGTCCGCCGCGCCCATGGCCCAGGCTGCAGTGGCCTCTGCGGTCCCGCGCCCGGGCGAGGGGTACGGCATGTGCGGCAGGCTCACAACCTGGGAGGACTCCCGGGTGGTCTGACCGCACCCCATGAGCCTCCCCGGAAGACTAGGCTTGGACCATGAACGTGGATGAGACCAACCTTCCGGGCCTGGGCCTGCGGAAGGATTTCATGACAGCCTCCGGCCGCCGGATCGGCGTGGTGGAGCTGCGCGAGGGTCAGACGGAACTGATCATCTCAACCTGGGACGATCCCGATACCTGCCAGGCGTCCATTCCGCTGACCAGTGATGAAGCCGCCACCCTGGGCAATCTCCTGGGCGGGCAGCATCTGGCCATGAAGCTGACCGAAGAGCACAAGGACGTCCCCGGAATTGTGACCCGGCAGTTCTCGATTGCTCCGGACTCCCCGTTCCAGAACCAGCCCATGGGGAAGGCGTGCATCCGTACGCGCTGCGGTGTCTCCATCGTTGCCATCATGCGTGAAGGTGAGGTGCTCCCTTCGCCGGGACCCGACGTCGTCCTCCACACCGGAGACCTGCTGATAGCAGTCGGAACCCAGGAAGGCCTCGACACGGCGGCCGATATCCTGCGCCACGGCTGAGTCCTGTGGACCCGCTGGCCCTGACCCTCATCGAACTGGGGGCCGTTGTGTTCTGCCTCGGCCTGTTGGCCAGGCTGGCCGGACGGATCGGAATGTCTCCCATCCCGCTGTACCTCCTGGGCGGGCTCGCCTTCGGCGCGGGCGGCATCGTCAAGCTCGAAGGCATGCAAGAATTTGCGCATGTCAGCAGCGAAATCGGCGTAATCCTGCTGCTGCTTATGCTCGGATTGGAATATACGGCGACGGAGCTCTTCACTGGCCTGCGCCGCTCCTGGCAGGGCGGTGTGCTCGATCTGGTCCTGAACTTCCTGCCCGGGGCCGCGCTGGCCTACCTGCTGGGCTGGGGCGGAGTGGGCGCCATGGTGCTGGGCGGCGTCACCTACATCTCTTCATCGGGAATCGCGGCCAAGGTCATCACCGATCTCGGCCGGCTGGGCAACCGCGAAACGCCCGTCGTGCTGTCCATCCTGGTGTTCGAAGACCTGGCCATGGCCGTCTACCTGCCTGTGCTGACCACCATCCTGGCCGGGGTCAGTTTCCTCGGCGGGCTCACCAGTGTGGGCATCGCACTTGCAGTCGTGAGCGTGGTTCTCATGGTTGCGCTGCGGCACGGGCATCACGTCTCCAGGGCCGTGCACAGCGAGAACTCGGAAGTGTTCCTCCTGAACCTCCTTGGCGCAGCACTGCTCGTGGCCGGCGTCGCTTCGGCCATGCAGGTATCCGCCGCGGTGGGAGCGTTCCTGCTCGGCATTGCTATTTCCGGCGCCACCGCCCATAACGCCACCCGCATCCTGGAACCGCTGCGAGACCTGTTCGCAGCGATTTTCTTTGTGGCGTTCGGGCTCAACACGGACCCGACATCCATCCCGCCCGTGCTGGGCTGGGCCCTGGTGCTGGCTGTCACCACCGCCGCCACCAAGATGGTCACGGGCGTCTGGGCCGCGAAGCGTGCGGGCATTGCGCGGCGCGGCCGCTTCCGCGCCGGAGCAGCGCTGATTGCCCGCGGCGAGTTCTCGATCGTGATCGCAGGCCTGGCGGTGGCTTCGGGAGCGGTACCGAATGAACTTGCGGCCCTGGCCACGGCCTACGTGCTGATCATGGCCGTGCTGGGGCCGCTGGCTGCGCGCTATGTCGAACCGCTTGTTGGTGCAGCAGGGGGCCAAAAAGGCGTTCCGGCGAAGGCCTAAGTGCGTTTCCCGCTAGATGGTGGTGCGGTGGAAGTTCAGGTGGCTGCGGCTGGCGGTGGGGCCTCGCTGGCCCTGGTAGCGGTTTCCGTACTCGCCCTGGCCGTAGGGATACTCCGCGGAAGATGTCAGCCGGAAAAAGCACAGCTGCCCGATCTTCATGCCCGGCCACAGCTTGATGGGCAGCGTGGCCATGTTGGACAGCTCAAGGGTGACGTGTCCTGAGAAGCCGGGGTCAATGAATCCGGCGGTGGAGTGCGTCAGCAGGCCCAGCCGGCCCAGCGAGGACTTGCCCTCCAGCCGGGCTGCAATATCGTCCGGCAGCGTGACGGTTTCGTAGGTGGAGCCCAGGACGAACTCGCCCGGGTGCAGGATGAAGGCTTCGTCCTCTTCAACTTCCACCAGCCGGGTCAACTCAGGCTGCTCCTGTGCGGGGTCGATGTGCGCGTACTTGTGGTTGTCGAACAGCCGGAAGAACTTGTCGATCCGCACGTCCACGGACGACGGCTGCACCATCGCCGAGTCGTAGGGTTCCAGCACGATCCGCTGGGAGTCAATTTCGGCACGAATATCGCGGTCAGAGATCAGCACCGTCCCAAATTACCGTATGGCTTATCCACACTAATATTTTTTCCGTTGTTGCTGTGGCCTCATGGGGCTAATGTTGCCTAAGGTACTCAGGCGCCGGATGGTCTCCCGGATGGCCCAACAGAGCTGGGGATGTTGTGAATAAATTGGTAGCGCCCTCTTTCATTGGCGTGCTCTGCGCCCTGGCGCTGGTCTCCTCGTCAGCAGGCACGCTCTCCGCGCCGCTTCGGACCAACGACTCTGCTGTCGCCGCCGGTCCGCGGAGTGTCTTGCTGGAGCCTGCACTGCACGACGGCGGAGCGGGCTCTGCTGGCGACCCCCCAGCAGGATCCCCGCTCACCCCTGCCGTGGAACCGGAGATCCGTCCGGCGTCTCCGGCCACCGCATCACCTGCCCCGGAGGCCCCCGCCCCCGCCCCCGCGGGGACGGTCCCGGTCCCAGAGCCCGTGACGTCCCAGGCCACTGCCGCCGGCACGTCGGAGACGGCCCCGGAAGTTCCGTGGATCCCGCCGCTGTGGGCACCGGATGAGGAACTGGGGAAGCCCGCACCGGTGCTGCCCGCCCCCGAATCCATGCTTGCCGCGCCGAGTCCTGAAGCCCTGGTGCGGGATGACAACTCAGCAGCGATCCTCACGGTCTTCAACCGGATCAACGAGTACCGCGTATCCAAAGGCCTGGCGCCGGTGAAGTACCACCCCACAGTGGCGGGACTGGCCCAGGAATGGTCGGACAACATTGCCTCACGCGAGGTCATTGAGCACCGTGCCAACTTCTGGACCGATCCCCGCGCCATGAATCCCAACAACGGCGCCGGTGAGGTCATCGCCATCCGCACGGACCGCGATGCCGCACTGCTGGTGGAGTGGTGGAAGGGCTCCCCCGGCCACAATGCCATGCTGCTCGACCCCCGGTTCAACGTGATGGGGGCCGGCATCTCCTACACCGACCGCACCTACAAGATCTGGGGCGTGGTGAACTTCTTCGGTTACACCACGCTTCCGGCAGGTACCGTCAACTCGCCCGGTGGTGCCACCGGCGGTGACGGCGCCGCCCTGCCGCCTCCCGCTCCCACCATGTGTGATGCCACGGTACGGCACATGCCGCCAACACTGGACCTGTCCGCCGCTGCCATCACGGGCCCCGGCGACCTTGTCACAGTCGACTCCGCGGGGCAACTCCTCCGCCGCGCCTCCCTGGGTGCCCGTGCCTACGCTGCCGCAAAGGTCATCGGCTCCGGCTTCTCCGGCGCCAAGGAAGTCTTCGTCACGGACTGGGACCGCGACGGCGCCTATGACCTGCTCACCCAATGGACCAACGGCAACCTGACTTTGCACCGGGGCATTGCCACCGGCGGGTTCCAAGCGCCGGCCACCCTCGGCTCCGGCGGGTGGGACACCCTGACCCTGGCCGTGGGCGGCTGGTGCGCCAATAACCGGATGCCCCAGATCCTGGCACGGGATGCCGCCGGAAACCTCTACCTGTATCCCAACAAGGGCACCGGCGACCTCGCCGCTCGGACCCTGGTGGCCAGCGGGCTTCCTGCCGGCAGGCTGGCCATGGTCGATTACGATGCCGACGGCTTCCAGGACCTGCTGGCCATCCGTACCGACGGAGCGGTCCTGCTGTACCGCGGCTGGGGAACCACTGCGCTGCGCGCCGAAGCACGGCCCACAGTTGCCACCGGCTGGCAGGACGCCACGGGGGTGAAAGCACTACGGGACGTGACCGGGCTCAACTCGGCAGGCGTGGCTCTGCGCCGAGCAGGCGACGTAGTGCAGTACTGGGACCTGACCGGCGGAAGCCTTGCCTCGGCGTCGAACATTGCCGGGCCTTGGACCGGCCAGCGGCTGGCCCAGTAGGCCGGGGCCTAGACGGCGGGCTGGAGCTCCAGGACGTCCTTGAGCCGCTCCAGCTGGGCTACTTCTGCCCGGACACTTCGCTGGACCATCTTGTTCAGCAGGCCCAGCCGGTCAAGGAACGCGAACCGGCCCTCGGCCTGCGCTTCGACCGCAAACCGCACCCGGGTTCCCGCCCCTTCCGTGCTGAGGTAGTAGCCGCCGCTGCGGTTTGCGGGGCCGGACAGGACGCGGAACTCGATTTCAGCGCCCGGCCGGGCCTGGGTGATTTCGAGGTCAGCCGGAATGCTCAGCCCGGACCGGCCCGCGACCATCTGCCGGTAGACGGCGCCCTTGGCCTCGGCCGGGCCCTGCAGCAGCTTCACGCTGCGGACGCCCTCGCGCCAGAGCGGAAGATTGGTGGCATCGAGCAGGTACAGGTACACAGCCATGGCGTCACGCCGGATGAGGACCTCGTGTTCTGCGAATGCCATGTAAATCTTCCCGTGGTTGACGTCGGCCTGCCGCGCTGACCGCCTCCCCCTGACGCCGCAGCCTTCCGGTTCAGGTTAACCAGCGCTCCGGACCCGCACCTAGCCAGGGCCTTCGACGTTATTGAAGAGTTACTGGATGACGCCGCTGCTTACGGGACACGGCCAACAGCACTCCGGGTTGGGCGGTTTGTGGCTCCATCTGCGCTAAGCTAAGTTCTGCCCCGCGCGAGTGGGGGCAGTGCGGCTGTAGCTCAATGGTAGAGCGCTAGCTTCCCAAGCTTGATACGCGGGTTCGATTCCCGTCAGCCGCTCCACTTTCTGCAGTATCGCGGACGCTGCACGGAGGGTATTTGGTGCCGCCGTGTAGGGTCTGTAGTCAGGAACCTTTCGGTTCCGCTACAGGAGCAATCATGGCTGATAAGTCCCCGCGTCAAACGGCATCAAAAAAGTCCGGCAAGTCCATCAAGGAAAAACGCGCAGACAAGAGGGCCGCTTCCGCGCCGGCCAGTTCCCTGGATACTCCGTCCGGCAAGAGCGCTGGCAAGAAGAAGTAGCCGGGAAACCGCCGGCTGAGGGCTGGACCGGCAGTTTGAAGCGGCTATCTGAAAAAGCTGGCGTTTGCTTCAGGCTGCCGCTGCCCGGTTCACGATCTGCAGCGGTCGGCGCCGGTCCTTCAGGTCCACCCGGAGCGTGAGGCCTGCTTTCCGTGCCAGCAGGACGGCCACCGTCAGGGCCGCGAGCGCCGGTACCCCGCCCGAGACCAGGAGCGCGACGTGCGGGTCCGCGTGTTCGGCGATCCAGCCCAGCATGGGTCCGCCCAAAGCCTGGCCGCCGATCAGCACCATGATGTAGAGGCTCATCACCCGCCCCCGAATTCCCATGTTCGAACTGACCTGGACCAGCTGGTTGGAGCCAGTGAGGAACATCAGGCACCAGAATCCGGACATGACCATCGCCACGCCGAACCAGGCCATGGACGGCGCCAGCGATGCCAGGCAGAGCATCGCACCATACATGCCGGCGCAGAACACCACGGACCGCAGCCGAAGCCGCCGGCGGCGGGTGGAAGCCACCGCACCGGCCAATGCACCGAGAGCCACCAGGGCGTTGAGCAGCCCGTAGCCGCCGGCACCCACCGCAAAGACGCGGTCGGCAAACGCTGCAAGCACCACCGGCAAACTCATGGCGAACACCGCAATGAAGCCTGCCATCAGCCAGGGCCAGTAGATGGTGGGCTTGCTGAGCGCGTACCGCAGGCCTTCGCGAAGCATCCCCTTGCTCTTGGGTGCCGGCGCGCTGACGAACAGCTGGTCCTTACGCAGGATCAGCAGCATGGCAACAGTGCAGCAGCAGGCGAAGGCGTTGCCAGCGAAAGCCCAGCCTGCACCGACGGCGGTCAGGAGCAGTCCGGCCAAAGCGGGGCCAATCAGGCCGCCCAGTTGGAAGGTTGTGGAATTCACGCTGATGGCGTTCCGCAGGTACTTCGGACCCACCAGCTCGTGCACAAACACCTGGCGGGCGGGCTGGTCAAGGACGGTGACCAGGCCCAGCACCAGTGCGATGACGTAGACATGCCACACCTCAACGGTTGCGGTGAGGGCGAGGACAGCCAACGCCCCGGCCAGGACCGCGGCCATGCCCTGGCACAGAATCAGGATCTTCCGCTTGGTGAACCGGTCGGCCACCATCCCACCCCAGGGTCCCAGCAGCAGGGACGGCAAGAATTGCAGTGCCACCGTGATGCCCACAGCTGTGACGGAACCGGACAGTTCCAGCACCATCCAATCCTGGGCAATCCGCTGCATCCAGAGTGCGATCACGGCAATGAAGTGTCCGGCGGCGAAAATCCGGAAGTTGGGCACTTTCAGGGAGATGAACGTGTGCCGCCAGGGAAGGTGTTCGGCCACAACCGGGAGCGGCTGGGTGTGGATGTCCCCAACCGGACGGTCAGGTGCAGAATCCGGCGCAGAACCTGCGGAGTCGATGACGGGCTGGGTGACGGTTGCCGATGACGGCGGTGGGGGTGCCACAGGTATGTCCTCACATTGATGGCGGCCTGGGATGCCCTTACCGCTAGGCTGGGCCCGAAGATTATGGAGACGTATCGTGCCTATAAGTCCCATTGCAGTCCGTAATGCCATCCCAAACCCTCAGAGGAGTCCGTCTTGTTTGACCCCACCCAGCTGCGCTCCTTCCTGGCGGTGGCCGAAACGCTGAGCTTCACCAAGGCTGCCGAGCGCCTGGGCCTGGCGCAGCCCACCATCAGCCAGCACGTCCGGAAGCTGGAAACGGCAGCCAAGCGGGTACTGATCACCAGGGACACCCGCGATGTCCGGCTTACGGACAACGGGGATGCGATGGCAGGGTTCGCGCGCAACATCCTGTCCGCCCATGACGCCGCGGCCCGCTATTTCTCCGGCTCGGCAATGCGCGGCCGCCTCCGATTCGGCACCGCGGACGATCTTGCCATCACCGGCCTGCCCCGGATCCTCCGTGAGTTCCGGCAGATCTATCCACAAATCAACCTTGAGCTGACGGTGGGCCAAAGCGACCAGCTGTACCGCAAACTCAACGCCGGCCAGCTGGATCTCGTTTTCGTGAAGTGGGTGGCCGGCGCCAAAGACGGCACCGTGGTGCAGCATGACTCGTTCTCCTGGGTGGGCCTGGAGCAGACCAGCCTGGAGCCGGGCACCCCGGTCCCGCTGATTGCCTACCCCTCGCCCAGCCTGAGCAGGAAACTGGCCATTGACGCCCTCGAGGCACACGGCAGGACCTGGCGCATCACCTGCACCACCCGCCAGATCAGCGGGGTGCTGGCCGCCGTCCGGGCTGGAATCGGCGTCGCGGTCATGCCGACGTCGCTGGTCCCGGAAGACCTGAAAATCATCACGCGGCGCTTCGACCTGCCCGCCGTAGGGGACGTCGACTTCACCCTGATCCGCAATCCCCTGGCCAACTCGGAGGTCATCGATGCCCTCACGCAGTCCATCGTGGGCAGGACCATCAACCGCCAGGCCTAGGAACGGGAACTTCGGCAGGCGTTACCTCCGGCCGAAGTAGGAGCAAAGCGCCACCCCGTGAAAGCTTTCCATTGATGTCAGAACGTTACCTAATCTATGCTGGTCTCCCATGGTCAAGCAGCTGGCCGGTTCTCTCACACGGGCGTGCCCTGCACAACAGAGCTCCCGCCCGGGACAGGCAGCCAATGAAGACAGCCAAGAACACCCATTTCAGTGCGGCCCATGCACACCCGCACACCTCTCCGCGGCCCGCAACCCGCCAATCGAACCTGGGCGCAGGAGTAGCAACCACAGATTCCGGCTACGTAGGCAAGCCAACCTGCGACAAGTGCCGTACCGACGAATTCATCTACCTCGAGTCCTATATACCGCCCACGTACCGGCGCGACGGCGCAGTAGCCACCCTTGGGGAAGTGGCCTACACCTGCACCCGCTGCGAGGACTTCTCAGCACACAGCGTTCCCGTGACATGGACGCCGCCCGGGTGGTACCTGGGCTGACAGCCGCAGGTCTCCTGCCGCGCAGCCAGCGCGGACACTGACAGCAAACAAGGCCGGGCGGCCACCCGAGAAGGTGGCCGCCCGGCCTTGTGTTGGCCTGCCCTGGTTAGATCAGGGCATCCGAGAGGTGGTTCGGTGTGCCGAAGCGGTGGGCCGTAATGCTGACTGCCTGCTCGTGCAGGAACGGCAGCAGTTCCACGCGGCCAGCCTCCGTGACCGGGTGGGCGTACACCGCCAGGTCGGGCCTGCCGCCGGTTGCCTCGGCGAGCGCGGCTGCGTCCCCGCCGATCAGCCGGACGCGCGCTCCGGACAGCTTGCCCGCGGATGCGAGGCGTCCTGCGGAAGCCAGCCAGCCGGCGTCGGACTCCACCGTCACATCGATGTCCAGCGCGGTAAGCACCGGGCGCAGCTGGGCGGGAGGTTCGACGGCGGTGGACACCGTGAGCTCCGATCCGGCCAGGACACCGGCTGCCACGGTCCGGACGAGGTCCGCGAGCGGCGCCCCTTCGGACAGGCGGATGGTGACGGGCAGGCTGCGGTAGCGGAAGATGTTGCGTTCCGCGCTCAGACCGGACACGTCCTTGGCGGTACCGAACTCCTCCGCCCAGGCCTCGGCGTCGGACGCCAAGGCACGCTGGACGGACTCCAGCTCGGCAGGCTCCAGGGCGGCGCCGGCGGCGTTGATGATGCGGCGGACACCCGGGTGGGCGACGGAGGCCGTCGCCGTGCTGCGGGCTGCGGTCCAGTCGCCCAGGCCGGCCAGGTAGTTGGGGCCGCCTGCCTTGGTGCCGGCGCCCACTGCGGACTTCTTCCAGCCGCCGAACGGCTGGCGCTGCACGATGGCGCCGGTGATGCCGCGGTTGACGTACAGGTTGCCGGCCTGGATGGAGTCCAGCCAGACGCCGAGTTCCTCGGAGTTGAGGGAGTGCAGGCCGGCGGTGAGGCCGTATTCGATCTGGTTCTGGATGGCGATGGCTTCCTCCAGGGTGTCCGCGGTCATCACGCCCAGGACCGGGCCGAAGAACTCGGTCAGGTGGAAGTAGGAACCGCGCTTGACGCCGTAGCGGACGCCCGGGCTCCACAGCTTTCCGCTCTCGTCCAGCTTCTTCGGCTCGACTGCCCAGTTCTCGCCTTCGCCCAGGGTGGTCAGGGCGTTAAGGAGCTTGCCGTTGGCAGGCTCGATGATGGGCCCCATCTGGCTGGTGGGATCCTGTGGGTAGCCCACCTTCAGTGAGGTGACGGCGTCGATCAGCTGGTTGTGGAAGCGCTTGGACTTGGCCACCGAACCCACCAGGATCACCAGGGACGCGGCGGAGCACTTCTGGCCGGCATGGCCGAACGCGGAGTAGGCCACGTCCTTGGCTGCCAGGTCCAGGTCCGCGCTGGGGGTGACGATGATGGCGTTCTTGCCACTGGTTTCGGCCAGGAGCGGCAGGTCCTTGCGGAAGGAGCGGAACAGCTCGGCGGTCTCGTAGCCGCCGGTGAGGATGACCCGGTCAACGGCCGGGTGGGAGATGAGCTGCTTGCCCAGCTCCCGCTCGCCCAGCTGCACCATGGTCAGCACGTCGCGGGGAACGCCTGCTTCCCAGAGGGCCTCGACCATCACGGCCCCGCTGCGGGCGGCCTGCTTGGCGGGCTTGATGACGACGGCGGAACCGGCGGCGAGTGCCGCCAAGGTGGACCCTGCCGGGATGGCGACCGGGAAGTTCCATGGCGGGGTCACCACGGTGAGCTTGGCAGGGACGAACGTGGCGCCGTCGACCTTGTCCAGCTTGCGTGCGGACTCGGCGTAGTAGTGGGCGAAGTCCACTGCCTCGCTGACCTCGGGGTCACCCTGGTCGATGGTCTTGCCGGTTTCGCTGGCCATGACCTCGAGCAGGTCGGCGCGGCGGGCCTCAAGGACGTCGCCGGCGCGGTGCAGGATCTCGGCGCGCTCGTCGCCGGAGAGCTCGCCCCAGGCCTTGCCCTGTTCGACGGCGGTGGCGATCACCGTGTTGAGGGTGGCTTCGTCCCTGATGGACGCGGCGGCCACGGAGGCGTTGCCCAGGGTGGAGGACGGGATGCGGTCCAGGATGGCCCGGCCCCAGTCACGGTTCGAGGGCAAGGACGGGTCGGTGTCCGGGGTGTTCCGGAAGCCGGTGTGCGGCATTGGGGTGGGCGGGAGGTTGCGGTTCTGCTGGCGGTTGGCCGGCGGCACGCTGTTGTCCAGGGCTTCCAGCGAGGACAGGAAGCGCTGCTTTTCCCGTTCGAACAGGGCCTCGTTCTCGCTCAGCTCGAACACCGCGGACATGAAGTTGTCCTGGCTGGCGCCTTCTTCGAGGCGGCGGATCAGGTAGGCGATGGCGACGTCGAACTCGGACGGGTGCACCACGGGGGTGTAGAGCAGCAGCGAACCGACGTCCTTCTTGACGGCCTCCGCCTGGCCCTGGGCCATGCCCAGGAGCATTTCGAATTCGATGCCCGATTCCACCCCGCGCTGCTTGGCCAGGAGCCAGGCGAAGGCGATGTCGAACAGGTTGTGGCCGGCGACGCCAATCCGGATGTTCTTGATCCGCTCGGGGTGCAGCGAGTAGTTGATGACGCTCTTGTAGCTGGTGTCAGAGTCCTGCTTGCTGCCCCAGGTGGCCAGCGGCCAGTCATGCAGGGAGGCCTCCACCTGCTCCATCGGCAGGTTGGCGCCCTTGACCACGCGGACCTTGATGGCGGCGCCACCGTTTGCGCGGCGTTCGGCTGCCCAGTCCTGCAGCCGGATCATCGCGGAAAGCGCGTCCGGCAGGTAGGCCTGGAGCACGATGCCGGCCTCGAGGTTCTTGAACTCTGGCTTGTCCAGGATCCGGGTGAAGACCGCGATGGTCATGTCCAGGTCCTTGTACTCCTCCATGTCCAGGTTGATGAACTTGGCCTTCCCGCCGCCCCCGGCAAAGGAGTTGGCCCGCTGGAACAGCGGAGTGAGCTTCTCGACGACGTGCTCCACGGCTTCGTCGAAGGCCCAGGCGGAGTGCGGGGCCACAGTGGAGGAAACCTTGATGGACACGTAGTCCACGTCGGGGCGGGCCAGCAGGGTATGGGTGCCTTCCAGCCGGCGCGATGCCTCGTGCTCGCCCAGCACTGCCTCGCCGAGGAGGTTGACGTTGAGCTTGATGCCGTCCTTCCTGATCTTGGCGATGGCCGGCCCCAGCTTGGCGTCAGTGGCGTCCACGATTAGGTGGCCCACCATCTCGCGGAGGACCTTGCGGGCAATGGGGATGACAACCTGCGGCAAGACGGGAGCAACGGTGCCGCCCAGCGCCACCGCGCTACGCATGTACCAGGGCAGGAATGCCGGAACCTTGGGGGCAAGCTTGGCCAGGTTGCGGGCGGCGACGTTCAAATCCTCGGGGCGGACCACGCCGTCCACGAAGCCCACCGTGAACTCCAGGCCGTTGGGGTCCTTGAGAACTCCGGCGAGCTGCTCTGCGGAAGCATCGACCGGAACCTTTGCGGCCTCGGTCAGCCAGCGGCGGACCAGGGCCACTGCGTCGTTCGCCAGGGCCTTGGCCTGCGGGACATCGACGTCGACAGTCTGCGGCGCAACACCGGCGGCAAGTGCCGGCTCCATTGCTACGTGGGTCATGGCTTTTCTCGTTCTTTCCTGGGGGTTCGGAGTGGTCTTATCCACCAGTATGCGCCTGCGTTCACATAAGATAAAGCGATGTTTTCTAAGCAATACAGGTTAGAAAAGCTGAAGCTTCAGCATCCCCGGAAACGCGACCTGGCGCTCCCCTAAAACCCTCTCTCACCTCCTGCGCTCAAACCCCAAACGCTCTCCCACCTTTCGCGGCAAAACGGCAAACCCTCCCGCACATGATGTGCAGGAGGGTTTGTCGAAAAGGCGCCGAAAGTGCCAGAGCGTTCCGGGAGAAGGCGCGAAAAGTGAGAGAGGGTCAGCGGAGGGGGCGGTGCATCTCCACGAGTTCCTCGTGCCGCGGACTGTCCGGGTTCATCAGGGAGTGCCTGCGGCCATAGAAGAAGTAGATGGCCAGGCCGATGACCAGCCAGACGCTGAACCGCAGCCAGGTTTCCCAGTGCAGCTGGAACATCAGGAAGGCCGATGCCAGGACACCGAAGGCCGGGATGACCGGCATCAGCGGCAGGCGGAAGGTCCGCGGGGCATCGGGGCGCTTGTAGCGGAAGATGATCACCGAGAAGCAGACGACGACGAACGCGGCCAGGATGCCGATGTTGGTGAGGTCCGCGACCTCCTTGATCGGGAAGACGCCGGCCAGGAAGGCCGAAGCTATGCCGGCGATCCAGGTGACCCGCTGCGGCGTGCCGTGCCGGTCCGTCTTGGAAAACCAGCCGGGCAGCAGGCCGTCGCGGCTCATGGCGAACCACACGCGGGTAACGCCCAGGAGGAAGGTGAGCATCACGGTGAGGATGGACAGCACCGCGAACACGGAGATGATGGTGGCGATGACCGGCAGGCCAACCCCGGTGAATGCCGAGGCGAAGCCGGCGGTGGGGTCGATGTCCTTGTAGTTCTGCATGCCGGTCAGGACCAGGGTGGCGGCCACGTAGAGCAGCATGGCGATGATGAGGGACAGGATGATGGCCTTGGGCATGTGCTTCTTGCCGTCGGTGGCTTCCTCGGCGGCGGTGCTCATGGCGTCATAGCCGAAGACGGCGAAGAAGACCGTAGCCGCGCCGGCCAGGACCGGGCCGAAGCCGCTGGGCATAAACGGGTTGTAGTTGTTGGTATCGATGTAGAAGACGCCCAGGCCGATGATGAAGAGGATCAGGATCACCTTGATGGCCACGGCGACGAGTTCGAACCGCCCGAAGGCCTTGGTGCCGCGGGAGAGGATCCAGGTGACCAGGAGGCAGACCAGGATGGCGGGGATGTTGACGATGCCGCCCTTGCCCTCGTCCGCCGTCGAGGTCATCCAGGCAGGCATGTTGATGCCGATGCCGGAGAGGAAGGCGTCAAAGTAGCCGGAGATGCCGATGGCCACCACGGCCACGATGGCAATGTATTCCAGCAGCAGGTCCCAGCCGATGAACCAGCCGACAATTTCGCCCAGCGCCACGTAGCCGTAGGTGTAGGCGGAACCGGCTCGCGGGATCATGCCCGCGAACTCGGCGTAGGACAGCGCCGCGGCCGCGGAGGCCAGACCGGCAACCAGGAACGAGATCAGCACCGCGGGCCCCACCCCGGGTGTTCCTTCGCTGCCGGCCGCCACCAGGCCTGCCAGCGAGAAAATGCCGACGCCGATGATGCCACCTACGCCGATGGCGGTGAGCTGCCACAGCCCGAGTGACTTGAACAGGCCACTGTGCTTGTTTTCTTCCTCAATGTCGTCAATCGGCTTGCGCCGCATGATCGACTGGCTCATATCTCTAGTGCTCATCAGGAACTCCTGCTTGGGGTGCGACCCCGCCGCGGCACGCCAAGAATTGGCTGTGACGGGGGTAACTCGATCACAACAGTATGCAAGCCTGCTTGCATTAGATAAAGTGACTACTTCTAACCTATATTCGTTAGTTTCGGTAAGGATTGCATCATGCTCGACGTCCGCCGGCTCCGGCTGCTCCGTGAATTGAGCATCCGCGGGACACTGGCCGAGGTGGCGGATGCACTCCAGTACAGCCCGTCGTCGGTATCGCAGCAGCTGGCCCTCCTGGAGAAGGAGGTGGGCGTGGAACTGCTCCGCAAGACGGGCCGGCGGGTGCAGCTGACGCCGCAGGCGGAGGTGCTGGTGGCGCACACCGCGCAGTTGCTGGAAACCATGGAACAGGCGGAGGCCGACCTGGCGGCATCCCTGACCACCGTCACGGGAACCGTACGGATCGCAGTTTTCCAGTCCGCGGCACTGGCGCTCATGCCGGACACGCTGACCCGGATGTCCGTTGCCTACCCCGAGGTGCGGATCGAGATGATCCAGCGCGAGCCGGAAACCGCGCTCCATGAGACCTGGGCGCGGGACTTCGACCTTGTCATCGCCGAGCAATATCCCGGGCATGCCGCCCCGCGCTACGCGGAGCTCGACCGGGTCAAGTTGACCACGGACGCCATCCGGCTTGCCGTCCCGCCGGAGTCCGACGGCGGTCCCGCCATCCGCGGGATCGAGGACACGGCGGAGCTCGCCTGGGTCATGGAGCCGCGGGGGGCAGCGTCGCGCCACTGGGCGGAGCAGGCCTGCCGCAGCGCAGGCTTTGAACCGGACGTGCGCTTTGAAACCGCCGACCTGCAGGCGCAGATCCGGCTCATTGAGTCCGGGAACGCCGTGGCCCTGATGCCGGACCTGGTATGGACGGGCCGGGGCACCACCGCCAAACTGCTGGAGCTGCCCGGCAAGCCGCACCGCACGGTGTTCACCTCGGTACGCCGTTCCAGCGCCAAGCGGCCCGCCATCCTTGCCGCGAGGGAGACCCTCGCGGCGGCCGCTGCCGCCATCGCGGCGAACGACGCCGGGTGACCCGCCGCCGTCGTAAGCTGCTGCCGGGAGTGTTCCCTGCGTCACTGCGACGGATCGGGGCCGGCGCTAGACTGGTGCCGTTATGAATCGAACAATGTTCAAGTCGAAAATCCACCGGGCCACCGTCACGCACGCTGACCTGCACTACGTGGGTTCAGTCACCGTTGACCTGGACCTGCTGGAGGCTGCCGACATCCTCCCCGGCGAGCTTGTCTCGATTGTGGACATCACCAACGGTTCACGGCTGGAGACGTACACCATCGCCGGCGAGCGCGGTTCCGGCGTCATCGGCATCAATGGCGCTGCGGCGCACCTGATGCACGAAAACGATCTCGTCATCCTGATTACCTATGCGCAGATGACCACCGAAGAAGCCAGGGCCTACGAGCCCAAGGTGGTCCATGTGGACGCCAACAACAAGGTGGTCCAGCTCGGCAACGATCCCGCCGAGGGCATCACCCCCGGCCTCCTGCGCCCGCCGTTCGCACTCAACAACGCCGACTTCTAACCGGAGCGTGGTCTCCGGTACGCTGCCCCGCCGCACCCCGCAGGTTCTTCATTGCTAGGAGTGCTGGCGGGCTTCTTTGTGGTGTGGTGCATCATCCTGGTGGGCTGGTTCGTGGGCCGGCAGAAGGTGCTGGGGGACAACGCCCGGCCGGTGCTGAGCTCCCTCACCTTCTTCGTGGCCAGCCCCGCGCTGCTCTTCGAAACGCTGAGCAAGGCCCGCCTGCAGGAAGTGTTCGCCGCTCCCCTGCTGGTCACGGCTGTTGCTGCCATCGCCACGGCGGCGCTCTTCTTCACGCTCGCCAAATTCTGGCTAAAACGTTCGCTGCCGGAGTCCCTGATGTCCTCCATGGCTGCCTCGCTGGTCAACTCGGCGAACCTCGGCATCCCCATCGCCGTCTACGTCCTGGGGGACGCGAGCTATGTGGCCCCGCTGCTGATCTTCCAGCTCGCCTTCTTCACCCCGCTGTTCCTGCTGATCCTGGACTCCAGCACCAGTTCGCACCGCACCACTCCCCTGAGCTTCATCTTCATGATCCTGCGGAACCCGATGATCGTGGGTTCCGCGCTTGGTCTGGTGGTTGCCGGCACGGGATTCAAGGTCCCGGAGCTGGTCATGGAACCGATCCACCTGATTGGCGGGGCTGCCATCCCGGCCATGCTGATCGCGTTCGGCATGAGCCTCAACGGGACCCGGCCGCTCCAGGCGTCATCGGCACGCCGAGTGGACACCCTGCTCGCCAGCGGTTTCAAGCTGGCCGTGCAACCGGCCCTGGCCTACCTCTTCGCCCGCTTCGCCATGGGGATGGAAGGGCACGCGCTGTTCGCCGTCGTCGTCATTTCGGCGCTGCCCACCGCCCAGAACGTCTTCGTGGCCGCCAGCCGGTACAAGACGGGACTTGCAGTGGCAAAGGACACCGTGCTGATTACCACCGTGGTGGCCGTGCCTGCGATGATCGGCGTCGCGCTGCTGCTCACATGATGGGAGAAAACTGATGGGAACCATCCTTGACACCGTGGTGATCGGAGGCGGGGCCATGGGCTCAGCCGCCGCCTGGGCATTGTCCGGCCGCGGCCGCCAGGTGACGCTGGTGGAGCAGTTCGGGCCCGGGCACGCTATCGGCGCATCGCACGGCAGCACCCGGAACCTCAACCCGGGCTACCACCGGCCCGAATATGTAGCCATGCTGGCCGAAAGCCTCGCCCTGTGGGACGACCTTGAGCAGGAAAGCGGCGAACAGCTGCTGGCACGCACCGGCATCGTCAGCCACGGCCCCGAGCCGCTGCTGCCCGAGGTTGCCGGCGCCCTGACGCAGGCGGGCATCCGCGCCGAATTCCTCCCCCGCGAGGAAGCGGCAGAACGGTGGCGCGGCATCCGCTTCGACCAGCAGGTCCTGCACATGCCAGACGGCGGCCAACTCAACCCGGAAGCCGCGCTTCCCGCCTTCCAGCGGCTGGCCGTTGCGCGGGGCGCCGACATCCGGCATCACACCAAGGTGGTGGACTTCCAGGTGATGGACGACGGCGTCCGGCTGGTTCTTGAGTCGGCGTCCGGTAGCGAGACGGTCAGCGCCGCCCAGGCGGTAGTGACTGCGGGCGGGTGGACGGGGAAGCTGCTGGGCATTGCCGGCGGCGCACTTCGGATTCCGCGGCTCACCGTCACCCAGGAGCAGCCCCTGCACTTCCGGGTTGTGGACGAGGGCGCTGTCTGGCCCGGCTTCAACCACTACCCCGGCACTGGCGCGGATTACCAGGGCTGGTACTCCCCCGTGTACGGGATGCTGACGCCCGGCGAGGGAGTCAAGGCCGGCTGGCACGGCACGGGGCCCGTAGTGGATCCGGACAGGCGGTCCTTCCAGCCCGAGCCTGTGCAGCTCGCGGCGCTGCGGGACTACGCCCGGACGTGGCTGCCGGGGGTGGACGCGGATTCCTTCGAGGCCGTCAGCTGCACCTACACCACCACCCCTGACGAGGACTTCATTCTGGACCGGATCGGACCCGTGGTCATCGGCGCCGGCTTCTCCGGGCACGGCTTCAAGTTCACGCCCGTGATCGGCCGGATCCTCGCAGACCTGGCCACGGGAACCCGCCCCGCGCCGGAGATCTTCCGCGCGTCACGGTAGCAGGCTCTACTTCCCGCCTCCCACCGCGTCCAGCAGGGTTTCCTAAATGGGCGGCCGTCACACCCGCGCGAGCCCGGCCGCCTGGGCCAGCAGCTCGACGGACCGCAGCCGCTCTTCGGTGCCGGTGCTCTGGTGCGCCACGATGAGCTCATCGGCGTCGGCATGCCTGCCGAAGCTGTCCAGGTAGTCCAGGACGACGTCGGGCGTGCCCACCGCGGAGTAGGTCATCATCTGCGAGACGTGCTGGCCCTGGGGCGAGTCGAGGATCATGTCCGCCTCGTCATCGGTGAACTCGCGTCCGCCACCGAAGAACAGGGAAACCCTCGCGCGCTTGGTGGCCTGCAGCATTGCCTGCGCCTCGGATGCTGAATCAGCGGCGATAACGTTCACGCCGGCGATGACGTGGGGAGCATCCAGCTGGGCCGACGGCTTGAACTCCCGCCGGTACATGGCGACGGCGTCCTGCAACGCAGTCGGGGCGAAGTGCGAGGCGAAGGCGTAGGGCAGGCCGAGCTGTGCAGCCAGCCGGGCACCGAACAGGGAGGAGCCCAGGATGTAGAGCGGAACATTGGTGCCCTTGCCCGGGGTGGCCTCCACGCCCTGGATGCGGGTGGGTCCCGTGAGGTAGCCCTGCAGTTCCAGGACGTCCTGGGGGAAGCTGTCCGCAGACATCGGATCCCGGCGGAGGGCCCGCATGGTGTTCTGGTCGCTGCCGGGCGCCCGGCCCAGGCCAAGATCGATCCGGCCCGGGTGGAGGGTTTCCAGGGTCCCGAACTGCTCGGCGATGGTCAGCGGCGAGTGGTTGGGCAGCATGATGCCGCCGGCGCCGAGCCTGATGCTCTCGGTGTGGGCGGCCACGTGGGCGATCAGCACACTGGTGGCTGACGAGGCGATGGAGGACATGTTGTGGTGCTCGGCGTACCATACCCGCCGGTATCCCAGCCGTTCCGCGCTCTGCGCCATGGCCACGCTGCCCGCGAAACTCTCTGCCGCCGTCTGGCCTTTGCCGATTGTTGCCAGGTCGAGGATGGAGAGCGGGAGAGTCACGTGGGTGCCGGCCTTTCGAAGCATTGCGTAGTTTTGCCCGTCGGATCGCGGCGGGCACGTCTGGCATAACGACGGCGGGCCCCGGCTTATTTCTAGGATGTGCGGAATACCCAGCACACTGACGAGGTTGCCGCCACTAAGCAACCAAGTGGAACAGACAGGAGAAACACCATGGCAAACATCCTGATGGTTGTCTCGGCAGCCGACTCCCTCACCATGAAGGACGGCAGCGAGCACCCCACCGGCTTCTGGGCGGAGGAGCTGGTAGTGGCCCACCAGACCCTGCTCGACGCCGGGCACACCATCCATGTCGCCACGCCCGGTGGCCGCAAACCCACGGTGGACCAGGTCAGCCTGGCGGCGGAGTCGGCCGGCGGCGAGGACCGGGCGAAAGGCTTCCGGGACTACCTCGAGGCGATCGACGGCGAGCTGTCGCAGCCGCTGGCGCTGGCCGGCGTCGACCCTTCCGGCTATGACGCCGTGGTGATGCCCGGCGGGCACGGGCCCATGGCGGACCTGTACAAGGACCCTGACCTTGGCAGGCTACTGGCCGCCGCCGACAGTCACGGCAAGATCATCGCGCCGTTCTGCCATGGTCCGGCCGGGCTGCTGAGTGCGACGGACGACGACGGCGCCTTCACGTTCAAGGGCCGCCGCCTCACCGTGTTCAGCAATGAGGAGGAGCTGGGCGGCGGCACGGGCGAAAACACTCCATGGCTGGTGGAGGACGCGTTGAAGGAGAAGGGCGCCGTCGTTGAGAACGGTCCGGCCTGGAGCTCCAACGTGGTCCGCGACGGCAACCTCATCACCGGGCAGAACCCGCAGTCCAGCGAGGACGTGGCCAAGGAAGTCATCAAGGCCCTGGGCTGAGGGTTTGGAGCCAAGGAAGTGGCCCGATCTTAGGTGACCGGGCCACTTCCGTTCGGCGCACGTCGTTGGGCGCCGGCTTCCACACGGCTTAGACGGCGCAGCCTCCCAGGGCGATCGTTCCGTCAATGGCTGCAATCTGCTTTTGAACGTCGCCGAGCCTGGCTGTAAGATCGTTCACCACCATTTTCTGTGCAGCGATGGCATCCTTGTTGGACTTCTTCTGGGCCTGCAGGTCGGCCAGCCTCTTCTGCTCCGCTGTGAGCTGAGTGTCCAGCCCCGTCAGTTGGGTCTGCAATGCGGCCAGGTTCGCTTCCGCCGCGGTGATCTCACCGTTCAGCTTGTTGAGCTGATCCAACAGGGGTTCAACCCGGGACTGCAGCGCCAGAATTTCCGCTTCCTTGGCCGCGATCTGGGCGTTCAGGTCGGTTACCTTACCGGCCAGATTCCCCGCAATCAGGTTAAGGCGGTCAATCTGAGCGGTCTTGTCGGCCACGGCTTCATTCGCTGCCGTGAGGGCTGACTCTAGCCCGGGCAAGGCGGCCTGCAGGTCCAGGATCTCGTCTTCCTTGGACTCGACAGCCGCCTCGGCAGAGGTCAACGCGCCATTGGCGTCCATCAGTGCGTCCTGCTTGGCCGCGAGGACGTTCTTCTGGTCGGTAACGGCCTGTTGGGCTTCAACTACCCCGGATACCAGCGAGGGCAGGGCATCCTCAAGGTCGGTAACAACCTTCTGCTGGGCTACAACGGCCTCTGCTGCATCGGCGGCTGCCTCCTCGAGAGCAGGCAGCTCCGCCCGCAGGTCAGTGAGTTGGCCCTGCTTTTCGACAACATCGTTGTTCGCAGAGGCCACCGCGTCCTGGAGCCCGGGCAGTTGGGCATTCAACGCTTCGATCTCGGTCTGCTGTGCAGAGACGGCATCATTCGCAATGTCGAGCACCTCTTGCAGCGGTGCCACTTTCTGCTGCAGTGCGCTGCTCTCCTCTTGCTTGGTGGCAAGCTGGGCATTCAGCGAGTCCACTTGGGTTTGAAGTGCCTTAAGGTCGCCCTTAAGGCCAGAAATCTGCGCGTTCTTGTCGGTGATCTGGGCGTTCACGCTGTCGAGCTCGCCCTGCTTAGCGTCGCGGAGGGCGATCAGCTCCCGCTTGCGCTGCGAGTTGCCGTTGATTGCGTCGATCTGCCGGTTAAGGTCCGCGATTTCTGCCGTTAGCGCGTCCTTGGTGGTCGTCAGGGCCTTCAGCTCGTTTTGCGCCGTTGTCAGCTGGGACTGCTTGGCTGCAATGGTCGTGTTGAGCGCGTTGATCTGGCCCTGCAGCGTGGTGATCGCCGTTTTGGCCGCCGCAATCTTCGCCGCGTTGTCATCCACCGCTTTCGCCGCTGCCGCCGCATCAGCCCGCAAAGTGACCAGCTCTGCCTCGGCATCGACGATGTCGGCCTCTTGGCCGGCGAGAGCTTCCGTGGCATCAGCCGCGACGGACTGCAGCGCGACGAGCTCGCCCTCGGCGCCGGTGATCTGGCCCTTCTTGTCGGTTAGGGCCTCATCCGCGGCCGTCGCTGCCGACTCCAGTTCGGTCAGGGTCTGTTCCGCGGCCGCAAGCTGATCCCTCGCCGTCTGAAGCGTGTCGGCTGCTGCAGCGCTGTCCGCCTCAAGCGCCGTCAGTTTTTCTTGGGCGTCCGCGACACCCTGCTGTGCGGCGGTAACAGCGGACGCAGCTTCCTCCGCCTGGGCGGTCAGCGTCTGCAGTTCGCCCTGGGCCTGTTCAATCTGGGTCTCTTTGGCGCTCACGGCACCAGCGGCGTCGGCGGCAGCCAGCTTAAGTGTCTCCAGCTCGGCTTGTGCCGTGGCCAGCTTTTCGCTGTTGGCCTGCTCATCTGCAACAACTTGCGCCAACTGGCCTTCCAGGTGGTCCGCCGCTGCCTCAGCGGCCAGCAAGTCCTCCTGAAGCGGTGAAAGCTCACTTTCAACGTCGGCTTTCTGTTCCCGCAGCCCAGCAAGCGCTGCCTCCGCGTCCGCGATGGCCGCGGTTGTGCTCGCTAGCTCCTGGTTCAACCTTTCCCATTCTGCCTGCGTTGCAGCCTCGTCGTCTGCCAGTTGCTGTTCCTGGGCCTCGAGATCGGCGATCGCCTTGTCCGTCGCTTCAATGTCGGCTTTGAGCCCGGTTTCCTGGTTCTGGAGCAGGGCCTTCTCAGCTTCCAGCTTCGCGATGGCGTCTGCGTTCTTCTTCGCGGCTGCCTTGAGAAGGTTTGCCTGGACGGCTCCCCGGTGTGCCTGCTGGTTGACCACACCGTTGCAGATGTTGGTATTGGACGTGGTTCCTGCGGCAAAGGCCGGCTGGACCAGAACCAGGCTGCTGGTGAGCAGGCCGGGCAGGACAACTGCTGCTGCAAGGCGGCGGGAGAGGACAGATTTGCTGGGGGGTGTGCGCATGTGAGCTCCTGTTGAGACCATCGGGCGGCCCACTCTGGCCGCTGCCTGCACTAAAGGTAAGTTCCAACCCACGCGGAGAACACGCGTAATTGGCCACCTGACTTTGCCCTTCAAGTACTCGTTTTCTGGAGCCGCCGGGCGGCGCGACTACTTGCTCTCTCCCCCGTCGCATCAGCCCAGTCACCGAATCAGCGCGGATTTATGCTGATACCCGGAGCAGCTTTCAGGTTCAGCAGAGAAAGGGACATGCAGTGGCGGATGGGACATACGACATCGACAACCGCTTGGCGCAATTACTGGGGAGGACCGTTCGAGTCGACACCGATGCAACCCTTGAGCTCACTGTTGTAGTCGACGGTACCGTCATCTCGGGGTCCGTGGTGTCGGAGCAGGCCTGGGAGCGGCGGCAAAATGATCAGATCCGGGTTGGCAGCCCGGACATCGCCAACGCCTTCGATTCGGAGGCTTCAAGCTTAAATGAACAGAGGCCTGAGCAGGACCCGTACCTTCACTTTCTTGGGCCGGTGCTTGTGACCGGGGGCCGGAAGGTTCGCCTGCAGGCAACAAGGGTCGATCTTCGGAAAGTCTCCGCCTGGAGTATCGGCAGGATGCCCGCCGACCAGGAATGGCACCGGCCTTCCTACGAGTGATCCCCACCGGAGCTGCAGCCTGCCGCTGCCGGCCTCCGCGGCGCCGGCAGCGGCCGCCGCTATGCTTGCGCCATGGCCAAGAAAACCACAGCAGAGAAGCTTGCCACCATCCAGAAGGGCTACGCCCTGGAAGGGGCCACCATCGAACTGGGGGCCGCCATCGTCGACGGCGAGCTTCACAAGGACGCTCCGGTGCGGCTGCCGCTGGCCATGATGAACCGGCACGGGCTGGTGGCAGGGGCAACCGGCACCGGCAAGACCGTCACGCTGCACATGATGGCCGAGCAGCTGTCCACGGCCGGTGTTCCCGTGTTCCTGGCGGATATTAAAGGTGATCTTTCCGGGCTGGCTACGGCGGCAACGGGCAGCGAAAAGCTCAGCGCGCGCACCGAAAGCATCGGCCAGCCCTGGCAGGGCCGGGCGTTCCCTGTCGAATTCCTGGCACTCGGCGGTGACGGCAACGGCGTCCCGGTCCGCGCCACGGTCTCGTCCTTCGGCCCCATCCTGCTCTCCCGCATCATGGAACTGAACGACACGCAGGAGTCCAGCCTCCAGCTGGTGTTCTACTTTGCGGACAAGAACGGCCTGGAACTGATCGACCTCAAGGACCTGAGGGCCGTCATCCAGTTTCTCACCTCCGCCGAAGGCAAGGACCAGCTGGAGGAGCTCGGCGGGCTGTCCAAAGCCACCGCCGGCGTGATCCTGCGGGAATTGGTGAACCTCGAAGCGCAGGGGCTTGAAAAGTTCTTCGGCGAACCGGAGTTCGATACGGCCGAGCTGCTACGCACCGCCCCAGACGGCCGGGGCGTGATCACCTGCCTGGAACTGCCCACGCTACAGACCAAGCCCATGTTGTTCTCCACGTTCCTGATGTGGCTGCTGGCCGATCTCTTTGAGGACCTCCCCGAGGCCGGCGACCTGAACAAGCCCAAGCTCGTGTTCTTCCTTGACGAGGCCCACCTGCTGTTCAACGGGGCGTCCAAGGCCTTCCTGGAGGCAATCACCACCACCGTCCGGCTCATCCGGTCCAAGGGCGTAGGCATCTTCTTCGTCACCCAGACCCCCAAGGACGTTCCGGCCGACGTCCTGGGCCAGCTGGCCAACCGGGTGCAGCACGCCTTGCGGGCCTTCACCCCGGAGGACGCCAAGGCCCTGAAGGCCACCGTGTCCACGTTCCCGGTCAGCGACTACGACCTTGAGGAAACCCTGACGTCCGCCGGCATCGGCGAAGCCGTCATCACCGTCATGAATGACAAAGGCGCCCCCACGCCGGTGGCCCATACCCGCCTGCGCGCGCCGGAGTCCGTCATGGGCCCCAGCGATGAGGCCGTGGTCCGAAGCACGGTGGCCGGGTCCGCCCTGCTGCCGAAGTACGGGACGGCCGTGGACAACCCGTCCGCCTACGAGAAGCTGACCGGCAAGGCCGCCGCGCCCACGGGCCCGGCAGCGGAAGTTCCCGGCCCCTTGGACGTCGATGTAGAGGCCCGCCGCATCGAGGAGGAGATCCTGGGCAGGCCGAGCAGCAGGACCAGCAGCAAAACCGCGCCGCGCCGGGACGAGACCCGTGGTGAGGCTCCCCGCAGGCAGCCGCAGCCCCAGCCGGGAGGCGGGATGATGGACGACCTGGGCGCGGTCCTTGGCGGCGCACTCGGCGGTGGCCTGAAGAGCATGGCCAGGTCCGTCAGTACCCAGCTGGGCCGTGAACTGTTGAGGGGCGTCTTCGGCACGTCATCCCGGCGCCGCCGCCGCTGACCACAGCGCTTTCCACGGCGCCCTGACCGGCTGTGCCGCACGCCGTCGTCGGACGCTTTCCCCACGCTTCCGCCCCAAGTAGGGGAGACACCAACTTTAGTGTGCGTTCGCACTAACGTTACTGTAAGGAACGTGCAGATGAGTCAAGCGTTGGTGAGGATAGCGGCCGGATGGCTGCTGGGCCTCATGCTTGCCGTGGCCGGAGCCATCGTTGCCGTGAACCTGGTGAACAACACCGTGGCGAGCCCGCAGCAGCCGGTCCGCGAGTATCTGGACGCCCTGCAGGACGGCGACGGCGGCAAGGCGCTGGGACTGCTGCGCGCCACCGTGCCGCCAAGCAACGCCGCAATGCTGGACGGGACCGGGCTGCAGACCGCTGCGTCCCGGCTCGCCAACGTGGAGATCGGCGACCCGCAGGAACGCCCTGGCGACCAGGTGGTGGTGCCGATGGAATACACAATTGACGGCAGCCGGCTCAGCACCGAATTCCTGCTGGAGAAAACCGGCACGGAATGGATCTTCTTCAACACGTGGGCGTTCGTCCCCACCCGCCTGCCCACCCTGGACATCACCGTGGTCAACGGCAACCAGGCGAACGTCAACGGCGTCCCGGTGAACATGCCCAACGGCCGGAACTCGTTCGCCGTCTTCTACCCCGGCGAGTACGAGGCTGCCCTGAACGGCCAGTACTTCTCCGCCCCCGCCACGCGGGCCACCGTGACGGCCCGCGACGTTCCCGTGGCACCGCTCAACCTGCTGACCCAGGCAACGGGCAAGCTGAAGGAAGACGTGGCGGACAAAGTCAAGGAGTTCCTGGACGGTTGTGCTGCGGAAGCGGCCAAGGAACAAAAGCTGCAGCCGGACTGCCCGTTCTACTACGCCAGCGACAACAGGGTGCAGGACGGCAGCATCAAGTGGACCGTCACGGAGTATCCCAACGTCTCCATCGAACCCTTCGACGGACGCTGGGTGGTGGCCCCGCTGGACGGCAAGGCCAAGGTGGAAGCGCTTCAGCAGAACTCCTTCACCGGCATCTGGTATCCCCTCGAGGCAGAGGTGGACTTCAGCTTCACCACGCGCCTGGACGTCTCCGGCGACGCGGTCAAAGTCACCCCGATGCTGAGCTTCTAGCTCGTTTGTTCTGGTCCTGCGCCACACTGGCCCAGTTTTAGCCGGTTTACGGTGATTGCACCTGCTGCCTCAAGCCGCACTGACTAATAAGTGGGCCGGTTTGGTTGCGGCCATCGCAGTGAACCGCGTGCCAGCACCTCCCGGACCTGTGACAGGACGCCTTCGGGCGCATGAACCACGTCATCGTAGATGAACCGAAGCACCGGCATGCCCTGCAATATTGCCGCGTTATCCCGGCGCCGGTCCTTCTTGAACTGCCGTGCCTCCAAGTGGAAGGCAAGCCCATCAATCTCCACGATCAGGAAACCCTCCAGCAGGAAATCAACCCGCCCTATCCCGGGAATCCATACTTGGGTTTCCGTAGTGATGCCGGCGTCACGAAACAGCACCCGGGCCAGGGTTTCCAGGAGGGAGTCGGCGCCATGTTCAACCTTGGACAATACCCGCCGGGCCGTACCACAGCGCCTGCCGTTCAGGTGGCGGAGGAGGTTAGACAGGTCAATGTCTCCACGGTTGTAGGCACACTCCACCATCACCAATGACTCGAGTTCGGGCAGGCACAGCAGTGCGTGGAGCAGTACATCAGGAAGTGCCGCGAGCGTCCGATGGCGGGGCACCTGCGTCAATGCCAGTCGGTGGCTCACGCACCGCACCGAGCTTCGGCCGTTGCTGTGCCAGTAATGGGGCATCGAAGGTGCCTTGAGTTGCCAAAGTCTGTACATCGGCGCCGCGGACACGCACGTCAACAGCCCCCGTGCACGCCCAGCCTCCACCAGATCCGACTCAGCATCGGCCACAGCCAGCAATCCGCGCTCCAGCCGCAGCACGCTGCCGTTCCGGACCGCCCGCCGCAAGTCCACATCCCTGGCACCGGCGGCCAGCACGTCACGCCTCAGCAGAACTCCCCCTGCGGCGCGAAGGATCTCTGTTGCATCCATCAGGCCACCATGCCTGCAGTTCCTGGCTTCGGGGAGGTACAGCCGCGGCTATGTGGATACCGGGGGCGCCCACTCTGGCCCGGTTTTTGCTGCAAAGCGCTATAAAAGTGGCCCGGTTTCCACTCTTTCGGAGCGAAAACCGGGCCGCTTTGGCGGCAGGACCCGTCAGTCCATGCCGCGGAGGTCCAGGACCAGCTCGGTGTCGCCGTCGGCCTGCAGGACCACCGGGATGCCCCAGTCCTGCTGGTACAGGTGGCAGGCGGCGTGGTCCGGGATCTCGCCGTCCTCGGTTTCGGGGCCGTCACAGGCGGCAGCGCGGGCGGTAATGTGCAGCACACCCTCCGGAACCTCGGATGAGAGCTCCACGGTGCGGAGCAGCCCCACGGATGTTCCGCCGCCGGACACCAGGAGCTCGGGCGGTGTGGAGGAGATCTTCAGCTGCGTGGGGTCGCCCCAGCGGTCGTCCAGCTTCTGCCCGGTGGGGGCGGTAAACCGGACAGTAAGCTCCAGCGGGCCCGGCGCTACCGGGCTCTTGGGCCGGTGCGTCTGGGACGCGCCCTCGTCCACCTGCTGCGCTTCCTTGGGGATGGGGACGTACACCAGCTGGTGCTGGTTGGCTTCCACCACTACAAGCAGCGGCTCGGAACCGGCGGACTGGGTGTGGTCCACAATGACATCGGAGGGTTCCAGGAGACCCCGCGCCAGGGTTGAGACCGTTCCCGCCGACGGGTCGTAGCGGCGCACGGCACCGTTGTACGTGTCGGCAATCGCCACGGAGCCGTCGGGGAGGACTGTCACGCCCAGCGGGTGCTGCAGGCGGGCTTCGGCGGCAGGACCGTCCCGGAAGCCGAAATCGAACAGGCCCTTGCCCACGGCGGACTCCACGGTGATGGTGCCGGCGTCATCAATCACCAGCTTCCGGAGCGCCGACGTCTCGGAGTCAGCTACCCAGATGTTGCCGTCGGCGTCCTCGGCCACGCCGGAGGGCTGCGCAAACCAGGCCTCGTGCGCGGGACCGTCCAGGAGCCCCTCCAGGCCGTTGCCGGCAATGATGTCCACTTCGCCGGATACGGGGTCGAAGCTGAAGATCTGGTGGGTGCCGGCCATAGCGATCACTACGGCATTCAGCTTGCGCGACCACACCAGGTCCCAGGGGGAGCTCAGCGACACCTCGAGGGGATGCTCGCTCAACCGGCCGGTGAATCCGGCCGCGTCCTCGTCCACGCGGGCCGGTCCGGCCTCCAGCAGGCGCTGGATGCCGTTGCCGGCCAGCGTGGAGGCCTTGCCGTCCGTGAGGGACAGCCCGCGCAGGCGGTGGTTGACGGAGTCGGCAATCACGACGTCGTAGCCAACCTTCGCTGCCACATCCTCCGGCAGCAGGACCAGGCCCTGGGGTTCGTTGAACTGCGCCGTGGCAGTGTCGCCGGCCGCCGGGCCATCAGCATAGCCCTTGGTGCCGGAACCGAAGGTGGCCAGGACCGTCTTGAAGTCGGTGCCGAGTTCCACCACCCGGTGGTGCCCGGTGTCGGTGACCAGCCAGGAACCCTTTTCAGCAGCATCCTTCACCGCGGCACCTGCTGCCGGGCCGCCGTCGGACGCCCCATCCGCACCGGAGCCGCGGCCGGCGGGAAGGAAGAGCGCCTTGCCGGGGAACCGCAGGGTGCCGGACGTCGGTTCGGGCGCCACGTAGGGGCCGGAGCCGCGGTGGAGGGTGCCCTTGGCGTCGTGCTCGGCGATGAGCTCGGGGATCAGCACGGCCAGGCCGTCCGCGTGGCCTTCACCCGAAAGGTGCGCCACGATGTAGCCCTCAGGGTCGATGACCACCAGGGTGGGCCAGGCGCGGGCGGTGTAGGCCTTCCAAGTGTCCAGCTCCGGATCGTCGAGGACCGGGTGGTGAATTTCGTAGCGCTCCACCGCCGCGGCAAGGGCCACAGGGTCTGCCTCGTGCTCGAACTTGGGTGAGTGGACGCCGACGGTCACCAGGACGTCCGAGTACTCCTCCTCCAGCGGACGCAGCTCGTCCAGGACGTGCAGGCAGTTGATGCAGCAGAACGTCCAGAAGTCCAGCAGCACGATCTTGCCGCGGAGGGCCTCAAGGTCCAGCGTTTTGCCACCGGTGTTCAACCAGTTGCGGCCCACCAGTTCAGAGGCGCGGACCCGGGCATGGGTGCGTACGGTTTCGCTCATCAGCGTCCTTCCAGCTTGTTGCGGTCAGCCAGCTTGGCGTCGCGTTCGGCCAATTTGGCAAACATATCGTTGTAAGCGGTGAGATCGGCGTCGTTATTCCTGTCCGCTGCCCGGTCCACCCGCTTGGTCTCCCGCGCGTCGGAACGGGACCACATGATGGCGACGCCGATCGCCACCAGGAGGGTGGGCACCTCGCCGATCCCCCAAGCCACTGCGCCGCCTTTCTGCTGGTCCACCAGCGCGGAGTCTCCCCAGGCCCGGCCCAGGTTGCCGAAGTAGTCGGCGGCCAGGAGGTTGTCCCCGCCCATGATGGCGACGCCAAAGAAGGCATGGAAGCCCATGGTGGCCAGCAGGAGGAGCAGCCGCAGCGGATAGGGCGCACGTCGGGGCAGCGGGTCCGTGCCGATCATGGTCAGGATGAAAATGTAGCCGGTCAGCAGGAAGTGCACGATCATCAGCTCGTGGCCCACGTGCTCGCGCATCGCGAAGCCGAACAGGTCCGAGTAGTAGAACAGCACAATCGAGCCGGCGAAGTTGGCCGCCGCGAAGAGCGGGTGGGTGACCACCTGCGAGAACTTCGAGTGTATGAAGACCAGGATCCACTCGCGGGCACCGCGAGTACCGTCGCCGCGGGGCTGCAGGGCGCGGAGCGCGAGGGTAACCGGGGCGCCCAGCACCAGGAAGATGGGGGCCACCATGGTCAGTGCCATGTGGTCCACCATGTGCGCGGAGAACAGTATGCGGCCGTAGACCGACGGCGGACCGGAGGTGATGTAGGTCAGCACCAGCAGGCCGATCACCCAGTTGATCGACCGGAACCACTGCCACGAGTCGCCGCGGCGGTGGATTTTGGCAACACCCAGGAAGTAGGACACCAGGCCAAACAGCGCGACGGCGATCCACAGCCAGTCCAGACGCCATTCCGTCAGCCAGCGCTCCGGCGTGAGCTCCGGGGGAAGTTCATAGCCGGTGAGGATGAAAGCGGGCGAGGCGTCCGGCGCGTACGTGGTGGGCTGCGGCGGAGCCGAACGGCCCAGTGCGACGGCGACGCCGGACGTTGCGCCCATCACCAGGAGCTCCGCGAGGACCAGCTGCCAGAGCACCCGCCGGGACGACATAGTGTTGCCCTTGCGGCCCAGCTGCGGGATAACCCACTGGCGGTGCATGAAGCCGATTCCGCCCAGCACCAGCGTGGCGGCGGTCTTGGCCAGGATCAGCTGGCCGTACGCGGAGCCGAAGAGGTCGGCCCAGTTGGTGATGCGGATGCTCGCGTTGATGACGCCGGAGGCGAGCACCAGCACGAAGGCGAACCCGGCGAGGCTGGAGAACCTCCTGAGCGTGGCCTCGGTGATGTCTCCGGCGGCCCCTGCCTTGGCGCCGGTCAGGATGCCGGAGAGCAGGGCCAGCATGATGATGCCGCCCACCCAGGTGCTGACGCCCACCAAGTGCAGGCCCAGGGAGTTGATGGCGCCCTCGTGGTCCGAAGAGCTGGAGGAGTGTCCGATCAGGGCTGTGGGCACGAGCCCTATCAGAGCCAGGATGAGCGTGAGCCCAAGTCCCCCAAGCGACCTGACGCCGAACAGGGCTGTGGTTACCACTGCCGCGATAATGGTGACCGCCAGCCAGGCGCGGCCGGTTTCGATGTCGGTCATGAAGTACACGAGGGCCTGGGTGAACTCTGCGTCACCTGACAGGCCCTGGCCAGCCACGTCCGCATAGGTGAGGACCAGGACGGCGATGGCCGAGAGCGTCCAGGCTGCGCCGGCGGCCGCCGCTGCCGCCAGGGCCCTGCTGAAGGCGGGGTGCTCCGGGCCTTCGTTGCCATCGGCCCTGCCCCTGCTATGGGGGGCCAGGTTCCTCGGCAGGATACCGACGGCGAAGACCAGGCCCCCGATGACCGTCGCCAGTGAAATGTTGTGGAGGGCCTTGCTGACGGGAAGTCCCCATCGGACCAAGGCGCCTGGATCCGCTACGCCGCGGGTGGCAGCGGCGCCGGAAAAGATGAGGGCCGCCGTCAGGCCCAGGAACAGGGTTGCCAGTCCCGCGAGCTGCCATGGGATGGAGACACCCAGGGCATCACCGCCCGGTGCCCGTCCGCCTTTGCCAGCGGGCAGGGGTGTGGTGAATTGGGATTTTGCGGCAGAAGACACCATTCCATTGTCCGCTACGCCCGCCCGGGCCGCGAATCTGCCGATCAGAGGGCAGGGCTCACGCAAAAGGGGCGGCAACCGTCCGGTTGCCGCCCCTTTTCTGTCCGGCCCGCCGCTAGGATGGCGGACCGAGAAGAAGTTGCCTACTTCTTGTTGGAGACCGCAGCCTTCAGCTTGGAGCCGGCGGTCAGCTTAACGCTGTGGCCTGCTGCGATCTGGATGGTTTCACCCGTCTGCGGGTTGCGGCCGGTGCGAGCTGCACGGTCGGTACGCTCGACGGCGAGCCAGCCCGGGATGGTGATCTTCTCGCCCGCGGCGACGGAAGTCTCGAAAACCTCGAACAGTGCGTCGAGGACGGAGTTGACGGCTGCCTGGCTGGTGCCGGCCTTGCCCGCTACCTCTGCAACAAGTTCACTACGGTTCTTAGCCATTTATGTCCTCCTGGACGATCATGATTCTGGAGCCTCTACGCGGCATGCGCACAAGCCACTGTTCGAAAACTTACCAGCTTGGGCGGTCGAGGGCCGCAAATTCCGCGTGTTTCCGCGACTTTTTGAGGTTAATCACCGGATTTTGGGGGGTTTGCGGCCCTTCCGGCGGCCCGGTGATCCTTTAGATTCCCCGCTGTGGAACCCCTCGCAGGCACGCTCTCTCAGTTCCTGCGGTGTTTACCCGGATGCTCTCCCACTTGTGGTGGTGTCTTCGCCGATGCGCGCTCACTTTTGGTGGTTCCGGGCCGGACGCGTGGGCGGTCGTTCCTGGGGAGGGTGGGCGGGGGTTGGTGCCAGAGCCGCCGCGGGTGGGCGGGGGTTGGGTGGGGGTTAAAGTGGTAGGGCCCTGACAGTGTTTGTCAGGGCCCTACTAATGTTATGTCCGGCGGTGTCCTACTCTCCCACACCCTCCCGGGTGCAGTACCATCGGCGCTGTGGGTCTTAGCTTCCGGGTTCGGAATGGGACCGGGCGTTTCCCCCACGCTATGACCGCCGTAACCCTTCTACCCGTCACCAACCCGCGGGGGTGGTGTGGGAAATCTGTGGTTACAACATGGTGGTGTTGTATTCAGTTATTTTGGTTCCGTGCAACCGTGACCCTGGGGGTTGTTGGTTGGGAACCACATAGTGGACGCTTGCAGTGTTTGTTTTGTGGTGTAAGTTGTTGGCCTATTAGTACCGGTCAGCTTCACGAGTCGTTAGTCCTCGCTTCCACATCCGGCCTATCAACCCAGTGGTCTGGCTG
>NZ_JBNHFC010000016.1:0-105076 GCF_059089885.1 Arthrobacter sp. Y3221159
GGACTCAACCCACTCGGCAGTCTCTTCCGGATCACGATCAGGCAGCTGGTTAGTCAACCCGCTGAGGATATGGGAGGTATCTTCTCCTGCAGCCACGTCCAACCTCTCTTTGCGCGCATGAATCGGCGCACTCAGGCCAGGCAGGGTGACTGCCCGGCGTATATACGCCGTGTGCGACGTATCGGTTACAACAGCCCGGTCATGTGTGCCGGGCAGGGTCCTAGAGCTCCTATGTCTGCACGGAGTTACAAGGTTGTTGTCCCGCAGGCATAGTTGTCACCAGCCACTCTAGCCCTCACCGCAAGGCGATGCGTAGCCGCAGGGTGGGCACTTCAGTTGTATTTCGCCGTCATACTGGTTCTGTGACGAAAAGCCGCTGCAAAGCGGGCGGCCGCACCCATGTGACGCAGAATATGCCGCACGGCGGGGGCGGCAGCTTGAAGCGCAGGCACAAAGGGTGTTGGCTTGGGGAGTAATGGAAATCACTATGCGCACTGCATATCTAAGGCATTGGAGGAACACGTGAGCGAGGCCGACGCCGCCACTTCGGTAAATGTGGCGGAAAAATTGGGTTTCAAGAACGGGGATCTGATTCAGGAGTTCGGTTACGACGACGATGTCGATTTCGACTTGCGTGACGATATAGAGGACCTCACCGGTTCGGAGTTGCTGGACGAGGATGACCACGAGGTTGCGGACGCCGTCATCTTCTGGTGGCGCGATGGCGACGGCGACCTGGTGGACAGCCTCATGGATTCGCTGACGACGCTGAGCGAGACCGGCGTCGTCTGGCTGCTGACCCCCAAGTCCGGCCGCGACGGCTACGTCTCACCGGCGGACATCCAGGAAGCCGCGCCCACCGCCGGCCTGCACGTCACCACGTCCGCAGGTGTGTCCAAGGACTGGAGCGCCAGCCGCCTGGTGAGCAGGAAGAACAAGTGACGGCAGCGCTTGCCGCTGCCTCTGCTGCTGTCCCTGCGGTTGGCGGGACAGCCCCTGACTTTGAGCTGTCAAACCAGTATGGCGAGCCGGTCCGGCTTTCGTCGTTCCGGGGCCAGAACGTGGTCCTGGTTTTCTATCCCTTCGCCTTTTCGGGCATTTGCACCGGTGAGCTGTGCGAGATCCGGGACAACCTGGCTGTGTTCGAGGACGCGGACGCCACGGTCCTGGCAGTATCGGTTGACAGCAAGTTCAGCCTCCGGGCCTACGCTGAGCAGGAAGGATACGGATTCGACCTGCTGGCGGACTTCTGGCCCCACGGCGGCGTCGCTTCCTCCTACGGGGTTTTCGACGAGGAGACCGGAATGGCCAGGCGCGGCACGTTCATCATCGATGCGGCCGGAACAATCCGGTACACCGTGGTGAACCCGAGGGGCCAGGCAAGGGACTTCGAGGAGTACCGCGCGGCACTTGCCGGCCTGGCGGAGGCCTGAGCTGCCATGGAAGGGCAGCGGCACGGGGTAGGCCTGACGGGCTTTGCCAGCATGCCGCCTGCACCCCATGCCAGCCCCTCCGGCGAAGACCTTGAGGTCCTGGGCAGGATCCGTGACCTCCTGGGCGGAATGCGCTTCGCGCTGCTGACGGGCGCCGGGCTCAGCACTGATTCGGGCATCCCCGACTACCGGGGCCCGGGCTCGCCGCCCCGGACCCCCATGACGTATCAGGAGTTCATTCGCGATGCAGCGAACCGGCAGCGGTACTGGGCGCGGAACCACATCGGCTGGTCGCATCTCCGGCACGCGGATCCGAACCCGGGGCACTTTGCGGCCGCCCACCTCGAACGGCGGGGTTACCTCACGGGCCTGATTACGCAGAACGTGGACCGCCTGCATGAGGATGCCGGCAGTGCGAATGTCATCGACCTTCACGGCAGGTTCGACCAAGTGGTCTGCCTTGACTGCGCCCGCACCTATTCGCGGAAGCTCCTGGCCGGAATGCTGGGGGAACTCAATCCGGACTTCCTGGAGCGCGCGGCGGCCACGGGGCTTGTGGAAATGGCGCCTGATGCCGACGCCACCGTCGAGGACAGGGCGTTGATCAGCAGTTTCGTGGTCGCTGCCTGCCCGGCATGCGGCGGAACCCTGAAGCCGGATTTCGTCTATTTTGGCGAGAACGTTCCTAAGGAGCGGGTGGAGAAGGCCTACGCGATAGTGGACGAGGCCGCCGCGCTGGTGGTTGCGGGTTCCTCACTGACCGTGATGAGCGGTCTGCGGTTCGTGCGGCACGCGGCCAAGGACGGCAAACCCGTGGTGATCATCAACCGGGGCGAAACCCGCGGGGACGACAAAGCCACCATCAAGCTGGAAGCGGGCGTTTCGGAGTCGCTCACCTGGCTTGCCGGGAACCTGCCACCGCTTTGACATGCGGGCTCGTGCTTGCGGCCCCTGTGCCGATTCGCGTTTGGGGCTCCGCGTCAGGTAGAGTCTATGTTCGTTGGTTGCGGCGGAAACGCCGGATTCAGCACCTTGGGTCTTTAGCTCAGCTGGTAGAGCGCCACGTTTACACCGTGGATGTCATCGGTTCGATCCCGGTAGGACCCACCAGAAAAACCCCGTGTTTCCGGCCTTTCCAGGCCTATGGAGATGCGGGGTTTTGTCGTTGGCGGCACAGCCGGAATGTCAGACCCCCGCCGTAGCTTTTCAGTCATGGAACACGTGATAGTCCGCAGGGGCGGGGATGGAATGCCGACGGCGGTGGTCTGCCGGGGGCGGGAATGGTCCGTGGGTGCCGAGCCGGTGAGATGGTTCGAGCGGATCAATTGGTGGGAAACCCATCGGAGGATGCCAAGGGGTAGAAGCCGGGTGGATGTGGAGGTCCTGCAAGTCCAGGTGCGCTTGGGAAGCAATAGGAATTCCGCCCTGACCACCATGGTGCTGGAACGTGACGGACTCGGGGGCGGCTGGCGCCTGCGGGAGTCCCTGGCCGGCGCGGCCTAGCACCGGTCCTAAGGGAAGGGCCTGCCTGCGGGCATTGGAAAACCCTCCACCGCGACTATTGGGGGATGCCGCGGTGGAGGGTCTGAAATGAATATACCGTGAACTCCAGGAAACAAAAAGTTACTACTGAATGTGTCTGGAGCGTTACCTGGGGCCGATTACCTGGCGTTCGGGGGCAGGGCCGTCAGCGGCGGACCGGGATGAAGACGCGCGGCTGCTCGGTCCAGGTGTCCGCCATTCGGGCCATGGTCCGGCGAAGGATCCGGTCGGATCCCTCCCTCGCGGCTGCGGCGTCGCCCCTTGCGATCGCTTCCGCCACGTCCACATGCCACTGCAGGGCAGCCTCGTTGGGGTGGTCGGGCATGAGGCCATGTACCGTTCGGCCGGTAAGGGTCTCCGCCACCTGGCCCATCAAGTTGGCGAACATCTCGTTGCCGGAGCCGGAGAGCAGCAGGGAATGGAACTGGATGTCCAGGTCCAGGAAGCGCGGCACTTCGCCGCTGTGACCGGCATCGCGCATGGCATAGGCCACGTCCACCAGCTCGAGCCTTAGCGGGGCGGGCGCGTTCTGGGCGGCGAGCTCGGCCGCGGCAGGTTCAACGGCCGCCCGCAGTTCGGCGAGGGAACGAAGCTGCGCGCCGCGGGCATCACTGGCCAGCCGCCACCGGATGACCTGCGGGTCGAAGGGGTTCCAGCGGCTGGGCGGCAGGACCCTGATGCCCACCCGCTTTGTGGTTTCCACCAGCCCCAGTGATTGCAGCACGCGGACTGCTTCGCGGATGACGGACCGGGAAACCTTGAGTTCGTCTTCGAGCTGCTCGGCGAGCATGACATGGCCAGCAGGCAGCTCGCCTGCAATGATGCGGGTGCCGAGATTTTCGATGGCACGGTGGTGCAGGCTGCTGGTCATGCCGTTAAGCCTAGTGGGAACGGGCCGGGGGCCAGGCTCGAGGCGGCGGGCGGCGACAAAAAGCGTTCCATTATCGGGTTGCCCCTTTCCTGTTACCTCCAGAATATATATGCTTTATTCCGACCCTGGTCATGGCGGCGGTTTCGACGAGGCTGCCGCCATTCGTCCTGAAGCAATGAATTGGAGTTTTGATGTCTGCACACATCGGTGTCACCGGCCTTGCGGTGATGGGTGCCAACCTGGCCCGTAACCTCGCGCGGAACGGCTTCACCGTCGCCCTGCACAACAGGTCCGTGGAGAAGACCGACGCGCTGCTGGAGCGGTACGGATCCGAAGGTGACTTCATCCGCACCGAAACCCTCCAGGAACTGGTCGACTCGCTGGAGAAGCCCCGGCGCGTGCTGATCATGGTCAAGGCCGGCAAGCCGGTGGACTCGGTCATCGAACAGCTCGAGCCGCTGCTGGAACCGGGCGACATCATCATCGACGCCGGCAACTCCCACTATGAAGACACCCGGCGGCGGGAAGCAGCCCTCGCCAAGAAGGACCTGCACTTCGTGGGCGTGGGTGTCTCCGGCGGCGAGGAGGGCGCGCTCAACGGCCCGTCGATCATGCCGGGCGGCTCCAAGGAGTCCTACAAGGCCCTCGGCCCGCTGCTCGAAAAGATTTCCGCCAAGGTTGACGGCGAGCCCTGCTGCGCATGGGTGGGCACCGACGGCGCCGGCCACTTCGTTAAGATGGTCCACAACGGCATCGAATACGCGGACATGCAGGTCATCGGCGAGGCGTTCGACCTGCTGCGGTCCGGAGCCGGGATCGAGCCCGCCGAGCAGGCGAAGATCTTCTCGGAATGGAACAAGGGCGAGCTCTCCTCCTTCCTGATCGAAATCTCCGCAGAAGTCCTGGGCCACGTTGACGCCAAGACCGGCAAGCCGTTCGTCGACGTCGTGGTGGACGCTGCGGGACAGAAGGGCACCGGCCGCTGGACAGTCATCTCCGCCCTCGAGCTCGGTTCCCCGGTGTCCGGCATCGCCGAGTCCGTCTTTGCCCGTGCACTCTCCTCGCAGGCCGGCCAGCGCAAGCTGGGCCAGGAACTGCTGGAAGGCGGGGAATCCGCCGTCGAGATCCCGGAAACCTTCGTCGAGGATGTCCGCCAGGCGCTCTACGCCTCCAAGCTGGTCTCCTACGCCCAGGGCCTGGACATGCTGACTTCGGCAGCCAAGGAATACGGCTGGGACCTTAAGCTGGACGAGATCGCGTCCCTGTGGCGTGCAGGCTGCATCATCCGTGCGGAACTGCTCAAGGACATCACCAAGGCCTACGCCGCGGACGAGAAGCCGGCCAACCTGCTGTTCGCCCCGGCCTTCACCAAGGCCATCGCCGATGCCCTGCCGGCGTGGCGGCGCGTGGTTGCCACGGCAGTCCAGCTCGGAATTCCCGTCCCGGTGTTCTCCTCCTCGCTGGCCTACTACGACGGCCTCCGCCGCAAGCGCGTTGCCGCCGCCCTGATCCAGGGACAGCGCGACCTGTTCGGTGCGCACACCTACGGCCGGATCGACGCCGAAGGCACGTTCCACACCCTGTGGGGCGAGGACAAGTCCGAAATCGAAGCGGTGGACACCCACTAATACCCGCCCGCTCCGGCCACGGCCGGTGGTTCGCAGATAATCTGGGAACCACCGGCCGTTGCCGTCTCCGGAGCGTGCCGCCGCCCAGCACGGGGGAGTCCAGATGTCCCACCCAATCGCGATCGTGACCGGAGCGTCCGCAGGGATCGGCTTCGAGGCCGCCCGGAAGCTGGCCGGAAAAGGCTTTACCGTCTATGCGGGCGCCCGAAGGGTGGACAGGATGGCGCCGTTGCGGGACGCCGGCGTCGGGGTGGTTGAACTGGACGTCACGGATGATCGGTCGATGCGTGCCGCCGTCGGGCGCGTGCTTGCGGAGCGGGGACGGGTGGACGTGCTGGTGAACAACGCCGGCTATGGTTCGTACGGCGCCCTGGAGGAGGTGGACCCGGGGGAGGGGCGCCGCCAGTTCGACGTCAACGTCTTTGGGCTTGCCCGGATGACGCAGCTGGTGCTTCCCGCCATGAGGCAGGCGGGACGGGGCCGGATTATCAACGTCTCATCCATCGGCGGAAAGTTCTACGAGCCGCTGGGCGCCTGGTACCACGCAACAAAGTTCGCCGTGGAGGGCATGAGCGATTCGCTGCGCCTGGAACTGAAACCCCACGGCATCACTGTGTCCATTATCGAGCCCGCCAGCACGCGGACCGAATGGGGAGGCGTGGCCGCGGAGGGACTGAAGGCCAGCAGCGGTGCAGGGCCCTACGATGCGCAGGCGCGGGACATGGCGGCGGCACTGGCGTCCACCCACCGGCCGGCGGTGTCCACTCCGCCGGCGGTCATTGCGGAAGCCATTTTGCACGCCGCCACGTCCGCGCATCCGAAAACCCGCTATCCGGTGGGCAGGGGAGCTGGCACCATTACCGCCTTGCGGCGGGTTCTGCCGGACCGCCTCTATGACGTGGTTGTCCTGGCGGTCCTGAAGAGGGTGGGCGGATAGTCAGATCCGGTATTCGATGTCGTACTCGGCCGGGTCCACCGCCGGCTTGGTTTCCCGCTGCGCGTCGCGGTGCCGCCATTTGGCGGGAACGCCCGTGACGATTGACTCAGGCGGCGCATCCTTGACCACGACGGCGTTGGCGCCCACGGCGCTGTCCCGTCCGATGGTGATGGGTCCAAGGATCTTCGCTCCGGCGCCGATGGTGACGCGGTCGCCAATAGTGGGATGCCGCTTGATCCGCGCCAGGGAGCGGCCGCCCAGGGTCACGCCGTGGTACATCATGACGTCCTCGCCAATTTCCGCGGTCTCACCAATGACCACGCCCATGCCGTGGTCGATGAAGAACCTGCGGCCGATGGTGGCGCCGGGGTGGATCTCGATGCCGGTCGCGAACCTGCCCAGCTGGGAGATCAGCCGGGCCGGGAACCGGAGGGCCGGATTTTGCCACAGCCGGTGCGTCAGCCGGTGGATCCAGATGGCATGCAGGCCGGAGTAAGCGAAAAAGTTCTCAAAAGAACCTCGAGCCGCCGGGTCATGGGACCGGGCGGCGTCGAGGTCTTCCTTCAGTCTTGCGAAAAAGCCCACAAAGTTCTTTCTACAGGAAACGGGCGGAAAGCGGCCTGATCAGCCCCGGATGTCGTCATAGAGGACGGTGGAGATGTAACGCTCGCCGAAGTCGCATACGACGGCGACGATCAGCTTGCCCTTGTTCTCGGGCCGCTTGGCCAGCTCCAACGCTCCCCAGACGATGGCGCCGGAGGAGATGCCGCCCAGGATGCCTTCCTTGACGCCAAGTTCACGGGCAACACGCACGGAGTCCTCAAGCGTGGCATCCAGGACCTCGTCATAGACGTTGGTGTCGAGGATCTCGGGGACAAAGTTGGCGCCGATGCCCTGGATCTTGTGCGGGCCGGGCGCGCCGCCATTGAGGATGGCCGAGTCCTTGGGTTCGATGGCCACGATCTGGACGTCGGGCTTGCGCTCCTTCAGGACCTGTCCGACGCCGGTGACCGTTCCGCCGGTTCCGACGCCGGCAACGAAGATGTCCACCTTGCCGTCGGTGTCGGCCCAGATCTCTTCGGCGGTGGTGTTGCGGTGGATCTCCGGGTTGGCCTCGTTCGCGAACTGGCGTGCCCAGATGGCGTTCTCCGTGTTGGCCACGATCTCCTGTGCCTTCTCCACGGCGCCGCGCATGCCCTCGGAACCGGGGGTCAGGACGATCTCGGCACCGAAGGCGCGCAGCATGACCCGGCGCTCGGTGGACATGGTCTCGGGCATGGTGAGGACCACCTTGTAGCCGCGCGCAGCACCCACCATGGCCAGGGCGATGCCCGTGTTGCCGGAAGTACCTTCCACGATGGTGCCGCCCGGCTTCAGGGCCCCGGACTTCTCGGCGGCGTCGACGATGGCCACGCCGATGCGGTCCTTGACGCTGTTGGCAGGGTTGTAGAACTCCAGCTTCACGGCGACGGTGGCTTCCAGCCCCTCGCTGAGCCGGTTGAGCTTGACCAGCGGAGTGCCGCCAACCAACTGCGTTACATCGTCATAGATCCGTGCCATGTACATACGCCTATCTCTGAAGGGTGGATACTGAGGTCAGCCTAACGAGGCACCGTAACCCTGGCTAAGCGTTAAGCCACGCAGAGTAATATTTCCTGGCCTTGGCCAGCTTGGGGTTGATGATCACCTGGCAGTACCCCTGCTCGGGATGCTTGGCGTAAAAGTTCTGGTGGAACTCCTCTGCCACGTAAAAGCGCGGAAGCCGGCTGACCTCGGTGACGATCGGGTCCCGCCACAGCTCCTGGTTCCGTTCGATCGCCTCCTCGAACAGGATCTTTTCTTCCGTGGTCTCGTAGAACATCGACGAACGGTACTGCGTGCCGACGTCGTACCCCTGCCGGTTCAGCGTGGTGGGGTCATGGAGGGCGAAGAACATGTCAAGGATGACCTCGGCCGGAATGATGTCCTCGTCGAAGGTCACGGCCACGACCTCGGCATGGCCGGTTGCTCCGCTGCAGACGGAGTAATAGTCGGGGTGGGGGTCGTGCCCGCCGGTGTAGCCGGACACCACTGAGGTGACGCCCCTGGTCTTCTGGTAGACAGCGTCAAGGCACCAAAAGCAGCCTCCGCCCAGAACAAAAGTTTTCATGACCTCTTCAATGGTTGGCGCGCCCGGATGATTCCCCGCCCGGGCGCGGCACCCGTCACGGTACGGGGGTGGCGATGGCGGATGGGGTAAAACTAAGACTATGGAACCTGTGGACACCGACGTTACCGGCCCCGAAGACCACAACGACCGGAATCACGACGGCGACGCCCCCTCGGACACGCCGGCGGCGGCCGGTACGGAGGCTCCAAGCCTGGGCGACCTGCTGCTGGCGGTGGAGGAGCTCTGGCCCGAGTCCCTGGCCGAGGACTGGGACGAGGTGGGACTGGTGGCGGGCCACCCGTCCACTCCGGTCACCAAGGTGATGTTCGCGGTGGACCCCACGCTGGAGGTCATCGAGGAAGCCGTGGAGTGGGGCGCCGAACTCCTCATCACGCACCATCCGCTCCTCCTCAAGGGTGTTACATCGGTTGCCGCCACGACCGCCAAGGGAAGGGCAGTCCACCGGCTCATCGAGTCGGGCACGGCACTCCTGACGGTGCACACCAACGGTGATTCCGCCGTCGGAGGCGTCTCGGACGTGCTCGCAGACGCCCTCGGCCTCCAGGACGTGGCACCCCTCACGGTTGCCGCCAACGGACTGCCGGAAGAGGGGATTGGCCGGGTGGGCGAACTGGCGGATGCCATGACCCTGGGTGAGTTTGCCGCCCGGGTCTTTGAGATCCTGCCGTCCGTGGCCGGCGGCGTTCGCGTGTCCGGCGATAAGGACGGCCTGGTGCGGCGCATTGCCGTCTGCGGCGGCGCCGGTGACTCGCTGTTCAACGAAGTCCGGGCCAGCAACGCCGATGTCTACGTCACGGCCGACCTCCGCCACCACCCGGCATCCGAAGCCCGGGAGTCGGCGCTGAACGGGCGCCCGTACCTCGTGGACGTCTCGCACTTCGCCAGCGAATGGCTTTGGCTGCCGGCGGCTGCGGCCGCCCTGGGCAATGTCCTCGCGGACCAGGGCCACGACGTCGAAATCCAGGTCAGTACCACCAACAGCGATCCCTGGGACTTCATACTCACTCCGGGCTAAGCCAGCGGAGCAAGCCAGGCGCTAGAGTCGAGGAAGCGCCGGCAAGGTGCCCGGCTCCGGCCGGAAGGGAACAAGCGGAGGTAATAGTGGCGAAGGCAGCACCGGCGGAACAGTTGAAGTTGCTCGAACTGCAGGGGCTGGATGCCAGGCTTAGATCGCTCGCCAACCGTCGCCGCGAACTTGAAAACGATCCACGGATCAAGGACCTCGAAGCCGCCCTTTCGGTTGCCAACGGGGAACTTGGTGCAGCCAAGGTGGCGGTCCACGACGCAGAATCCGAATTGAAGCGTGCCGAGGCGGACGTGGAACAGGTGGCCACCCGCATCGAACGGGACGAGGCAAGGCTCAACAGCGGCACCGGCCTGTCCAAGGACCTTGTGGCCCTCCAGAAGGACATTGCCTCGCTGAACAAGCGCCGCTCCGACCTGGAGGATGTGGAACTGGAAGTCCTGGAAAGGCTGGACACCCTTCGGGCCCGCCAGGCAGCCCAGCAGGTCATCGTGGACGATATCCAGGGTTCTTTCGGCAGCATCCGGGCAGAACTGGACGAGGCCATCGCCGGAGTCGACGCGGAAGCCGCCGAGGTCCGGGCCAAGCGCGATGAATTCGCACAGGGACTCGACGCCCCACTGCTTGCCGTCTACGAGAAGACGCTGGCGAAGCGGGGCGTGGGTGCGGCCCGGCTGTTCCACGGGATGTCGGAGGCCTCGGGCATGAAGCTCAGCCCCGGCGACCTCGCCGAGGTCAAGGCAGCTTCCGCCGACGACATCGTCTTCTGCCCCGATTCCGGCGCCATCCTGGTGCGTTCGGAGGAGTGGGCCTGACCTGCCGGGCTTTCAGCCCTGGAGGATGATGTTCAGCGCGTGCGGTTTCCGGGCAGAGCCAGTAACCAGCTCCGCACCCCACTTCTCCTGCGCGGCGCCAAGGAGCTGCTCGGGGGTCGCGGGGGCCTTTCCGCGGCGCACCAGCAGGTGGCGGGCAAGCTCACCGCGTGTGTGCTTGGCAAAGTGGCTGACCACCTTGCGCACGCCGCCGGTTTCCGTGAAGACATTGACCGTGACTGTCCGGGCGGGCGGCGGGGTCCACGCGGCGGCGTAGGTGCTTGACCTGCAGTCCACCAGGAGGTGGCCCTCCACGGCCGCGGCCAGTGCGTCCGCCAGGAGTGGCTTCCAGAACGGGGCAAGCCTGCCGACGTCGGGCAGTGCCGTCCCCATCGAGAGCCGGTAGGCGGGCACGCTGTCGCCGAAACGCAGCGCTCCCCAAAGCGCTGAGATGACCAGCACCGATTCGTCGGCCTTGCGGCGCTGGGCCGGGGTGAGGCTCCGGTAGCCGAGGGCGTCGTACAGGACCCCGGAATAGATGGTGTGTGCTGGTGCCGCCGGCTCCGCGCGGAGCCGGGTGTTGCGGCGGACGTCGTCGCTCAGCGACGGCCCCACGCCCAGCAGCGCAAGGGCGTCCTCGTGTGCGCTGACGGTCCCCAGCGCCTCGAGGACTTTGGCGCGGTAGGGGTTGAGGGCGGGAAAGCCCAGGGACTGCCAGTCGACGGCGGCACCGCGGACAGCCGGCGTCTTGCCTTCGGAAGGGGGAAGCAGAATAAGCACCGTCCGATACTACCGGCGGCGGAAAGGACGCCCCGCGCCGGTAGACTGGTTGAGGATGGGACAGCCAGACGGCCGCGCGCCACGCAAGTGGCTCGAGGAACGTCCGGGCTCCACAGGGCAGGGTGGTGGGTAACGCCCACTCGGGGTAACCCGCAGGCAAGTGCCACAGAGAACAGACCGCCCGCATCCCTTGTCCCTGGACGGGGGAGAGCGGGTAAGGGTGAAACGGTGGTGTAAGAGACCACCAGCTTCCCGGGTGACCGGGAAGGCTAGGTAAACCCCACCCGGAGCAAGGCCAGACAGGACACGTTCGAGGGCTGCCCGCCCGAGTGTCCGGGTAGGCCGCTGGAGGGTACCGGCAACGGTACTCGTAGATGGATGGCCGTCGCCCCGCTTTCGGCAACGGAAGCGGGGAACAGAACCCGGCGTATCGGCTGTCCCGTCCATCAAACCGGTTTGACCTTGGAAGTTTTGTTGGTGATCCTAAACCGTGCCCGCAAATACTGATCGCCACCCGGCCAGCCAACCGGCCCGGGGCGCCGCTCCCGGCCGCGCCAGGCAGGCGCTTGCCCTGCTGGGCTTCCTTGCCCTTTCCCTGGCCGCGTGGGCGCTGGCCTCGATTCCCATCATCCTGCATTCGGCCGGCTGGTTCGCGGAGTCAGTCAAGGCGCCGTGGATGCCGCCGGGATGGATGTTCCGCTCCATGTGGATTGCGCTCTACATCGGCGTCGCCGTTGCCGCCTGGCTGGTCTGGCGCAAAGGTGCCCTGACCAGGGGGACGCTGGCCGGCTATATCGTCCAGCTGGTGCTTAACGCAGGGTGGCCGCTGACGTTCTTCGGACTGTATCCCGTCCTGGGGACCGCTGCCCTGTGGGTGGCGTTCGCCGTCATCGCCGGCCTGGCGGTGTCCCTGGTGTTCCTGATCCTGCGTTTCGGCCCGGTGAGCGCAGGTGCCGGCTTGCTGGTGCTGCCCTACTTCTCATGGGTGGTCTTTTCCGCCAGCCTCAACCTCTACTCGGCGCTGCACAACTAGCTGCCCCGTCGTGTGAGTGATTTCACGCGCCTGCAGCCTGTTGCGCACCGCGGGCCAACTTAGAATAGATACCGGACGTAGGGGTTCTTCCGCCGGGAGCTGCGTTCGCAGCCGGCGGTTTTTCTTTGCACACGATCCATGCGCCTGGGGGCCGAACCCTGCAGGCGTGGGTGCCCCTGGACATCATCCGGTGGCCGACATCCGCGTACGAGGACGTATGCGGCTGAACCGAGGAAGGTATTTCTGTGAGCCAGACGTCAGATTCTTGTCTTGATACATGGATGGGCCGGGAGGCCCTCGCCGAGGCCATGATTCCGGTGATCGGCCGGCTGTATCGCGAAAACAACGTGGTGACCAGCATCCATGGCCGGAGCCTGATCAACAAGTCCACCATGAACATCCTCAAGGCGCACCGCTTCGCGCGCCGGATGAGCAAGGACGAATTGCTCCTTGAAGAGACTGCCCCGCTGCTGAACACCCTGGCCGGGCTTGAGCTGGGCGCGGCCGCGATCGACATTGCCCGCCTGAACCAGAAATTCAAGGAAGAGGGCGACGGCGCCACCCTGGAGGAGTTCCTCCGCGCCGAGCTCGCCGAGATCGTGGGCAAGCGCGGCGCTGACGAGCGCACCAGCACCGACGTCGTGCTGTACGGCTTTGGCCGGATCGGCCGGCTCCTGGCCCGCCTCCTGATCGAAAAGGCCGGTGGCGGCCACGGCCTGCGCCTGCGTGCCATTGTGGTCCGCCGCGGTTCCGACAACGACCTGGCCAAGCGCGCCAGCCTGCTGCGCCGTGACTCCGTGCACGGCTCCTTCGAAGGCACCATCCGCGTCGACGAGGAAGCCGACACGATCACCGCCAACGGCGTCCGGATCCAAGTGATCTACTCGAACGATCCGGCCACCATTGACTACACCGCATACGGCATCAAGGACGCGCTGCTGGTCGATAACACCGGGCGTTGGCGCGACGCCGAAGGCCTGTCCCAGCACCTGCAGAGCAAGGGTGTTGCCCGGGTGCTGCTGACCGCGCCGGGCAAGGGCGAGCTGAAGAACATCGTCCACGGCATCAACCACGGCACCATCGAGGACACCGACCAGATCGTGTCAGCGGCGTCCTGCACCACCAACGCCATCACCCCGGTCCTGAAGGCCCTCAACGACAAGTTCGGCGTGGTCCACGGCCACGTGGAAACCGTGCACTCCTTCACCAACGACCAGAACCTGATCGACAACTTCCACAAGGGCGACCGGCGCGGCCGCTCCGCGGCGCTGAACATGGTGATCACCGAGACCGGTGCCGCCAAAGCAGTTGCCAAGGCACTGCCGGAACTGCTGGGCAAGCTCACGGGCAGCTCCATCCGCGTTCCCACGCCGGACGTATCGCTGGCCATCCTGAACCTCACCCTGGAGAACGGGACCACCAAGGACGAGGTGAACAACTACCTCCGCGAAATGTCGCTGCACTCGGACCTGCGCAAGCAGATCGACTACATCGATTCCCCCGAGGTGGTCTCCACCGACTTCGTCGGTTCCCGCCGCGCCGGGATCGTGGACGGCCTGGCCACCGTCTCCACTGACAAGAACCTCGTAGTCTACGTCTGGTACGACAACGAATTCGGCTACAGCTGCCAGGTGGTCCGCGTGATGGAGGAGATGGCCGGCGTCAACCCGCCGTCCTACCCCGCCAAGGAAAGCGCCAAGGCGCTGGCGGCCATCGCCGTCTAGCCATTTGCAGGTCACGCTAATTCCCGGCTGGTTCTCTGGAATCAGCCGGGAATCAGGACCACACTAATGGCATGGAAAAAGATTCGACACTCCAGCACGACACCACCCTGGAACACGCCCTTGATGTCGCCAAGGCCAACCACAAGGAAGCCCTCCGTCTCCTTGAGGGGGCACGCGCGGCATACAAGACAGGCGACGTCGGCGAGGACAGGGTACGCCAACTCGAGGGCCTCCTGGCCATTGCCGAAGAGGACCTCCGGCGGGTGATGCGGGAGCAGTAACCGCCCCCGAATGATCCGTCACCCGCCCTCCACACTGTGGAAACCGGCGAGGGGGAGCAGACGTTGTCCTAGGTTGGTGGGATGGATGACGTCAGCCCCCGGCAGGGAAAGCCGTGACCTTGAGCTGGTCCGCCTACCGGCGGGCACGCCGCCGCTCCCGGCAGGCCTGGGCCATATTGGCCGTGGCCGCTGTTTCCGTTGTTGCGGCCCTTGCCTGGTTCTTTGCCGCGGGCCAGTTCGCCCTCGCGGAACCGCCGCTGGCAGGCCCTTCCGAAGCGCCCGTTTTCGATCCCGCCTGGATGAAGCCGGTGGTACCCGTCAACCCGGTCCCCGGCGGACGCGCCCTTGATGCCCTGGAGGTGCTGCCCGTCAAGGGCCGGGCAGCCAAGGAGGGCTACAACCGGGAAGCCTTCGGCCAGGCCTGGGCTGATGTCGACCGGAACGGATGCGATACCCGCAACGACATCCTCCGCCGCGACCTGGCGGACGTTGTCTTCGCCGAAGGCTCAAGTTGCCGGGTGTCGGCCGGCCGCTTCCACGAACCCTACACCGCGCAGCACGTCGATTTCCGCCGCGGCCAGGACAGCAGCCGGGCAGTGCAGATCGACCACGTCGTGGCCCTCGCGGACGCCTGGCAAAAGGGCGCCCAGCGGTTGACTCCGGGCCAGCGCCAAAGCCTTGCCAATGATCCCTTGAACCTCATCGCCGCGGACGGGCCGGCCAACCAGCAGAAAAGCGCGGGCGACGCCGCCACCTGGCTTCCCGCAAACAAGTCCATCAGGTGCCATTACGCAGCACGCCAGATTTCCGTCAAGGCCGCCTACAGCCTCTGGGTGACCGACGCGGAGAAGGACGCGATGAAGCGCGTCCTCGGCTCCTGCCCGGACCAGCAGACGGTGCGGGCGCGCTGACACGCGACACATCCGGTACCCGCGGCCGGCTAGTGTCCGAACGGGTCCGGATCCACCCCCGGCATCCAGGTCAGGCCTGGCGCACCCCAGCCGTTCTTCTTGGCCTGTTTCATCGCCTTGCGGGAGTAGCGGTCCATAAGCCGGTTGACGTAGAGCTTTCCGTCCAGGTGGTCGTATTCGTGCTGGATGACCCTGGCGAACCAGCCGGTGGCCTCGAACTTGACTGGCTGCCCGAATTCGTCAAAACCCTCCACCCGGGCCCATTCGGCACGCTTGAGGGGATACACCTCCCCGGGGAAGGACAGGCAGCCCTCTTCTTCCTCGTCCGGGTCCGGAGCGGCACCGGAGATTTTGGACAGCGTCAGGACGGGGTTGACCAGCACGCCGGTGGGTGGAGCACCGTCGTCGTTTGCGAACTTGTAGACAAAGATCCGCTTGCCGACGCCGATCTGGGGGGCCGCGAGGCCCACGCCGTTGGCGGCATCGTTTGTTTCGAACATGTCGGCAATCAAGGCGCGCAGGACGTCGTCGAACACCTCAACCTCGGAGGCCCGGCGGTGCAGCACGGGTTCTCCCCAGATGGTGATTGGCAAAACGGTCATGTCAGTGGTCCTTCGGCTTGCGGCCCTGGCCGAGGACCGGGGCGATGCTGCAACAACAAAGGAGGCCGTACCGGATATCCGGTACGGCCTCCTTCTTGGACGGCCACCTGCCGTCCCGTGAGGGTGAGCGACGGGGGTTGAACCCGCGACCTCCTGGACCACAACCAGGCGCTCTGCCAACTGAGCTACGCCCACCATGTTTCCCGCAGAATGACCGGTTTCCCGGTCCCCTGGAAAGGCAACTCAAATAGCTTACCTGCTCTTCCGGGGTGCTTTGTCCACTTTTGGCCTTTTCGGGAAAAATTCCTGGAAACGTGGCGCAGATTACGCTTCCGGCAGCCCGGCCGTTTCCCCCGCCGTGATGCGGCGGGCAATCTGCTGTGCCGTTGCGCTGTCCGGTCCGGGGGCGGGGACGAACACCGCCTCGCGGTAGTAGCGGAGCTCATCGATGGAATCCTTGATGTCCCCCAGTGCCCGGTGGCCGCCCTTTTTCGCGGGGGACTGGAAGTAGGCACGCGCGTACCAGCGGCGGGACAGTTCCTTGATGGTGCTGACGTCTATGACCCGGTAGTGCAGGTGTTCCACCACAGCGGGCATGTCCCGGGAGAGGAACACCCGGTCAGTACCCACCGAGTTCCCGCCCAGCGGAGCCTTCCGCGGGTCCGGCACCCATTCCGCGATGTACTCCATGACTGCGGCCTCTGCCTCGGCCATGGTCTTGCCGGACGGAAGCTCCTTAAGGAGGCCGGACTTGGTGTGCATATCCCGGACGAAATCGTTCATCTGGGCAACAGCGGCATCATCGGGCTTAATGACCACGTCCACGCCGTCGCCAAGGATGTTCAGTTCGGAGTCGGTGACCAGGGCCGCCACCTCGATCAGGGCATCGTTCTTGATGTCCAGTCCGGTCATTTCACAGTCGATCCAGACGATTCGTTCGTTAGAGATAGGCACCGGACCAGCCTACCGTTACACCTCCCGCCAGCCGGCCGGTGCTAGGATTTCGGGTACGCGGCGGGTCGCCCTGCTGTCGGACGAAAAGCGCCCCCGGACGGCTGTGCCGCCTGCCGGACACGAGCCGCGCAAATGCAAAAAGATTGGACGATCCTGACATGACGGCGCCTTTGCCCGCGGCGGGGGAGCTGGCGGCCGACGCCACTGCCGAAGCGGGCACTGCCGGCATGGACAATCCCCGCTCCCCGCTCCTTGCCGGCTTCATTGGCTCCATGTTCCTGCTGGTCGGCTCGCTTGGCGTGGGCTGGCTGGCCCCCGTCTCGGAACTGCGCCGGATGCCGCTGTTCATCTGGATGCGTGCCGAGGCAGCGGGAGTGGCCCTGTCCATCGTGCTGCTGGCCGTGGGTGCCATGCTGCTGGTGCGGGCCTGGCTGCGGCTTGGGCAGATAGTCCACGTCTGGGGAGCCGAGGCGCGCAGCGCCACCCTGAAGGCGGTGGTGGCCTGGGGGCTGCCCATGATGTTCTGCGTGCCGCTGTTCAGCCGTGACGTCTATGCGTACATCGGCCAGGGCCGGCTCATGGTGGAAGGCTTCAACCCGTACGAGAACGGTATCTCCGCCCTGTCCAACTACTTCCAGCTGGGCGCGGACAAGATGTGGACGGAAGCTCCCGTTCCCTATGGCCAGCTGTTCCTATGGATTGAGCAACTGGTGGTGTGGTCCACGAACGTCCAGCCGGAAGCCAGCGTGATGCTCTTCCGGCTGGTGGCGCTGGCCGGTGTAATCCTCTGCGTCATCTACGTGCCCAAACTTGCCGAACTGCACGGGATCAACCCGCACCGTGCCCTGTGGCTCACTGCCGCAAACCCGCTCTTCCTGACCAACTTCATCGCAAGCGTCCACAATGATGCGCTGATGATTGGCCTGGCGCTGGCCGGCCTCTACTACTCAGCCACCCGGCGGGTGCTCCGGGGCGTCGTGCTGGTGACCCTGTCCATCGCGGTCAAGCCCATCACCATCGTGTTCCTCCCGTTCATCGGTCTGCTCTGGGCCGGCCGGGAGGCGGGCTGGGCGCGGAAGTTTGTGTTCTGGGCCCTGACCGGCGGGCTGAGCCTGGCCCTGCTGACCCTGATGGCCTTGGTCAACGGCTTCGGTTTCGGCTGGATCAACGGACTCTCTGCCCCCGGCAGTATCTCCATCTGGTACGCGCCTGTCGGGCTCATTGGCATGGTGGTGGCGTCCCTGGCCAACTCCTTCGGCCTCGACGGGTCCGTGCCGGCAGGCTGGGTGGTCAACGCCGGAAAACTGCTGGCTGTGGCGATCGTCGGCTGGCAAATTTTCCGGGGCGACTATGACCGCCTGATGCGGCGGCTGACACTGGCGCTCGCGGCCGTGGTCCTGCTGGCCCCCATCATCCAGGCCTGGTACGTGGTGTGGCTCATCCCGCTGTTTGCCGTCACCGGCATCCGGAACGACTGGCAGGTCAAGGCACTCTACTTTGTGGTGTCCTTCTTCATGATCTACGCCATCTCCGACCAGCTGGAGGTCTTCCCCTACCTGCAGACCGAGGACCTGGGCTTCGCGCTCGCCCTGGCACGGGTTGCCGCGGCCGTCACCGGGCTGCTGTTCGGGCTCTACCTGATCTTCTGGGATCCGCAAACCAGGCGGCTTTTCCGCAAAGCCGGCGGGCCCGTCTTCGAGCGGCCCGTTATCTAGCGGAGCTGTCCTGACCGATCCGCCGCAGAGCCTCCCTGAGTGACAGGGGACTCATCCGGGAGGAATGCTCCGCAACGAAGGCCGCTACCCATTCCGGCGCCGTCTTCGCATACTCCCGCAGCGCCCAGCCGATCGCCTTGCGGATGAAGAATTCGGGGTCCGAAAGGTTCGGTTCAATGACCTGCGTGAGCAAAGCAGTGTCGGTGGCTTCCTTTGCCTTGAGCTGGGCGGTAATGGAAGCCCGCCTGATCCAAAAATCGGCGTCCCTGCTCCAGCTTTGGAGCACGGCTGTCATCTCCGGCCGGTGCGCCTGCAGCAGGCCGCAGAGCCGGCCGGACACCCCGTCCGCAAAATCCCACCACGCCCCGCTGCGGATGATTTCCTCGTACACCGGCAGCATCTGCAGGTCTCCGGCAACCAACCGGCCGGCGGTAAGGTCAATGGCTGCGTACCGTTCCTCACGGACGCCCGCGGTGCGCCACAGCTCCAGTACGGTGCCACGGAGCTGCTTCGCGGAGGCGAAGGGAGCGGCGGCAACAGCTGACGCCACCACCCGCCGGACTTCCGGCACCCGCACGCCCAGCGAGGGCTGGCTGGACTTCATGTACGCCTGCATGCCGGCTCCCCGGACAGGATCTGCCCGCTCCCGAAGGGCGTCCCGGATCAGGCGGAGGACAGCTCCGTTGATCCGTTCCGCGACGCCCATGCGGCCACTCTAGCCTGCAGGTCGCCGGGCCGGTGTGCTGTAGGCTGGTGAGCGCTAACAAACCACTTCCGGAGCTCACTATGGCCGCCACTGAATTCACCATCTCCTCGGGCCCCTACACAGCCCTGATCACCGCACGCGGCGGAGCCCTCCGCGGCCTCCGGCACGGCGGGCGGGACCTTGTGGTGGGCTTTGGCGCCGACGGCCCCATTCCGGACTACCGCGGCGTCATCTGCGCGCCCTGGCCCAACCGCCTCGCAGACGGCAGATACACCTACGCCGGGCAGGACTATATGGCGCCAGTCAATGAGCCGGTAAGGGGGTCGGCGCTCCATGGCCTCGCCACGGCCCGGGTGTGGGAAGTCCTGGAGGCCACCGGACGTGCAGTGACCCTGGGTTTCCGTGTGGAACCTGGGCCGGCATTTCCTTCGCAACTGGACTTGACGGCTGTGTATGCCCTCTCGGCGGACGGGCTGCGCTGCAGCGTAGAGGCCGTCAACACGGGCAAGGTCGCCGCACCCTACGGTGTGTGCCCCCACCCCTACCTGGTGGCCGGGTCTTCACCCCTGGACGACTGGTCAATCGAAATTCCCGCGGCGGAGTTCCTTGAGGTGACACCGGACCGGTTGCTGCCCGTGGGGATGCGGAGTGTTGACCAGCATGAGTTCGACTTCCGGACGCTGCGCCGCGTGGGGCCGCTGAAAATAGACCACGCCTTCACCGGCATCGCCCGGGACAACGATGGGCTGGCGCGCGTGCGGGTGACGGACCCGGGAGGAACGGGAGTTGAACTGGCCTGGGGCCCCGAGTGGCCGTGGGTCCAGGTCCATACGGCGGATAAGCCCACAGGTCCGGACAGGCTGGGCCTTGCCGTGGAGCCGATGACCTGCCCGCCGGACGCCTTCAACTCGGGCCGGGACGTGGTGCACCTGATGCCGGGCGGTTCCCACTCGGCATCGTGGACTATCCGTGCCACGGGTTGACCGCGGCTGCCCGGCGGGCATAACCGGCTAGTCGTTCCCGACGGTGGCTGCTGCCAGTGGCGCCGCTCCGGCCGGCGCTGCCCAGCCTGCCCGTGCCAGCCAGTCCGCGCAGAGGGAGGGCCAGTGTGCCGTTCCCGGTTCTCCGCCCGCCAGGCCCAGGCCATGGCGGCCCTGCGGGAAGACATGCAGTTCCGCCGGGACGCCGGCTGCCATCAGCGCGCCCGCATAGCGGAGGCTGTGGCTGACCGGAACCGCCGAGTCATCGGCCGTGTGCCATAGGAACGCCGGCGGAGTCACGCTGCTGACCTGCACGTCCGGGGACAGTGCCGCGAGGACGTCCGACGGCGGTGCGCCGCCAAGGAGGTTGTCCACCGAGCCCTGGTGCACTTCGTGCGTCAGGGACACGACGGGGTAGCAGAGCACGCTCAGTTCCGGGACGGCTGCGGGGACGTCCAGCCGGGGGCTGCCGGTGGCAGTGGCCGTGGACAGGGTGGCGGCCAGGTGCCCGCCGGCAGAAAACCCGAGCACGCCCACCCGCTCCGGATCCACAGGCAGGCCGTGAGCGCCGCTGCGGATGTACAGCATGGCCTCCTTGGCGTCTTCAAGGGGTGCCGGATGCCGGTCCGGGGCCACCCGGTACCGCAGCACGAAGGCGTGGATGTCCAGCGAAGCCAGCCACTCCGCCACAGGCTCCGCCTCATGGTCCGCCTGCCTGGCGTATCCGCCGCCCGGAAGTACCAGGAATGCCGGCCGGGCGCCGCCCCCGCTTCCTGCGGCAGGTACTTCCGTCAGATCGATCGCCATGCTCATGCCACCTCGGTGCTGCGGCGCAGCGCGACCTCGCCGGTGATGGGCTGCGGCAGCTCGTCGTCGTCGCCTGCCAGGGGCGCCGTCGCCCGGGTGGCGAGCCGGCCGATCTCCTCCAGCGGCAGGCGCACGGTGGAGAGGGCCGGACGGAAATCCCGAAGGGTCTCGATATCGTCAAAGCCGGCGATGGTTGCGTCGCGGGGGATCCGCAGTCCCTCCGCACGCAGCGCCGCCGCCGCCCCAATGGCCATCACGTCGTTCACGGCGAAGATGCACATCTTCGGGCCGGCCGGTTCCCCCGTTCCGGTGCTGCCGCCCTTGATCCGCGCTGCCAGCTTCAGTCCCGCCTCGTAGCCGCCGGCCCGGTTGAATGAACTGCGCAGGATTTCCGCCGGTGCCCGTCCTGCCTTGGCCAGTCCCTCCTGGAAGCCGTGGATCCGGTCGTCAGAGGTCAACAGCCCCTCCGGTCCGCCGATGATGACGAAGTCCCCGCCCCAGTAGGCGGCGAGTTCGGCGGCCAGCGCCCCGGCGAGTTCCTGGTTTGGTACCGCCACCACGTGGTAGCCCTCCTGTGCCGACGCACCCACCACCGGATGCCCGACGACGGCCACGCGCCCGCCGTTGCGGCAGTACCTGTCCAGCTCCGCCGCCAGCTCCGCGTTGTCCTCCTGGTCCTCGGTCCGTGACGACCGTGAGCCGGCGATCACGATGGAGTCGGCGCGGCGGGCGGCAAAGGCCGCCACGGCTTCCTTCTCCTCGGCGGGTGCACCGCCGGTGGTGGCCAGCAGGACCATTTTGCGCTGCTCCCGGGCCGCCTCCTGGACCCCGCGGGCGATGGCGGCGAAGTAGGGGTCGGCAATGTCGTGGACGATCAGGCCGATGAGGCCGGAGCTGGACTTTGCCAGGCCCTGGGCCTGGGCGTTGGGGATGTAACCGAGCGAATCGGCCGCCTGGCGGACGCGGTCCGCGATGTCCTTGCCGGGCTTGCGTGCCGAGCCGTTGAGGACGCGCGATGCGGTGGCGGGGGATACCCCGGCCAGCCGGGCCACCTCGGTGAGGGTACTTGCAGCCACAGCATCTCCTGGGTGTCGTGGACCAATAAAGCGGTTACCACATTATGGCGCAGAAAGTTCCAAGCGGAAAGCGCTTGCCAATGCGCGCATTGGCGTGCATCATTGAGGAAGTGGGAATGCGCTTTCCCAACAGGACTTGAGTAAAACGCTCACTCACCGTGGAGGACACATGGGCTTCGAAACGAAAACGATCCGCATCGCCATGAACGGCATCACCGGCCGGATGGGCTACCGCCAGCACCTGCTGCGGTCCATCCTTCCCATCCGTGACGCCGGCGGCTTCACACTGGAGGACGGTACCCGGGTCCAGGTGGAGCCCATCCTGGTGGGACGCAACGAGGCCAAGATCCGCGAGCTTGCCGAGAAGCACAAGGTTGCCGAGTGGAGCACCGACCTCGACGCCGTCATCAACGACCCCACCGTGGATGTTGTCTTCGACGCGTCCATGACCAGCCTCCGCGCCGCCACCCTGAAGAACGCAATGCAGGCGGGCAAGCACATCTTCACCGAAAAGCCCACCGCGGAAACCCTCGAGGAAGCCATTGAACTGGCCCGCATCGGCAAGGAAGCAGGCGTCACGGCCGGCGTCGTCCACGACAAGCTGTACCTGCCCGGCCTCGTCAAGCTCCGCCGCCTCGTGGACGAAGGCTTCTTCGGCCGCATCCTCTCCATCCGCGGCGAATTCGGCTACTGGGTCTTTGAAGGAGACATCCAGGCCGCCCAGCGCCCGTCCTGGAACTACCGCAAGGAAGACGGCGGCGGAATGACCACGGACATGTTCTGCCACTGGAACTACGTCCTGGAAGGCATCATCGGCAAGGTCAAGAGCGTCAACGCCAAGACCGCCACCCACATCCCTGCCCGCTGGGACGAGGCCGGCAAGGAATACAAGGCCACCGCGGACGACGCCTCCTACGGCATCTTCGAGTTGGAAACCCCGGGCGGCGACGAGGTCATCGGCCAGATCAACTCCTCCTGGGCCGTCCGGGTCTACCGTGACGAACTGGTGGAGTTCCAGGTGGACGGCACGCACGGTTCAGCCGTCGCCGGCCTGAACAAGTGCGTCGCCCAGCAGCGCGCCCACACCCCCAAGCCCGTCTGGAACCCGGACCTGCCCGTCACCGAATCCTTCCGTGACCAGTGGCAGGAAGTCCCGGCCAACGCCGAACTGGACAACGGCTTCAAGCTGCAGTGGGAAGAATTCCTCCGCGACGTCGTCGCCGGCCGCGAACACCGCTTCGGCCTGCTCTCCGCCGCCCGCGGCGTCCAGCTCGCCGAGCTCGGCCTGCAGTCCAATGAGGAACGCCGCACCCTCGACATCCCGGAGATCACCCTCTAATGACCTCGCTCATCCTTCCCTCCTCCGACGGCGGCACCCGCGAGTACCGCCTCCAGGCTGCCACCACGTGGGCCCGCCCCACCGCTCCGCTGACGGCCCGGCGTGCTTACGCCGCAGCGCACGTCATTCCCGAAGTCCTTGCCGACAACACCCCCGGGGCTCCGGCCCGGCTCGACTGGGATGCCACCATGGCCTACCGGCACGAGCTGTGGTCCTACGGCCTCGGCGTTGCCGATGCCATGGACACCGCCCAGCGCGGCATGGGCCTGGACTGGGCAGCCACCCAGCAGCTCATCAAGTGCACCGGCGTGGAAGCCGCCTCAGTGGTCTCGGCAGGCAACGCAGCAACCGCCGGCAAGTCCGTGCGCGATCTCGTGGCGTGCGGCGCCGGCACCGACCAGCTGGACATTGACTCCCTGCCGGCCGGGGACGCGGGCATCAAGGCTGTCCTCGCTGCCTACCGCGAGCAGATCGCGGTGATCACCGAAGCCGGACCCAAGGTCATCCTCATGGCATCGCGGGCGCTGGCCAAGGTGGCCGCCGGCCCCGAGGACTACGTGAACGTGTACTCCGCCCTGCTGCAGGAAGTGGACCAGCCCGTCATCCTGCACTGGCTGGGAACCATGTTCGACCCCGCGCTCGCCGGCTACTGGGGCTCCAACGATGTGCCTGCCGCAACCGAAACGTTCCTGAACCTCATCAAGGACAACGCGGACAAGGTCGACGGCGTGAAGGTCTCGCTGCTGGACGCCAGCCACGAGGTGGCCCTGCGCGCGGCCCTGCCCGAAGGTGTCCGCCTCTACACCGGTGACGACTTCAACTACCCGGAGCTCATCGACGGCGACGGCAGCCACCACTCGGACGCGCTGCTGGGCATCTTCGCGGCCATCTATCCGGCCGCCTCGGTGGCCCTGCAGAACTACGACGCCGGAAACGCTGCCAGGGCGCGCGAAATCCTGGACTCCACCCGCGAGCTGGGCAAGCACATCTTCAGCGCCCCGACGTTCTACTACAAGACCGGCATCGCGTTCATGTCGTGGCTCAACGGCAAGCAACCCGGCTTCCAGATGGTGGGCGGCCTGCACTCCGGACGGTCCGTCTGCCACCTGGCCAAGACCTTTGAACTGGCAGACCAGGCGGGCCTGCTGAAAGACCCCGCCCTGGCCGCCTTCCGGATGTCTGATTACCTGCGCATCAACGGGGTGGGAGTATGAGTGATTTCTCGCGCCTGTCCATCAACAGCGCCACCACCAAGAAGTGGACCCTCGCCCAGGTCGTTGAGGGCTGCGTCAACGCCGGCATTCCCGCCATCGGCCCCTGGCGGGACCGCGTGGAGGAGGCTGGCCTGGACAAGGCCGCACGCCTGATCAAGGACGCGGGCCTGCGGGTTTCCTCCCTGTGCCGGGGCGGCTTCCTCACCGCTGCCGATGCCGAAGGCCAGGCTGCCGCCCTCGCGGACAACCGGGCCGCCATCCTGGAAGCCGTTGCCCTGGACACCAGGGAGCTGTTCCTCGTGGTGGGCGGGCTGGCACCGGAGGAGAAGGACGTGGTGGCCGCGCGCCAGCGCGTGGCAGACCGCCTTGCCGACCTCGTCCCGTTCGCTGAGGAGAACGGTGTCCGCCTGGTGCTGGAGCCGCTGCACCCGATGTACGCCGCGGACCGTGCGCTGATCTCCACCCTCGGCCAGGCCCTGGACCTCGCCGCCCCGTTCGACCCCTCCACGGTGGGCGTCGCCGTCGACACCTTCCATGTCTGGTGGGATCCGGAACTGAAGGCGCAGATCGAACGCGCCGGCCGCGAGAACCGGATCGCCTCCTACCAGGTGTGCGATTTCAACATGCCCATCGCCGCCGATCCGCTGCTCTCCCGCGGATACATGGGCGACGGCGTGGTGGACTTCGCCACCATCGGCACCTGGGTGCGCGATGCCGGCTACACCGGAGACATCGAAGTGGAAATTTTTAACCAGGAAATCTGGGACACGGACGGCAACATCGTCCTGTCCACGGTGAAGGAGCGCTACGCGGAGCTTGTCCTCCCGTACGCCTGACACAGTCCGGATGCCTGGATAGACCGCGGGCTCCTGCTACGTCACGGCAGGAGCCTGCGCCCCACAGAAAAGACCCGGACCGCGCATACGGCGCGGTCCGGGTCTTCTTTTGGGTGGAGGTCAGGCGTACAGTGCCGCGCAACTGCGGTAACGGGCCAGCACACCGCCGTCGTCCTTGCCCGCGGGAAGGACGACGGCGTCTGCCGCCCATTCCGGGTAGCGTCCCGCCAGTGCCGCCGCGGCCTGGCGGGCGGCGCCGTCGGCAACATATTCGCCCGGCTGCGGCAGCACAACATCAAGTCCCAGCAGCTGCGGTGCAACCTCCTGCACCGCGCCAGACTGGGCTCCGCCGCCCACCAGCAGGACCTGCCGGGCCGAGACCCCCTGGCCCTGCAGTGCAGCAAGCCCGTCGGCCAGTGAGCAGACAACGCCCTCGACGGCGGCGCGTGCCATGTTCGCCGGCGTGTAGTTCGCGCGGGTGATGCCATGCAGCGATCCGGTGGCGTCCGGCAGGTTGGGTGTGCGCTCGCCGTCGAAGTAGGGAACCAGGGTCAGGCCGCCCGCTCCGGGTGCCGCGGACAGTGCCAGCCGGTTGAACTCCGGCAGGTCCACTCCCAGCAGCGCAGCTGTGGCGTCGAAAACGCGCGTTGCGTTCAGGGTGCAGACCAGCGGCAGGTAGTGCCCTGCGGCGTCGGCGAAGCCGGCAACCAGCCCGGAGGGGTCCGCTGCCGGTGTTTCCGAGATGGCAAAGACCGTGCCGGAGGTGCCCAGCGACATCACGGCGTCACCCAGCCGTGCCCCGGTGCCGAGGGCAGCCGCAGCGTTGTCCCCGGCGCCGGCTGCGACGAGGGCACCCTGTGGAGTCCGGCCTGCCGCTTCGAGCGGGCCGAGGACCCTGGGCAGCACCGGCACGCGGCCGAGCGAGGCTGCCAGGACCTCCGGCAGGTAGCGGCCCTCCGCCGTTGAGTAGTACCCCGTTCCCGAGGCGTCGGAACGGTCGGTGGCCAGGGCCTTCAGCCCTTCCTCGCCGCTGCCGGGGCCGTAGCCCATCAGCCGCCAGGACAGCCAGTCGTGCGGAAGGCAGACGGCGGCCACCCTGGTGGCGTTTTCCGGTTCGTTCTCCGCCAGCCAGTGCAGCTTGGTCAGGGTCAGCGAGGCTACCGGCACCGTACCGGTGGTTTCTGCCCAGTAGCGGGCGCCGGCGGCAGTGTCGCCGTCGCCCGCCGTCTTGATCAGGTCAGCGGCGGCTCCGGCGCTGCGGGTGTCGTTCCAGAGCAGGGCGGGGCGGACCACCTCCCCGCCGCTGTCCAGGCAGACCATGCCGTGCTGCTGGCCTCCCACGGAGACCGCGGCAACATCGTTAAGCCCGCCCGCCCGGGCGATGGCTTCCTCGAGTGCTGTCCACCAGTGCTCCGGGTGGACTTCGGAGCCGTCCGGATGGGCGGCACGTCCCTGCCGTACCAGCGCTCCGGTGTCCGCGTCGCGGATCACCACCTTGCAGGACTGGGTGGAGCTGTCGATGCCTGCTACGAGGGCCATGGCCTAGCGGGAGCCCAGGACGTGTTCGATGGCGAGCTGGTTCAGCCGGACGAAGGCGAAGGAACGCTCGGCGGCCTTGTCGGCGTCGAAATCCTCGAACGCGGCGGCGTCCTTGAGGAGGTCCGCGGCGGTTTCGCCCTGGGCAAGTGTGGCTTCGCCGAGTTCGAAGACACCGGAGGCCGCGAGGGCTTCCTGGACCTCGGAGTCTGCGCGGAAGGCGGTGGCACGTTCCTTGAGGAGCAGGTACGTGGCCATGTTGGCCTTGGCTGACTCCCAGACGCCGTCGTAGCCGTCAGTGCGGGACGGCTTGTAGTCGAAGTGGCGCGGGCCGTCGTACTTGGGTCCGCCGCCCGGGAAGCCGTTCTCGAGCAGGTCCACGGTGAAGAAGGCGCTGGTGAGGTCGCCATGGCCGAAGACAAGGTCCTGGTCGTACTTGATGCCGCGCTGGCCGTTGAGGTCGATGTGGAAGAGCTTGCCGGCCCAGAGGGCCTGCGCGATGCCGTGGGTGAAGTTCAGCCCGGCCATCTGTTCGTGCCCGGTCTCGGGGTTCAGGCCCACGATGTCGCCGTGCTCGAGCTGGGCGATGAACGCCAGTCCGTGCCCGACGGTGGGCAGGAAGATGTCGCCGCGGGGCTCGTTGGGCTTGGGCTCAAGCGCGATGCGCAGGTTGTAGCCCTTGTCCTTGATGTAGGCGGCGGCGGTGTCCACGCCTTCCTTCATGCGGTCCAGGGCGGCGGAAAGGTCCTTGGAGCCGTCATATTCGCTGCCCTCGCGGCCGCCCCACATGACGAACGTTTCGGCGCCGAATTCGGCGGCGAGGTCGATGTTGCGCAGGACTTTGGACAGGGCGAAGCGGCGGATGGAACGGTCGTTGGAGGTGAAGCCGCCGTCCTTGAAAACCGGGTGGCTGAACAGGTTGGTGGTGACCATGGGCACCTTCAGGCCGGTTTCTGCCAGTGCTGCCCGGAAGTTCTTCAGGATCAGGTCCCGCTCTGAAGCGGTGGCTTCGAAGGGAATCAGGTCATTGTCATGGAAGGTGATGCCGTAGGCGCCGAGCTCACTGAGGCGGTGGACGGCTTCCACCGGGTCAAGGGCGGCGCGGGTGGCGACGCCGAACGGGTCCGCACCGGTCCAGCCAACGGTCCAGAGGCCAAAGGTGAACTTGTCGGCGGGGGTGGGGGAGAGGGGCATTGATCCGTCCTTGCACTCGTGCCGCAGTAGCGCGGCAATTAGTTCATTGCCTAAACTATATGCAGCGCCGTAGGCTGGGGTCAAGAGGTCCGGCCCCCTGCCGGAGAAAAATTTTCGAGGAGGTTCCGTGGCAACGGCATCCGCTTTGCCTGCAACCGGGGCTGGCGCGCCCGGCAGCATGGGAGACGTGCGCCGGAGCAATACGGCGCTGGTGCTGGGGGCTATTGCCAAGGCGCCGGCCGGTGTCCGGCCCAGCCGGGCCCAGCTCGCCACTGCCACTGGGTTGACCAAGGCGTCGGTGTCAAGCCTCGTCCTGGACCTGTTGGACGCGGGGCTCCTCCACGAAGCGGGGCAAAGCCAGCAAGGACGTGGACGCCCCGGCGTCGGCCTTGAACTCAATCCCGCCCGCGCTGTCCTGGGCATGGAGATCAACGTCGACTACATTGCGGCGGGGCTGGTTGACCTGAGTGGAAACCTCCTGGTCCATGAAGTGCGGGAGCAGGACAACCGGTCCGCGGGTACAGGGCCTGTGCTGGCGGCGCTGGCGGACCTGGCCGGAACGGTTCGGGCGGCGGCGAAGCGCGGGGTCGAGGTTCTGGGTGGAGGGCTCGCGGTGCCCGGTCTCGTGGACCCCGCTGCGGCACACATCCTGACCGCACCAAACCTTGGGTGGACGAACGTGTCCCTGGACCCCGGCGTGGTGCTGCCGGACGCGCCCCTGGGCGTGGCGCTTTTCAACGAAGCCAACGCAGCAGCCCTGGCCGAGGTAAGGCACCGGCCAAAGGACGGCTCCGACTTCCTGTTTGTTTCCGGCGAAGTTGGTGTCGGTGGCGGGCTGGTCATCGGTTCCGAGCTGTTCACGGGCCCGGAGGGACATGCCGGGGAAGTGGGGCACGTGGTGGTGGAACCCGACGGTACCCGCTGCTCCTGCGGGGGAACCGGGTGCCTGGAAACGGTGGCCGGCCAGGACGCGATCCTTGCCGCCGCGGGTATCGCAGCCGATACCCGGACGCGGTCTGCGTCGATGGCCCTGCTGGTGCAGGCGCTGGAGGCGGACGAACCCGCGGCGTCGACGGCCGTGGACCGTGCAGGCCTGTATCTCGGTGTGGCACTGGCTTCGACCACCCGGGTAGTGAACATCGGCTCCGTGGTGCTCGGCGGCCACTTCGCCTTGCTCGATCCGTGGCTGCGGGCACCGCTGCTGGCAAGCCTCGGCACGTACGCCCCCGGCAGGTTCTCCCCTGAGCAGGTGACCCTTTCGGTCGTTGGGGAGTCAGGGGCGCTCCTCGGCGCTGCCGGCAGCGTTGTCCGCTCACTGATCGAGGCGCCGCACCTGCTGCAATCCTGATGTGCTGCTTAACGCACGACGCCCCCGGTTCCGGGAACCGAAGGCGTCATCTGGCGTGCCCCAGGAGGGAATCGAACCCCCGACCGGCGGATTAGAAGGCCGCTGCTCTATCCCCTGAGCTACTGAGGCGGGTGCGTCCGGAGCTGAACTCTGGCGCCTCGAAAAGTTTACATTGCCGGGACTGCCCGTGGCGCCGGTCGGTCCCGGCGTGGCCGACTTCCCCTCTACAGGCGGTGCGAAGGCAGGGTTGTCCACATAGGAGCTGCCTGCCCTCGTCCTGTCCTCGCGCCGGCGGCAAGCTGGTCTTGCCTGCTAGGGCACCACCATTGACGACAGGACGAAGAGATGAGCGACACCATTACGATCCGGGGCTTTGTTGCCACCGAGATCACAAGCGGCACCACGCCGGGGGGAACAGCCACTGCCTCCTTCCGCATAGCTTCCACCACCCGTCGGCGTGACAGGGAAACCGGCGTCTGGTCTGACAGCCACACGAACTGGTTCCTGGTCCAGGGCTACCGGCACCTTGCGGGCAGCATCGGCTGCAGCATCAGGAAGGGCCAGCCCGTCATCGTGGTAGGAAAGCTCAAGATCCGCAGCTGGGAAAGGGACGGCAGGGTCTACTATTCACACACCATCGATGCCGATGCCGTGGGTCATGACCTCATGTGGGGCACGGCCAACTTCACCCGTTCTTCCACGAAGCCGGCGCTCTCGCTTGTAGAGCACGGGAACCCTCCCGGACCGGCACACAGCATTGACCCGGATGGCCCGCTCGACGAACCCGATGATGGGGACGAAGACGTGGATGGCGGTGATCCTGCCGCTAGCTACGTGGAGGACGGCGACGGCAACCTTGTACCACTCAATCTGGAAACGGGGGAGCTCGCCGAATCAGGAGTCTAGCTATCCCCATCAACGCGCCCACCAGGTTCCTGGGCGGGCAGGGTACCGGCACCCCCCGGCCGCGCCCTGTCCGCCCAGGCTGCAAACCCGGCCAGGCAGCCCGTGGCAGAATGACAGCATGCGGCTTATCCCTGACCACCGGCAGATTAACTGGGCCGGCGGCTCACCAGCTGCTCCCTCAGCCTCCTTCCGCTTCAGCTCGCTGCCGCTTCGCATCGTTGCAGCCGCGGCGGTCCTGGTCCTGCTGTCCGCATGTACGTCCGGCTCCCCCACTGAATCTGCCGGGCCCGCCACCGGCAATGAAGAGTCAACTGTGCAAACTGCTCCCGCCGGAGACAGCGGAGCAGGCGGCCAGGCGCTCGCGGACACCTCGGCAACGCCCTCAGCCAATCCCGAAGCTGTGGCCACCGAAACAGTCAAGCAGACCGTCACCACCGTGCTGACCCAGCTCGCGTCGGCGGCGCCCAAGCCGGCCACCGCCCAGGTGACTGACGCCCTGACCGGCGCCGGCATCGCACCCGCGGTCCTTCAGGTCTCCCAGAGCCGTACCCCCACCGGCCTGGAGGCGGATGCCATCGAAGCGGCGGTGCTGCAAGGCAAGGACTGCGTCATCGGCCAGGTCAGGGAAGGGGCAGTGACGGTCACCGTCCTGCCCGTGCTGGCGAACGGCAAGTGCTTCGTCGGCTCCTGAGTCTGCCGCAAATATGAGTTAAGCCCGCCAACCCACTAGATTTGGAACCATGGCGGAATTTATCTACACAATGACCAAGGCCCGAAAAGCCGTTGGCGAAAAGCTCATTCTTGACGACGTAAGCATGTCGTTCTTCCCTGGCGCCAAGATTGGCGTTGTAGGCCCGAACGGTGCCGGTAAGTCCACCATCCTCAAGATCATGGCCGGACTGGACACCCCCTCGAACGGCGAGGCCCGGCTCAGCCCCGGCTACAGTGTGGGCATCCTGTTGCAGGAACCCCCGCTGAACGAAGAGAAGACCGTCCTGGGCAACGTCCAGGAAGGCGTGGGCGAGATCTACGGCAAGATCCAGCGCTTCAACGAGATCTCCGAGGAAATGGCCAGCCCGGACGCTGACTATGACACCCTCCTCGAGGAGATGGGCAAGCTCCAGGAAGCCATCGATGCCGCCGACGCCTGGGACCTGGATTCCCAGCTCGAACAGGCGATGGACGCCCTCCGCTGCCCGCCCGCCGACGCTGACGTCACCAACCTCTCCGGTGGTGAGCGCCGCCGCGTCGCCCTGTGCAAGCTTCTCCTCCAGAAGCCGGACCTCCTGCTCCTCGACGAGCCCACCAACCACCTGGACGCTGAAAGCGTGCTGTGGCTCGAACAGCACCTGTCCAGCTACCCGGGCGCCGTCCTGGCCGTGACCCACGACCGTTACTTCCTCGACCACGTGGCGGAATGGATCGCAGAGGTGGACCGCGGCCACCTGTACCCCTACGAGGGCAACTACTCCACCTACCTGGAGAAGAAGCGCGCCCGCCTGGAGATTCAAGGCAAGAAGGACGCCAAGCAGGCCAAGCGCCTGGCCGAGGAACTCGAGTGGGTCCGCTCCAACGCGAAGGGCCGGCAGACCAAGTCGAAGGCCCGCCTCGCCCGCTACGAGGAAATGGCTGCTGAGGCCGACCGTACCCGCAAGCTTGACTTCGAAGAGATCCAGATTCCGCCGGGACCCCGCCTGGGCGGCCTGGTGCTGGAGGCCAAGAACCTCCAGAAGGGCTTCGAGGACCGGGTGCTCATCGACGGACTGTCCTTCAGCCTGCCGCGCAACGGCATTGTCGGCGTCATTGGACCCAACGGCGTGGGCAAGACCACCCTGTTCAAGACCATCGTGGGCCTGGAGCCGCTCGACGGCGGCGACCTCAAGATCGGTGACTCCGTCAAGATCTCCTACGCGGACCAGAGCCGCGGCGGCATCGACCCCAACAAGACGCTGTGGGAGGTTGTGTCCGACGGACTCGACTTCATCCAGGTGGGACAGGTGGAAATGCCGTCCCGCGCCTACGTGGCCGCTTTCGGCTTCAAGGGTCCGGACCAGCAGAAGAAGGCAGGCGTACTCTCCGGCGGTGAGCGCAACCGGCTGAACCTCGCGCTGACCCTCAAGCAGGGCGGAAACCTGCTGCTCCTCGACGAGCCCACCAACGACCTCGACGTCGAAACCCTCAGCAGCCTGGAGAACGCGCTGCTCGAGTTCCCGGGCTGCGCCGTCGTCGTATCCCACGACCGCTGGTTCCTGGACCGGGTGGCCACGCACATCCTGGCCTACGAAGGTGACGACGAAAACCCCTCCAAGTGGTACTGGTTCGAGGGCAACTTCGAATCCTACGAGGAGAACAAAGTGGAACGCCTGGGCCCCGATGCCGCCAAGCCGCACCGAGTGACCCACCGCCGCCTGACCCGCGACTAAGAGTCAGGCGCAAAAGAGGCCGGCATCCGTTGGGATGCCGGCCTCCTGCGTATCGTCGCGCCTGTTAGTCCCGGCCGGCTTTGCGGATCTGGTGCTCCAGGACCTTGGACTGGAAAGCCCCCACCACCTTGCTCTTCACATCCGTGGGAACCCGGACCATGCCCTCCTGCGCCACCGAGGCAACGTGCTGCCCGGCCTGGTTGAAGATCTTGCCGGTGGCCAGCCCGCGGGCGCCCTGCGCACTGGGTGACTCCTGGACGTAGAGCAGCCATTCGTCAACGCGGGCGGGCCGGTGCCACCACATCGCGTGGTCAAGGCTGGCGACGTTCATTCCCGGCGTCATCCAGCTCAGGCCGTGCCGGCGCAGGATGGACTCGAGGAGCGTGTAGTCGCTGGCGTAGGCGAGGGCCGCCCTGTGCAGGTTGGCGTTGTCCGGCATGGGCCCGAACGTCTTCATCCATACGGCGTTGCGGGCTTCCCGGTCGCCTTTGGCAGAGATGTACAGCGGCGGATCCACGTGCCGGATATCGAAAGGCCGTTCGTAGGCGTAGTGCCGCGCCACAGGGTTGTCGAACTTGCCCAGCAGGTCAGCGGTGGAGGGCAGGGACTCGGGGTCCGGGATCCCGGCGGGCATAACCGACTCGTGCTCGACGCCCTCGTCATCGCCCTGGAAGGACGCGATCATCGACAGGATGGGCACTCCGTCCTGGTAGGCGTGGACCCGGCGGGCGGAAAAGGAACGGCCGTCCCGGAGGCGCTGCACTCCGAACGTGATGGGCTTGTTGGCATCGCCGGGCCGCAGGAAGTACCCGTGCATGGAATGGACATACCGCTCCGGGTCCACCGTGCGGATGGATGCGATGAGTGACTGTGCCAGGACCTGGCCCCCGAACACCCGGTGGTGGGGCTGCTGCTGTGATGGCCCAAGGAAGATATCCTCGTCCGTCCGGGCTCCCTCCAGCTGGCCCAGGTCAAGCAGTTTGATCAGCGACAACGTGGGGTCACCGTTCGGCGGCGCCAGGAGTCCGGCTTCGGCTTCAGTCATGGTTTGACTCTAGACGGCGCCCCCGCACTGCTCAACCGCGGTCCAGCCGGTAGTGTTCTTGGTGTGTCTGATCTCCTCACCTCGTCCTTCCGCTTCGCTGATCCCCGCGATCTTGCCGACCTGAAGACCTACGCCACGCGCGCCAAAGCGATCGACGACGGCGCCATCCGGCTGCAGGCCGCGGGCACCGTCCTCGCTGCGTACGTGTGCGTGCTGCGGCCCCGCCTGCTGGGTGAATCCACCCCCACCATCCTGGGGCTGCGCACCATGGCGCTGGCAGCGCCGTCGGAAACGGACGTCACAGTGACGTTGTCGGCTGTGCTGGACCGCCTGGCCAGGGCCGGGGAGGACGACGTCGAGCTGCCGGTTCCGCCCACCACCGTCACCGAGTCCTGGACGGGCGTGGGCGCGCCCCGCGGCGGCTGGGAGCTGCTGGGTGCGCGAAGCGATGCATCCCTGCGGGAAGCAGCCGAGGCGGGGATCACCGAGGTGGCCGGGATCGTGCCGGACAAGCCGGGCGCGATGATCGTGAACAACGCGAGGGCCGCCGTCTGGGGCAGGGAGCTGGACGGGTCCGGGCTGCCGGCGGGGGCCGCCTTCGCAGCCCTCGCCCTGGGTTTCCTCGCGGACGGCGACCAGAAGCTGTACCGCGCCGGCCGGTGGTTCCGGCTCTCCGGCAGCCGCGGACACGTCCTTGCCCGGACCGGAAGCGGGCTGCTCTAGCGGCAGGTGCGGCCGGAACCGCCTACTGGCCGGACGGGCTGTTGATCATGGACAGCGCTGCCCGCTCCATGTAGTCCCAGAGGGTGCCTTCATACAGGGGCGGCAGCTCCAGGGCATCCACGGCCTTGCGCATGTGGAACAGCCAGCGGTCCTTGGCCTCGGGCGTTACCTTGAACGGCATGTGGCGCATCCGGAGGCGGGGGTGGCCGCGCTCCTCCCCGTAGGTGGTGGGACCTCCCCAGTACTGCTCCAGGAACATCAGGAACCGGCGCTTTGCCGGCCCCAGGTCCTCTTCCGGGTACATCGGGCGCAGCAGCGGATCGGTCGCCACGCCGTCGTAGAAGACGTCGATGAGCTTGACGAACGTGTCGTGTCCGCCCACGGCGTCGTAGAAGTTGTCCGTGTAGCCGGGCTGGCTGAAGGGATCGTTCTGCATCAGCTGGCGTGGCCGCTGGGGCTCAACAGGAATCGTCATGGCTATTCTCCGGCTTTCTGGTTGGTCTTCGTGTTCTCGGCTCCATGGTCCGAACCCTGATCGGTGGTGCCGTCCGGCCCCTCGTGCAGCGGCACGTAATTCCCCTGCGACCGGTTGCCCACCCGCAGGATCTCACCGTTGCGCAGGTACCAGATGGCGCCGTCGTCGGAGCGGAGACGCGTGATGCGCAGGCCCATCGACTCAACCACGCCCACTACCTCGCTGGTCTCGATGACGTCGCCGATCCCGTACTGGTCCTCGATAGTGATGAAGATGCCCGCCAGGAAGTCGCGGATCAGCTGCTGGGCGCCGAAGCCGATGGCCACACCCAGGATGCCCACGCTGGTGAGCAGCGGGGCGATGTTGATGTCCAGGTTCTGCAGTACGTACATGCCCGTGATGACCACCACCAGCACGCCCACCACGCTGTTGAGCAGGGAACCGATGGTCTCGGCGCGCTGCACGCGCCGTTCATGGTCCAGCGCCCGCAGCGCGGGGGCCACCCACTTGAACTTGCGGTTCTTGAAGAAGTTGCTTCCGGACGCCACCCGCCCGGTGATGCGGGAAATAACGAATGTCGCCACCAGCCAGACGGCAACGCCCACGCCGAGGCTGATCACGATCCCAGTGATACTGATGCCGCCCGGATCGGACGCAGCGGACGGCAGGACTGACAACATACTGACCATAGGTGGAAAAAACTCCTTGAAGCGTGGCTCTGTTCTCCTTTAACCCTAGCCCCGTAGCGTGGAGCAATGCGCATCCTTGTCCTCGGCGGAACCGCCTTCCTGTCAGCAGAAATCGTCCGCCAGGCTGTCGCCGCAGGCCACCGGGTTGCTTGCCTGGCGCGCGGAGCTGCGGATGCGCCGCCGCGGGGTGCCGAATGGATCAGGGCGGACCGTTCACTGGGCGCGAAAGCCTACGACGGCGTGTCGGGGGATTGGGACGCCGTCATCGACGTCGCACGGAACCCGGCCTTCGCCCGGGACGCGCTGGCGTGCCTCGCGGACCGGGCAGCCCACTGGACCTTTGTCTCCAGCTGCTCCGCCTATGCGGACCACTCGGTACCCGGGGCAACGGAGGATGCGGCACTCCTGCCGGCGCTGGATCCCGGGGTGGAGCCGACTGCTGAAAACTACGGCGAATCGAAGGTGGCCATCGAGGACGCCACCCTTGCCGGCGCCGGCGGCAGGGCCCACCTCTGCCGCGCCGGCCTGATCGGCGGCCCCGGCGATGGCTCGGACCGCTACGGCTACTGGCCGGCCCGCCTGGCCAGGGACAATAAACCGGTCCTCGTCCCGGACATCGGCGGGCACCCCACCCAGGTCATCGACGTCCGCGATCTCGCCGGCTGGATTCTGCTGGCCGCAGAACACCGCATTACCGGTGCATTGAACGCCGTGGGGGACACGTTGCCGTTCCACGGGTACCTCGAGGCAGCGCGGGAAGCTGCCGGCCACGGTGGGCACGTTGCCAGGGCCGGCGGAGAGTGGCTGGCGCAGCAGGGCGTGGAGTACTGGTCCGGCCCGGACTCGCTGCCGCTCTGGCTCCCGCCCGGCCATGACGGCTTCATGGCCCGCAGCAACCAGGCCGCCAAGGCCGCAGGACTGGTCCTGCGGCCTTGGCGGGAAACCCTTGAGGACACGCTGCTCGATGAACGCAGCCGGGGCCTGGACCGGCCACGCAAAGCCGGACTTGCACCGGCTACCGAGGCCCGCCTGGTGGGCAGCCTCGCAGGCTAGCCGGCCAGCGTGACCGGTTCGTGCTCCACGGGGAAGTTCACGCTCCGGGCAATGAAGCACACCTGGTTGGCCTCATGGTGGAGCCGGGCAGCCAGCTCCGCCTGGCCGCCGTCGGCAAGCGTGACCCGGGGACGCAGTGTCACCCGTTCGAACTGGCCGCTGCCGTCCCGGTTCAGCCGCAGCATTCCCGTAGCCTCGTCGCGGTAGTCCGTCACCACCACGCCGTGCTTGACTGCCACATGCAGGTAGGAAAGCATGTGGCACTGCGCCAGCGCGGCAAGGAGCAGTTGTTCGGGGTTGTACCGTTCCCGGTCACCGTGGAACGTCGGGTCGGCGGATCCCTTGAGGACAGGCAGCGCGGGGATGATGATGTCGTGGTCCCGCGAATATCCGCGGTAGGACGTTGTCCCGTCACCCAGGTTGCCGGTCCATTGCACCGCCAGTTCGTAGTGGTGTTCGGAAAGGCCCATCATTCACCTCCGGCCGGTGTGCTGCTACACATCCGCGGCCCTCGCTCGAAGGGCGCGCGCGACGCCGTCGCGGTTTTCCAGCATCATCCGCCGCAGCGCCGCGCTTCCGGGCGGCAGGGCTGCGAGGAAGCCGTCCGTGCGGTCGATGGTGGCCTGCCTGGTCAGCAGCGCCGGGTAGAGTCCGACGACGATCTGCTGGGCCAGTGCGTGCGTCCGGCTCTCGACGATGCCCGGCACTGCCTCGAAGTACTTCTCGGCGTACGGTTCCAGAAGCGCCCGGTCATGGACGCGCATGAAGCCGGTCACCGCAGACCCCTGCAGCGCGTTGGAAAGCTCGCCCTTGAGCACGATCGACTCCCACGCCGCCGCTTTCGCTTCGGGGGTGGGGATGGCCGCCTTGGCCAGGGCTGCGGCGTTCTGCCCGCTGGATGTGTTGTCGCGCTGCAGTTCGGCGTCGATCCCGTCCTGCCCCATCCGGCCGCCGGCCACCAGTGAAGCCACCAGCTCCCAGCGCAGGTCCTGGTCCACGGCCAGTCCCTCCAGTACCACCGAGCCGTCCAGCAGCCCGGCCACCTTGTCCAGCTGCCCTTCGCTGCTGGCGAGCAGTGCAAAGGACTTCACGAACTGCAGCTGCGCGTCGGAACCGCCGGGGACCTCGGACGCCAGCCCCCACAGCCGGTCGGCCGCTGCCACGGTTGCTGCTGCCCGGTGTTCTTCCGCAACGTAGAAGTTCAGCGTGGTGGCCAGCTGGCGGAGCTGCACCAGGATCACCGAGGAATCGGACTCGGCGGCCACGTTGGCCAGGATCAGCTCGACGTACTTGCGCGCCGGGGTTTCGCCGTCGCGGGCTGCGTCCCACGCGGAATTCCAGACCAGGGTCCGCGGCAGGCTCGAGGCGAAGTCCTTCAGATGCGCTGTCGCCGTGGCGAGGGACTTCGGGTCCAGCCGCACCTTGGCGTAGGCGAGGTCGTCGTCGTTGACCAGGATCAGGTCCGGCTGGGCCAGGCCCACCAGGCCGGGGACTTCCGTGCGTTCGCCGTCGACGTCAAGCTCCTCGCGGTGCACCCGCTCAAGCTTTCCGGCGCCGTTCAGGTTGTAGAGGCCTACGGCGAGCCGGTGGGGACGGATGGTGGGCCATTCCTCCACTGCGGACTGCACGATCGCGAAGGACCGCAGGGTGCCATCGGGGTCCGTTTCCAGTTCCGGCCGGAGGGTGTTCACGCCTGCGGTTTCCAGCCATTGCCGCCCCCAGTCGTCCAGGTCGCGGCCGCTGGCCTTCTCCAGTTCCACCATCAGGTCGCTCAGTTCGGTGTTCTGCCAGGAATGCTTGGCGAAGTACTCCCGCACGCCCGCCATGAACTGCTCCGGCCCCACCCAGGCCACCAGCTGGCGGAGGACGGACGCGCCCTTGGCGTAGGTGATGCCGTCGAAGTTCACCTCGACGTCCTGCAGGTCGTTAATCTCGGCAAAGATCGGGTGGGTGGTGGGCAGCTGGTCCTGGCGGTACGCCCAGGATTTCTCCACCGAGGCGAACGTGGTCCAGGCGCTCGTGAAGGACGTTGCTTCCACTGCGGCGAGGTGCGACATGTACTCCGCGAAGGATTCGTTAAGCCACAGGTCGTTCCACCACCGCATGGTCACCAGGTCGCCGAACCACATGTGGGCCAGCTCGTGCAGGACGGTAATGGCACGCCGCTCAACCTGCGCCTCCGTGACCTTGCTGCGGAAGACGTAGCCCTCCAGGATGGTCACGGCACCGGCGTTCTCCATGGCCCCGGCGTTGAATTCAGGCACGAACAGCTGGTCGTACTTTTCGAAGGGGTAGGGGCAGCCGAATTGTTCTTCGAAGAAAGCGAACCCCTGCCGGGTCAGCTCGAAGATGTTGTCCGCATCCAGGTACTGCATGAGCGACTTCCGGGCAAAGACGCCCAGCGGGATGACCCGGCCGTCGGAACTGGATACTTCGCTGCGGACCGACTGGTAGGGGCCGGCGATCAAGGCTGTGACATAGGAGGACAGCCGGGGTGTGGGGGCGAACGCCCAGACCGAACGGGCCCCGCCGTCGTCGCCGGGCGCTGCGGGGGATGGCTGGGGAGTGGGGGAGTTGGAGATGACGTCCCAGTGCGACGGCGCGGTGACGGTGAACGCAAAGGTTGCCTTGAGGTCCGGCTGCTCAAAGACGGCGAACATCCTGCGGGAATCGGGAACCTCGAACTGGGTGTACAGGTAGACCTCGTTGTCCACGGGATCCACGAACCGGTGCAGGCCCTCGCCGGTGTTCATGTAGGGCGCATCCGCCACGACCGTGAGCTCGTTGTGCTCCTGGAGGTCCGGCAACTGGATGCGCACCCCGTCGGCCATGGCGGCAGGGTCGAGGGCGTGCCCGTTCAGGGTGACACTGTGCACAGTGCGGGTCACGGCGTCGATGAAGGTGGATGATCCCGGCCTTGCGGAGAACTTAACGGTGGTGGTGCTGCCGAAGACCTCCCCGCCCTTGGTCAGGTCCAGGTGGATGTCGTAGGAGTCGACCGTGATCAGATCAGCGCGCTCACGGGCTTCGGCGCGGGTCAGGTTCATGCCTGGCAAGTGGACCTCCAGAGAAGTTGCGGCTGCGGAGGTGGGGGTACCCAGCTCCGGCACTGATCATTCTTGCATTGCCCGGCCCGGTAGGTTGCCCGGGTCACACCCGCGTGCTGCGCAGGCACGGCGGCGGCCGGTGCGGAGTAGCGTTAAGGCATGGGAAAGTTCCTGGATTCGGTGGATGCCAAGGCCCTTCGCTTTGCCGTCGGGTTTCCGGTTGTCCTGGCCGGTGCGTTCATTCTCTGCGCGTTGCTGCTGCGGCGAGACCTTCCCGAGCCGCTCGCCATCCGCTGGACGGACGCCGGCGGCGCGGCCTTCGCCCCGTTCGGCGCCTACGTTGGTGCGGGCGCCCTGATGATCGTGGTGTTCGGCTGGCTCGTCCTCTGCCAGGCCGTGCCGCTGGGGCGCCCGGTGGTGATGCGGCGGATCATGATGGGCGCCGGGCTTTTCCTCACGCTGTTCATCACTAGTGCCCTCGCTGCCGGCCTGGTTGGCCAGGCCGGCCTGGCGGACGCCCGCGAATCGCGGGTGGACCTGACCGTCCTTGCCCTCGGCAGCGGCGCCGCGGTGTCCCTCGGCGTGATCATGGGTTTCGTCTACAAGGCGGACCAGCAATGGTCCCCGGACGACGACCGGGCGCTACAGGCCGCCATCGCCACGGAGCTCGACCCGGACCTGACCCGGGACAGCATGCGCCTGTGGGTCCATGCCAGGAGCTCCGTCTTCGTCATGATCGGCATCGCCTCGCTGTTCCCGGCGGCGCTGATCGCCATCGCCGTGCCGTGGCTTGGGGTCCTGCTCGTGGTCCTGGCCTTCTTCGGGGCAGCGTTCCTGTTTGCCCGGGTCAAGGCGGACCGCGGCGGCCTGAAAGTTTTGCTGGCCGGCGTGGTGCCGGTGATGGACATCCCGGCAGGCTCCATAACTGCCGCCAGCGCGGCGGATGTCCGGGCGGCTGACTATGGCGGCTGGGGCTACCGGAAGCACGGCGAAACCGCCGCGATGCTGGTCAGCAGCGGACCCGCCGTCGTCGTGCGCAAGGCGGACGGCCAGCGCCTCGCCGTCAGCAGCGGCAGCCAGGCTTCCGCGGCCCGGCTCGCAGAGGTCCTGACCCGGGTGGCCGCCAGGGCGCGCAGGGGCGGCGGGCCCCAGCAGCCCGGCCCTGCGGAGGCCTAGTATCCTTGTCCGTGTCATTCCACCGGCCGGTGCCTCCCGGCCCGGCCGCCAGCGCCGCCAACTGAACGGATTCTGCTCGTGACCTCTACCCCTGCCTTCCCGCGGGTCCACATCGCCACCGACCACGCGGGCATGGAGCTCAGTGCCCACCTGGTTTCCCACCTGACCGCCAAGGGCTATGAAGTGGTGGACCACGGGCCCAAGGTCTACGACGCACAGGACGACTACCCGTCCTTCTGCATCAACGCGGCCCTCGCGGTGGTGGCGGACCAGCAGGCAGGTGTCCACGCCCTCGGCATCGTGCTGGGCGGATCCGGCAACGGCGAGCAGATCGCAGCCAACAAGGTCAAGGGCGTCCGCGCAGCCCTGGCCTGGAACCACTCCACGGCCACCCTGGCCCGCGAGCACAACGACGCCAACGTGGTAGCCGTGGGCGGCCGCCAGCACACGGTGGAGGAAGCCACGGAGCTCATCGAGGCCTTCCTGTCCGAGCCTTTCAGCAACGACGAACGGCACGTCCGCAGGATCGGCAAGATCGCTGCCTACGAGGCCACCGGCGAGGTCATCGAGTAGTGCCGGAGGGGCATTCCGTACGGCGCCTGGCCCGCCAGTTCGGCGACGTTTTCGCGGGCCGGCGGCTTGCCGTGTCCAGCCCGCAGGGCAGGTTCAGCGGGGGAGCGGCGCTCCTGGACGGGCATACGCTGCACACCGCCGAAGCCCACGGGAAGCACCTGTTCCTGCACTTCGACAACTCCCTGGTGCTGCACGTCCACCTTGGCCTGTACGGCGCCTGGAGCTTCGGCGGCGACCGCACCTTCACCGGGGCCTCCAGCATTGGAGCGCCCCGCAGGGTGGGGGAGCAGGAAACCTTTCCGGACGGGGATGACGACGCCGATGCCGCCTATGCCGGCCCACCCGCCCCGGTGGGTGCGGTCCGGGTCCGGCTCGCCAGCAGCCACGGCTGGGCGGACCTGCGCGGCGCAACAACCTGTGAAACCATCACCGCTGCGGAAGCAGACGCGGTGCTGGCCAGGCTGGGGCCGGACCCACTCCGCAACCGCCGCGGCGACGCCGGACGGTTTGCCGCCAACCTGCAGCGCAGCAAGACACCCGTGGCTGCGCTGCTGATGGACCAGAAAATCATTGCCGGCATCGGCAATGTCTACCGGGCCGAGGTTCTGTTCCGCCTGCGCCTGCACCCGTGGCTGCCAGGCTCCGCCGTAACGGACACCGCCGCGCGCAAGCTGTGGCGCGACGTCGTCGCCCTCATGAACGACGGCGTGGCCGACGGCCGCATCATCACCACGCCGCCAAAATACTGGACCCTCGATGGAACGACGGCCGCCAAAGCGGCCGCGGCCGGTTTGCCGGTCCCGCCCAGGAGCAGCAGTTTCCCCTCCCGCGAGGACGCCCATTTCGTGTACAAGAGGCACGGCCTGCCCTGCCGGGTATGCCGCACCATCGTGCTGATGGCCGAACTGGCCGGACGCAACCTCTACTGGTGCCCCAACTGCCAGCAGGAGTAGCAAGGGCCTGCTGGCGCCCTTCCGGGGCACTTCGACACGGACACTCCGGCCGCCGCCGGGAATTTATGACACCCTGCCGCCAAAGTGCCCAGGACGGCGCGGGGGTTATGGCGCGGGGGTTATGGCTTAACGCAAAAGGACCCCGGTTGGGGGTCCTTTTGCTGTGGAGGGGACGACGGGAATCGAACCCGCGTAATCAGTTTGGAAGACTGAGGCTTTACCATTAAGCTACGTCCCCGAAGGAAGATCCATTTGCAACATTAGCAGTTGGAAACTCCGGGCTGGCTGTCCAAGCCGGATATAACTAAACCTAATCCATGGGCTACGTGTCAAATGTGCAAACACGGCGCGTATCACCGTAGACTTGCCTGTGCACTAACGGGGTGTAGCTCAGCTTGGCTAGAGCGCCTGCTTTGGGAGCAGGAAGTCGCAGGTTCAAATCCTGTCACCCCGACTCTGCGGCCCGGACCACACGGCCTGGACAAAAACATTGCGTTTGCAGAAACCCATCCCACAAACCCAGGAGTACTTAGACCGTGAAGAGCGCTGTCGAGAACCTCACCCCCACGCGGGTCAAGCTCAACGTTGAGGTTCCCTTTGAGGAACTGAAGCCCAGCATCGACTCGGCTTACAAGACTGTTGCTTCGCAGATCCAGGTCCCTGGCTTCCGTAAGGGCAAGGTTCCCGCCAAGCTCATCGACCAGCGCGTCGGCCGCGGCTACGTCCTCGAGACCGCCATCAACGAAGGCCTCAACGGCTGGTACCAGGCTGCCGTGCAGGAATCCGGCATCCGCCCGCTGAGCCGCCCCGAGGTTGAAATCACCGAGGTTCCGGACCCCTCCGCCACCGACGGCGGCCTGAAGTTCGCTGCCGAGGTCGATGTGCGCCCCGAGATCGAGCTCCCGGACTACGCCGGCATCAAGGTCGAGGTTGCCGCTGCCGAGTCCTCCGAAGAAGACGTGGACAAGGCCCTGGACGAACTGCGCGGCCGCTTCGGCACGCTGAAGTCCGTTGACCGCCCGGCTGCCGACGGTGACTTCCTCACCATCGATATCACCGCCACCATCGACGGCGAAGAGGTTGACTCCGCGTCCGGCCTGTCCTACCAGGTTGGCTCCGGCACCATGCTCGAAGGCCTGGACGAGGCCGTCACCGGCCTCAGCGCCGACGAGGACGCCATCTTCAACACCACCCTGGTCGGCGGCGACCACGCCGGCGAAGAGTCCCAGGTCAAGGTTGTGGTCAAGGCCGTCAAGGAGCGCGAGCTGCCTGAGGCCAACGACGACTTCGCCCAGCTGGCCTCCGAGTTCGACACCCTGGCCGAACTCCGCGAGGACCTGGCCAAGCAGGCCGCCGACTCCAAGATCGTGGAGCAGGGCGTCGAAGCCCGCGACAAGGTCCTGGACAAGCTCGTCGAACTCGTCGAGGTGCCGGTTCCGGACTCCGTCGTCGAAGAGCAGCTCGAAGCCCACTTTAAGGAGGGCAACGGCCACGGTGAAGGCGAGCACGACACCGAGGAGCACCGCGAAGAGGTCCGCGCCAACACCGCGCGCGCCTTCCAGAACGAGATCATCCTCGACGCCATCGCCGAGAAGGAAGAAGTCAACGTCAGCCAGAACGAGCTGATCGACTACATCGTCTCCACCGCCAGCCAGTACGGCATGGACCCCAACCAGTTCGCCCAGATCATCGATCAGAGCGGCCAGGTCCCCATGATGGTTTCCGAGGTCCGCCGCCGCAAGGCGCTGGCCGTTGTCCTGGGCCAGGCCGAAGTGACCGACACCGACGGCAAGGCCGTTGACCTCAGCGACTTCGTCCGCCCGGGCGGCGAAGAGGCTCCCGCGGCCGAGGCTGCAGACGCCGAGGCTGTGGAGGCGGAGTCCGCCGAGACCGCCTCCGAGGACGACAAGGCCGAGGCAAAGGCCTAGTCTTTCACGACGCATGAAACGGCCCCTGGATCACTCGATCCGGGGGCCGTTCGCGTCCCGCCCGGGTCCGGGCGCATCCCGTTCGCCCAGCGTGCGCCGTCAGCGAACAGCCGTCGGGGCGCGAACAAATTGTCGGTGAAACCGGTTAGTGTCCAAGTAGTGATTTTCAGTGATGTCACCGTCACCAGCGAGAGGTAAGTAAACATGTCACAGCACCCAGAGGCCCCCCGGATGGCGACCGTCGATCCCGCGGCCCAGGACAACTACATTTACAACCGCCTGCTGAAGGAGCGGATCATCTGGCTTGGCTCGGAGGTGCGCGATGACAACGCCAACGCAATCTGCTCCCAGCTGCTCCTCCTGTCCGCCGAAAACCCGGACAAGGACATCTACCTGTACATCAACTCCCCGGGCGGCTCCGTGACGGCTGGCATGGCCATCTACGACACCATGCAGTTCATCCCCAACGACGTCGTCACCGTCGCCACCGGCCTCGCCGCCTCCATGGGACAGTTCCTGCTGTCCTCGGGCACCAAGGGCAAGCGCTACGCCACCCCCAACGCCCGCGTCCTGATGCACCAGCCTTCCGGCGGCATCGGCGGCACCGCGTCGGACATCAAGATCCAGGCGGAACTGATCCTCCACATGAAGAAGGTCATGGCGGAACTGACCGCCGAGCAGACCGGCCAGACCGTGGAAACCATTCTCAAGGACAACGACCGCGACAAGTGGTTCACCGCCACGGAAGCCCTCGAGTACGGCTTCTTCGACAAGATCGCCGCCCACGCCGGCTCCGTCTCCGGCGGCGGCGGAACGTCGAACGGCTCCGGCAGCCATTCAGCATCCGAGAACTAAACCGGCACCACGAACACTCAGATCAGGAGCAACAGAAAATGAACTACAACTTCGGGTGGTCCGCCGGTAATCTTCCGTCCAGCCGCTACGTCCTGCCCCAGTTCGAGGAGCGCACCCCTTACGGCTTCAAGCGCCAGGACCCCTACACCAAGCTCTTCGAGGACCGCATCATCTTCCTCGGCGTGCAGGTGGACGACGCATCGGCGGACGACGTCATGGCCCAGCTGCTGGTCCTCGAGTCCACCGACCCGGACCGCGATATCACCCTCTACATCAACTCGCCCGGCGGTTCCTTCACCGCCATGACGGCGATCTACGACACCATGCAGTACATCCGCCCGGAGATTCAGACTGTCTGCCTGGGGCAGGCTGCCAGTGCGGCAGCGGTCCTCCTCGCGGCCGGAACGCCGGGCAAGCGCCTGGCCCTTCCCAACGCCCGCGTACTGATCCACCAGCCCGCCCTTTCCGGCGGCCAGGGCGGACAGGCCTCGGACCTTGAGATCCAGGCCGCGGAAGTCATGCGCATGCGGTCCTGGCTCGAGGACACCCTGGCCCGCCACTCGGGCCGGACGTCCGAGCAGGTCAACAACGATATTGAGCGTGACAAGATCCTCACCGCGGACGAAGCCCAGGCCTACGGCCTGATCGACCAGGTCCTGGACTCACGCAAGATCAAGCCTCAGGCAATTACGAGGTAGCAGTACGTAAAGCGCCGGTGCGGGCCAGTTCATTTGGCCCCACCGGCCTTTTCCTTCCACCCTAGGGAGCTAATGTGACCTAGAGTGGATGTTGTCACAAACCGGTCCTCGCAGGCTGGTGATGATTCCAGCGACGGTGCAAGGCTGCTCGGCAGCAAGATACTAAGGGGTTCACATATGGCTCGGATTGGCGAGAGCACGGATCTGCTGAAGTGCTCTTTCTGCGGAAAGAGCCAGAAGCAGGTGCGCAAGCTCATTGCCGGGCCCGGGGTGTACATCTGCGATGAGTGCATTGAATTGTGCAACGAAATCATTGAAGAGGAACTCGCGGAGGTCGCCGACCTGGGCAGCTTCGAACTGCCGAAGCCCCGCGAAATCTTCGACTTCCTGCAGGAATATGTGATTGGCCAGGAGCCTGCCAAGCGTTCCCTGGCCGTCGCCGTCTACAACCATTACAAGCGCATCCAGGCCGGGCACGCACCCAAGTCCGGAAGCCTGGCGGACGGCGGACACCACGACGACGTCGAAATCGCCAAGTCCAACATCCTCCTCATCGGCCCCACCGGCTGCGGCAAGACTTACCTCGCCCAGACCCTCGCCCGGCGGCTGAACGTACCGTTCGCGGTTGCCGATGCCACCGCCCTGACGGAGGCCGGCTACGTGGGTGAGGACGTGGAGAACATCCTCCTCAAGCTCATCCAGGCCGCGGACTACGACGTCAAGAAGGCCGAACAGGGCATCATCTACATCGACGAGATCGACAAAATCTCCCGCAAGAGCGAAAACCCGTCCATCACCCGCGACGTCTCGGGTGAGGGCGTGCAGCAGGCGCTCCTGAAGATCCTGGAGGGCACCGTCGCCTCGGTACCGCCCCAGGGCGGCCGGAAGCATCCGCACCAGGAATTCATCCAGATCGACACCACCAACGTGCTGTTCATTGTGGCTGGCGCGTTTGCCGGCCTGGAGGAGATCATCGGCTCCCGGTCCGGACGCAAGGGGATCGGGTTCGGTGCACCGCTCAACGAAGCCAGCAAGAAGGTGGACTCCTACGGCGAAGTCATGCCCGAGGACCTGCTCAAGTTCGGCCTCATTCCTGAATTCATCGGCCGCCTCCCCGTGATTACCACGGTGTCCAACCTGGACCGCGAGGCGCTGATCCAGATCCTCTCCACGCCGAAGAACGCCCTGGTCAAGCAGTACCAGAAGATGTTCCAGATCGATGGCGTGGAACTCGTCTTTGACGACGCCGCCCTGGACGCCATCGCGGACCAGGCGCTGGAACGCGGCACCGGCGCCCGCGGCCTGCGGGCCATCCTGGAGGAAGTCCTGCTGCCGGTCATGTTCGACCTCCCCAGCCGGGAGGACGTGGCCAGCGTGGTCATCACCGCGGACGTTGTGCTGAAGGGCGCGGAGCCCACCATGATTCCGCATGCGGCCAAGCGGCGTAAGTCCGCCTGACGTCACGCATAATTCCTAACACCCCTGCCAGCCGTGGTTGCCGCGCGGGCAGCGGCCAACACCGAAGGATCCGCTATGTCTGAAACCGTAAAGAACAGGGCCGACTTCTGGTTCGATCCGCTGTGCCCCTTCGCCTGGATCACTTCCCGGTGGATCGGGGAAGTCGAGGGCGTCCGCGACATCGAAACGGTGTGGCACGTCATGAGCCTCGCCGTGCTCAATGAGGGGCGGGACCTGGAGCCCTCCTACCGGGAATCCATGGACAACGCCTGGGGCATGGTCCGCGTCATCATCGCCGCCCAGCAGGAGCACGGGCAGGAAACCGTCAAGGCCCTGTACGACGCCATGGGCACCCTGATCCACGACGGTGGCGAAAAGGACCGCAGCCTCGTCATCACCAAGGCGCTGGCGGAATGCGGGCTGCCCGCCTCCCTGGCGGAAGCCGCCACTACCGACGCTTACGACACCCAGCTCCGTGCAAGCCACGAGGAAGGCATTTCGCTGGTGGGCCAGGACGTGGGCACCCCGGTCGTGTCCTTCAACGGCACGGCATTCTTTGGCCCAGTCCTCACCCGCATTCCGCGGGGCGAGGAGGCCGGCAGGCTCTGGGACGCCACCACCGTCCTGGCCGGCTACCCGCACTTCTTCGAGCTTAAGCGCAGCCGCACGGAGCGCCCGGAATTCGACTGAACCGCCCCATGCGGCAGCGGAAAGGGCCGCGGGTAAACTACTCGTTTGTAGTTCTCCCGGGGCCCTTGCGCATGCCTCCGGCCGGGACAACAATGGTTCTTACCCACTTCGAAAGAAGCGGGACGCAGGAACCAAAGATTCAGTGACATGTATCTGACGCAGCCTTTGGCAAAGCCAGATACAAGCTACCAGTGACGAGGTAGGAAGACCTGAAAGTCCAAGGATCCTGCCAGACCATCAAGTCGTCACCAGATGGCCGAAAAGTCGAAGCCCCACCAACGGCAAAACGCTGATGGGGCTTCCCCTTTGCCCGAAATCGGGTGCTAGGCCTTGGCGGGCTCGTCCGTGACGGCGAGGTCCACGCCGCTGACCGTCAGCTCCCCGTCGCCCGCCACAAGGGCGATCTCCCGGGCGTTGGACGCCGCTTTCAGGTCGGACAGGCCGGCCTGCAGCTGCGCGGTCAATGCCTCAGGCGCCGTGATGGTCGCGGACAGCACCTCCGTGCGCTGCTTGACCTTCGCCTCGGACTTGGCCTTGCGGACACCGCTCAGTGCGAGTCCCACGGTGGCCAGCATGGTGGTGTCCCCGCCGGGAACCTCCAGCCCCGTGGGCCACTCGGCGCGGTGGACTGAACCATTGCGCCACCAGCTCCACACCTCTTCGGTGGCGAAAGGCAGGAACGGCGCGAACAGCCGCAGCAGGGTGTCCAGGGTGGTGGCCAGGGCCGCCAGCACCGAAGCCTGCTCGGCCTCGCCGGCCGCGCCGTACGCACGGTCCTTGACGAGTTCAACGTAATCGTCGGTGAACTGCCAGAAGAAGCTCTCCGTGATCTGGAGCGCCCGGGCGTAGTCGTAGTTGTCGAACGCCTTGGTGGACTCCCGCACAACCTCGCCGAGCTGGGCCAGCAGCGCCCGGTCCAGGGGATTGGTGAGCACGGCCAGGTCCGCACGAACAACCGAGTTTTCCGTGGCCCCCAGGTTGAGGACGAACTTGGAGGCGTTGAGCAGCTTGATGGCCAGGCGGCGGCCGATCTTCATCTGGGCGATCTCGTACGCAGTGTCGGCGCCGAGACGGGCGGAGGCTGCCCAGTAGCGGACGGCATCGGAACCATACTCGTCCAGGACGTCGGTGGGAACCACCACGTTGCCCTTGGACTTGGACATCTTCTTGCGGTCCGGGTCCAGGATCCAGCCGGAGATCGCAGCGTGCTTCCACGGCGCGTTCTTCTGCAGTGCGTCGGCACGCACCACCGAGGAGAAGAGCCAGGTCCGGATGATGTCATGGCCCTGCGGGCGCAGGTCGAACGGGTAGACCTTGGCGAAGAGGTCCTCGTCGCGGCTCCAGCCGCCCACAATCTGGGGAGTCAGCGAGGACGTGGCCCAGGTGTCAAAGATGTCGGCGTCGCCGGTGAAGCCGCCCGGCACATCGCGCTGGGATTCCTCGTAGCCCGGTGCGGCGTCGGCCATCGGGTCCACTGGAAGCTGCGCATCCGAGGGAACGATGGGTGCGTCGTAGTTTGGGTTGCCTGCATTATCCAGCGGGTACCAGACGGGGATGGGCACGCCGAAGAAGCGCTGCCGGGAGACCAGCCAGTCGCCGTTGAGCCCCGAAATCCAGTTCTCGTAGCGTGAGCGCATAAAGGAGGGGTGGAAGTCGATCTCGTGGCCGCGCGAAATCAGCCGCTCGCGGCGGTCCTCGTCGCGGCCGCCGTTGCGGATGTACCACTGCCGGGAGGTGACAACCTCGAGCGGTTTGTCGCCCTTCTCGTAGAAGTTCACCGGGTGCATGATCTTCTTCGGCTCACCCTCCAGGAGGTCCGCGGCGGCCAGGAGCTCCACCACGCCTTCCTTGGCGCTGAAGACCGTCTTGCCAGCGATCTTCGCGAAGGCCTCACGGCCGGCGTCGGTGGTGATCCACTCCGGGGTTTCCCCGACAATCCGGCCGTCGCGGCCCACGATCGCGCGGGTGGGCAGCTGGAGTTCGCGCCACCAGGTAACGTCCGTCAGGTCGCCGAAGGTGCACACCATGGCGATGCCGGAGCCCTTGTCCGCCTTAGCGAGCGGGTGGGCCTTGACCTCAACCTCGACGCCGAAGACGGGGGAAGTGACCTTCTTGCCGAACAGCGGCTGGTACCGTTCGTCGTCAGGGTTGGCCACGAGCGCCGCGCAGGCAGCCAGGAGCTCGGGACGGGTGGTCTCGATGTAAATCTTTTCCCCGTCCTCGGTGAAGAAGGGGTAGCGGTAGTAGGCGCCGGGCACTTCGCGGTCTTCGAGTTCGGCCTGCGCCACGGCGGTCCCGAAGGTGATGTCCCACAGGGTGGGGGCCTCGGCCATGTAGGCGTCGCCGGCAGCGAGGTTGGCCAGGAAGGCACGCTGGGAGGCGGCGCGCGAATTGTCGTCGATGGTCCGGTACGTCAGTTTCCAGTCGACAGACAGGCCCAGTGTCTGGAACAGGTTCTCAAAGACCTTCTCGTCCTCGACTGCCAGTTCTTCACACAGTTCGATGAAGTTCCGGCGGGAGACCACGTCGAAGTCCCGCTGGTTCTTGGCCGGCTGGGCCGGCGGGCGGTAGTCCGGGTTGTAGGGGATGGCAGGGTCGCAGCGGACGCCGTAGTAGTTCTGCACCCGGCGTTCGGTGGGCAAGCCGTTGTCGTCCCAGCCCATGGGGTAGAAGACGTTCTTGCCGGTCATGCGCTGGTAGCGGGCCAGCACGTCGGTCTGGGTGTAGGAGAACATGTGCCCCACATGCAGCGACCCCGAAGCGGTGGGCGGGGGAGTGTCGATCGAGTAGACCTGCTCCCGGGTGGTGTCGGGGTTGAACTTGTAGGTTCCCTCGGCCAGCCAGCGCTGCGTCAGAGCAGCTTCGAGGCCCTCGAGGGCCGGCTTGTCAGGAACGTTGATGGGGGCGGTGGTGGGCGTGTCTGTACCCTGCGTGTCTTCAGCCATTGGGCAATTCTTTCATGCTCCGTTGCATCGCACAGAACCGCGGCGGACCAGCATGCCGCCCATGGGTGCCAAAGGAGCCGGCTTCGTGTAAAACGGATCTACGATCCGCCGGCGGACGACGACGGCTGCCGGGTCCTGACGGACAGGCTTCGGGCAGCGGGCGGCTAGGGTGGTGCCATGACTGACGATGTGCACAAGAAAGCAGCTTTGGTGACCGGCGCGAGCAGCGGGATCGGGGAAGCCGCCGTGCGCGCCCTGGCATCCGGCGGATGGACAGTCTTTGCCGTCGCCCGCCGGGCGGACCGCCTTGAGGCACTGGCGGCCGAAACCGGAGCAATCGCTATTCCTGCTGATATTTCCGTGGACGAGGACGTGTCCCGGCTGCTCAGCCGGGTCACCGAAGCAGGCGGCATCGACACCCTCATCAATATCGCCGGTGGTGCCAGGGGCGCAGACAGGATCGCGGAGGCCAGCACGGAGGACTGGGACTGGATGTACCGGGTGAATGTCCTGGGCACCATGAAGCTGACCCGCGCCTTCCTGCCCATGCTGCGTGCAAACGGGGAGGGAACGGTGCTGAACCTCACCTCCACCGCCGGCCTTGCAGCGTACGAAGGCGGCGGGGGCTACAACGCCGCAAAATACGCCCAGCGTGCCATGACCGAGGCGCTGCGGCTCGAAGAAGCCGAACACAACGTCCGCGTCATCGAAGTTGCGCCGGGACTGGTCCACACCGAGGAATTCGCCCTCAACCGGCTCGGAAACCGGCAGGCTGCGGACAAGGTCTATCAGGGAGTGGAGAAGCCCCTGACGGCCGGGGACGTGGCGGACGTGGTCCGGTACGCTGTCAGCGCCCCCCACCACGTCAACCTGGACCAGATTGTCATCCGGCCGGTGGCCCAGGCCTCCAACTACAAGCTCATCCGGAAGGGCTAGCCCGGGCGGGCAGGACCAGGCCTACTTCACCCGGACCGCCAACGTGGCCAGGACGGCGGCGTGGTCCGTGCCCGCCACCCGGCGGACCGAGTAGTTCGAACCCGTGATGTCCGGGCTCGTGACCAGATGGTCCAGCGTCACCCCGGGAAGGTAGAAGCCGCGCATCGGCCAGGTGGGGACCAGGCGGCTGCCCGCGGCTGCGGAGACGTCCACCAGTGGCCTTGTCCCGCCGCCCCCTGCCAGCAGTTCCCGGAACTCCCGGTGGTCGAGGGTGGCGTTGAAATCGCCCGCCAGCAGGAGCGGTCCCGCCCCGGCGTCGATCCGGTCCAGTGCCGCCAGGTCGCTGCGCCATTGGGCCAGGCCGTCATCCACCGGTGCGAGGGTATGGACGGCCACCACCCGCAGGGCCGCTTCCTGCCCCGCAGCCGACAGGTCGACGCTGACCACGGGCATCGTGAACGGGCTGTCGGGCACAACCCCCACCTCCCGGAGCGGAAGCGAGGAAAAGATGGCAGCGCCCCCGGCCCTGCGCCCGGGATGCTCTACCTGTTGGGGGAGCAGGCCTGGCAAGCCTGCCGCGGACAGCCTGTCCGCCAGTTCCCGGGTGTATTCCGCCACCACCAGCAGGTCCACCTGGTGTTCCTCCACCAGGCCCACGATGCCGGCCGCGTCCGCCCTGCCCAACTCCGCATTGATGGCCATGGCCTTCACTTCCACCACCGGCTGGCCGGCGTGGGCAGTTTCGGGCACAGCCGTCGCCGGGGGAAACAGCCACAGCACCTGGACACCGAGGAGCGCCGCGGTCACCAGTTGCAGCGGCCTGCTGCGCGCGGGAATGGACAGCAGGAAGGCCACGGCGGCCGGCACCGTGAACCAGGGAACAAAGGCCAGCAACTGCACGGCCAGCACAGGCCAGTCAGCGGGAATCGCGCGCAGCAAGCCAATCAGGGCAACGGGAGCGGCGGCGGCTGCCGAGGCCCAGCGGAATGCCCGGGCGCCACGAAGCCGGGCGGGCGGGACCGGGGCCGCGTCACTCATGCCTCCGATTGTAGGGACTGCCGGCGGGAAGCGGGCGTGCTGAATGGAAACCTTCGCCCGATGGATAGTAGAATCGAAACCGGCTATGACCCGGCAATCACCGGTGAGCTTCCGGAAGAACACGCGGACGGGCTTGTCGAACCTGGCATCCCCGGTACGCGCCAGTAGAACCGGACGGGTAAGCCCGTCACAGCAGTAATGAGTGGCCGTCGTCGCGTACGTTCCTTCCGGAACGCGCAACGCGGTAAGTGAGGTGGTACCGCGGTGAGCGTGGAGTCCGGCGGACAACACGGAAGCCGTCCTCGCATCCTGAACGGAACAGAAGGCGCAAGCCGGCAGTTCGCCAAGCTCAACCCAGGATGTCGACATGACGTATTACCCCAAGGCCTCAGCCAGTACTTCCACCAGCGCGTCGTCCGTCGGCGGTGCCGCTGTGTCCGCCTCCGTGAGGTTCCCGGAGATCGAAGAGCGCATCCTGAAGTACTGGGACCAGGACGGCACCTTCCAGGCCAGCATCGACCAGCGCAGCGCCGACGCCCCCGGCGGTGAACCCGGCAGCAACGAGTTCGTGTTCTACGACGGCCCGCCCTTCGCCAACGGACTGCCGCACTACGGCCACCTCCTCACCGGCTACGCCAAGGACCTGGTGGGCCGGTACCAGACCCAGCGCGGCAAGCGCGTCGAGCGCCGCTTCGGCTGGGACACCCACGGGCTCCCCGCCGAACTGGAAGCCATGAAGCAGCTGGGCATGACCGACAAGACCCAGATCGAAGCCATGGGCATCGACAGGTTCAATGACGCCTGCCGGGCATCCGTCATGAAATATGCCGACGAATGGCGCAGCTACGTCACCCGCCAGGCACGCTGGGTGGACTTCGACAACGACTACAAGACGCTCAACGTCGAGTACATGGAGTCGGTCCTCTGGGCTTTCAAGCAGCTGCACGAGAAGGGCCTGACCTACAACGGCTACCGCGTGCTTCCATACTGCTGGAAGGACGAGACGCCGCTGTCCAACCACGAGCTCCGCATGGACGACGACGTCTACAAGAACCGGCAGGACCAGACCGTCACGGTCACGTTCCCCATCACCGCCGGGCAGTCGGACCTGTCGAAGCAGCTCGCGGGCGTCCAGGCGCTCGCCTGGACCACCACGCCCTGGACCCTGCCCACCAACGCCGCGCTCGCCGTCGGCCCTTCCATCACCTACGCCGTACTGCCGGCCGGTCCGAACGGCATCAAGGCTGCGTCCGCGGACGCGCCCGTCACCGGCAGCTTCCTGCTGGCCGCCGACCTGGTGGGCAGCTACGCAAAGGACCTGGGCTATGACGGCTTCGAAGCCGCGCAGGCCGCCGTGGTGTCCACCCACACCGGCGCAGAGCTGGAGGGCCTGGCCTACGAGCCGCTGTGGCATGACTTTGCCGACAACGAAAAGTACGGCATGGAGAACGCCTGGCGCTTCCTGGCGGCCGATTACGTCACCACCACCGACGGCACGGGCATCGTGCACCAGGCCCCCGCCTACGGCGAGGACGACCAGAAGGTCTGCGAGGAAGCCGGGATCCCGGTGATCCTGTCCGTGGATGAAGGCGCCAAGTTCCTGCCCCTGTTCAAGCACGGCGACCTCCACGACATCGTGGGCCTGCAGGTCTTCGAGGCCAACAAACCCATCACCCAGGTCCTGCGCGCCCAGGGCCGGCTGGTCAAGCAGGCAAGCTACGAGCACAGCTACCCGCACTGCTGGCGGTGCCGCAACCCGCTGATCTACCGCGCCGTCTCCTCCTGGTACGTAGAGGTCACCAAGTTCAAGGACCGGATGTCCGAACTGAACCAGGAGATCAACTGGATCCCCGGCAACGTCAAGGACGGGCAGTTCGGCAAGTGGCTGGAAAACGCCCGTGACTGGTCCATCAGCCGCAACCGCTACTGGGGCAGCCCCATCCCGGTGTGGCAGTCCAGCGACCCCGAATACCCCCGCACCGACGTCTACGGCTCACTGGCGGAAATCGAGGCCGACTTCGGCCGGCTGCCCCTGAACAAGGACGGCCAGGTGGACCTGCACCGCCCGTTCATCGACGAACTCACCCGTCCCAACCCGGATGATCCGCGCACGCCCGAAGAAGGCCAGTCCGTCATGCGCCGGGTGGAGGACGTCCTGGACGTCTGGTTCGACTCCGGCTCCATGCCCTACGGCCAGGTGCACTACCCGTTCCAGAACGAAGCCTGGTTCGACACCCACAACCCGGCAGACTTCATCGTCGAATACATCGGGCAGACCCGCGGCTGGTTCTACATGCTGCACATCCTCTCGACGGCCCTGTTCGACCGGCCTGCATTCCGGAACGTGATCAGCCACGGCATCGTGCTCGGGTCCGACGGGCAGAAGATGTCCAAGAGCCTGCGCAACTACCCGGACGTGTCCGAAGTACTGGACCGCGACGGGTCGGACGCCATGCGCTGGTTCCTGATGTCCAGCCCCATCCTGCGCGGCGGCAACCTGATCGTCACCGAGCAGGGCATCCGCGACGGCGTCCGGCAGGTCATCCTGCCGCTGTGGAACGTGTACAGCTTCTTCACGCTCTACACCAATGCCGCCAACGACGGCGCCGGCTATGACGCTCAGCTGCGCTACGACGGGTACACGGACACCCTGGACCAGTACCTGCTCGCCAACACGGGCGAGCTGGTGCGGAACATGACGGGGCAGCTGGACACCTACGACATCTCCGGTGCGTGCGACGGGCTCCGCAGCTACCTGGACATGCTCACCAACTGGTACGTCCGCCGCAGCCGCCAGCGCTTCTTCGACGAGGACCGGGACGCCTTCGACGCCCTGTACACCGCCCTGGAGGCTGTCTCCCGTGCCGCCGCATCGCTGCTGCCGCTGGTCACCGAGGAAATCTGGCGCGGGCTCACCGGCGGCCGCTCCGTGCACCTGGCGGACTGGCCCGACGCCGCACTGTTCCCGGCCAACCCGGACCTGGTCCAGGCCATGGACCGGGTGCAGCAGATCTGCTCCACCGGTTCGTCCCTGCGCAAGGCAGCGAACCTGCGTGTCCGCCTGCCGCTCCAGGAACTCACCGTGGTGGCACCCGGTGCCGATGCGCTGGAGGGCTTCGCCGCCGTCGTCGCGGACGAACTCAACATCCGCTCGGTCCGGCTGCTGGACGCCGCCACTGCTTCCCCCGAGGAGTTCGGCATCCAGCAGAAGCTGGTGGTCAACGCCCGCGCTGCCGGACCCCGCCTGGGCAAGAACGTCCAGGTGGCCATCAAGGGATCCAAGTCCGGTGACTGGTCCGTGGATGATGCCGGCGTCGTGACCGCGGGTGGGCTCCAGCTGGAACCCCAGGAGTACACTCTGGAGACCGTCGTGGCAGAATCCGACCGCGGTTCGGCGTCCGTCGCAGTGCTTGCGGGCGGCGGCTTCGTGGTCCTCAACACCGAGGTCACACCGGAACTCGAGGCCGAAGGCCTGGCACGCGACATGGTCCGCGCCATCCAGCAGGCCCGCAAGGACGCCGGACTCAACGTCAGCGACCGGATCCGCACCACGGTGACGGCACCGCAGAACGTGGTGGACGCCCTGCTGGGGAACGCGGACCTGGTCAAGGGTGAAACGCTGACCGTGGACCTTGCTGCGGAACCTGCCGACCTGGCCGAACCCGCCGTCGCCGTCGAAAAAGTGGAGGCTTAGGACATGACCGATCACTTCTCAGTGGAAAGTGTCTACGCCGAACTGCTCGGCCGGGCACCGGAAAACAAGATGGAACCCCGGCTGGCTCCGCTCTTCCGGGCCATGGAGGTGCTGGGCGAACCCAACAAGGCGTACCCGATCATCCACGTGACGGGCACCAACGGCAAGACCTCCACCTCCCGCATGATCGAAGCCGTGCTCCGCGCACACGGGCTGAGCACGGGCCGCTACACTAGCCCGCACCTTTCCAAGGTCACCGAGCGCATCAGCATTGACGGGCATCCGGTCGCTGACGAGACGTTCGTCCGGATCTGGGACGAGATCCGCCCCTACCTGCAGATCGTGGACGCCGAACTGGAAGCGGAGGGGCAGCCGCGCCTCACGTACTTCGAGTGCCTTACCATCCTGGGCTTCGCTGTTTTCGCGGACCAGCCGGTCAACGTGGCCATCATCGAGGTGGGCCTGGGCGGCATCACCGACGCCACGAACGTGGGCGACGGCCAGGTCTCGGTCGTCACCCCGATTTCGCTGGACCACACCGATCTGCTGGGGGACACCCCCGGCGACATCGCACTGGAGAAGGCCGGAATCATCAAGCCGGGCGGCTACCTGGTGAGCGCAGCGCAGCCGCTGGACGCCGCGCAGGTGCTCCTCGAGAAAGCCAAGGACGTGGGCGTGCCGTTCCGCTTCGAGGGCGTGGAGTTCGGCGTCGAGTCCCGGAGCGTGGCGGTCGGCGGCCAGATGGTCACCATCCAGGGCATCGCCGGCCGGTACCCGGACCTGCTGGTGCCCCTGCACGGCGCCCACCAGGCCCAGAACGCGGCCGTGGCGGTGGCCGCGCTGGAGGCATTCTTCGGCGGGGAAAAGGAACTCAACTTCGAGGTGCTGCAGGAGGGCTTCGCCGCGGTGACGTCCCCCGGCCGGCTGGAAGTGGTGCGCACTGCGCCCACCATCATTGTGGACGCCGCCCACAACCCGGACGGCATCAAGGCGTCAGCCGCCGCACTGCAGGAAGCCTTCACGTTCACCCGCCTTGTTCCCGTGGTGGGCGTGCTCAAGGAAAAGGACGCCGAGGAGATCCTGCGCCAGCTCAAGGAATCCCTGGGTGGCGTTGCCGAGGAATACTGCTTCACGCAGTCGAACTCGCCGCGCGCCGTTCCGGCCGCCGAACTCGCCGAACTGGCCGTTGACCTCGGCTTCGGCGAGGACAACGTGCACATCGCCGAGAAGCTGGACGACGCCCTTGAATGGGCCGTGGAGCGGGCCGAAGCCAATGACGACCTCTCCGGCGGCGTCCTGGTGACCGGCTCCATCACGCTGGTGGCGGAAGCCCGCATCCTGCTCGGAAAGACGGAGGCGTAAGGATGGCCCGGCTCACCAAGGCACAGCGGCAGTGGCGGCCAGGCATGCCCAGGAAGCGCCGCTCCACCAAGGTCATGTTCGCCTCCACGGTGCTGCTCCTGGAAGCATTCGTGATGTTCTTCGCCACCCTGGCGGTATTCGGCCTGCGCCGCGGCGAGTTTCCGCCGGCGCTGATCCTGGGCGTCGGCATTGGCCTGAGCGTGGTCATGGTCCTGGCCTGTGCAGTCCTGTCAAAGCCCTGGGGCATCGGGCTCGGCTGGATACTGCAGATCGTGCTGATCCTGACCGGCATCTTCGAACCCGCCATGTTCCTCGTGGGGGCCTTGTTCGCACTTGCCTGGTGGTACGGAATCAGGACCGGCATCCGGCTGGACCGCGAAGCCGCCCAGCGGGAGCGCGAGCAGGCCGAGTGGGAAGCGGCCCATCCGGACCAGGCCGCCGGGCCCGGCCAGCCGCAGACCCCCTGAACCGGACTGAACCGACCGGACCCTGCCGGCGGGTCCCCGTAGACTTGTCCCGAAACCCCACCAACGCATTGGAGCAGTTGTGACCACTGAGCGCACCCTCGTCCTGATCAAGCCCGACGGCGTCGCCCGTAACCTCACCGGTGCCATCCTGGCCCGCGTCGAAGCCAAGGGATACACCCTTGCTGAACTGAAGAAGGTGGATGCCACCCGCGAACTGCTCGAGCAGCACTACGAGGAGCACGTTGGCAAGCCGTTCTATGAGCCGCTGGTTGAATTCATGCTCAGCGGGCCCGTGGTGGCGGCCATCTTCGAGGGCCACCGCGTCATCGAAGGCTTCCGCTCGCTGGCCGGCACCACCGATCCCACGACGGCGGCCCCGGGCACCATCCGCGGCGACTTCGGCCGGGACTGGGGCCTGAAGGTCCAGCAGAACCTGGTGCACGGCTCCGACTCCACCGATTCAGCCGAGCGCGAGATCAAGATCTGGTTCTAAAGGACCTGAACGAAGCAAAGGGAAGGCCGGTGTTCATCAGAACACCGGCCTTCCCTTTGCTGTCGTTGCGGCTAGAAACCTGACGTCCCGGCGAACACCTGGATGAACGAGAAGAAGATGCTGGCGGCCACGGCCACGTAGAGCAGGGCCACGATGATCCAGCCGGAATCAGCCACCAGGCGGGCAGCGCCAGTGCGGATGGGGATGATTCCGGCGCTGATGTTCCGGATGGTCACCCAGATGAAGAGGGGGATCATGGCGGCCCACACGATCATGCAGAAGGGGCACAGGATGTGGATGTCGTAGAGGGCCTGCGACCACAGCCACACCACGAAGGCGAATCCGAGCGTGACGCCCGTCTGCAGGCCCACCCAGAACCAGCGGGCAAAGGTGGCGCCGGACAGCAGTGCCATGCCCACGGTGATGATGACGGCGAACGCCACGATCCCGATAAACATGTTGGGGAAGCCGAACAGGGAGCTCTGCCACGTCTTCATCACATCCCCGCAGGAAATCCAGGGATTGACGTCGCATACCGTGGTGTGGTTCGGGTCCTGGAGCACTGCAAGCTTTTCCAGGACCAGCGTTCCCGAGGCCAGCCAGCCGACGGCGCCGGTGATCACCAGCAGCCAGCCGAAAGGCTGGTTGCGGGCCATGAAGGGCACGGCCGCGGAACTGCTGTCCGGGCCGGTGGTCCGGTCCGGGGCTTCGGTGCCGCTGGCGGGGGAGATGCTGGGCATTGGTTTGGCGTCCTTTTCGTCCGGTGCTCCTTAGCCCGATTGTAACGCCGCGGGCTGGAAGCCATTCCCAGGAAAAAGGGGCAGCAGCCTCCGCCTCCGCCGTGATTTAGTCCGGATGTGAGAGAATGAACCTGGCTGGAAGCCGATCCACATTCGGACTCCGGTCCGGTGGACTGTTCTCAAGACCGCCAATGATGAGCAGGGCAGGCTTCGAAGGCTGACGGCACTCCCGCGACTCCATTGGACGGCACCTGGTTGTGGCATGTAGAACAACGGGTTTCAGGACATCCCCCGGCTCCCACGGGCTGCCGCACCCCAATGCCGGTGCGAACCTGGGAGTATCCACTTGACTTCTGTCAACGCCTGCGGGTTTTGACAATATGTGCCCCAATGGGTGCCGGATGTGGCGGTGCGTCAGGGGCAGGAGTGTAGCTGCATATGGAAAACGAGCAAGACCTGGCCGTTAACGGCGATGCGCCGGCCTCCGAGGCCCCCGTCGCACCCAAGAGGACCCGCCGCAAGGCGGTAACGAAAACCGACGACGCCGGTACTGCCGCGGAAGGCATCGTTCCGGCCGACCCCGCCACCGCGGAGAACGTTGAGGCTGCGGCCGAGGAAACCAAGGCGCCGGCCCGCCGCACCCGCGCCCGTAAAAAGGTTGACGCCGCGGAGCCCCTCCCGGCCTTCGCCGGGGATGCCGCAGAGACTGGAGCCGCTGCGGCTGACACCGCGGAGGGCGCGCCTGCTGCCCCGGAAACGGAAGTGGCAGAGAAACCCGTCCGCCGCCGTCGGGTTGCCACCCGGAAGGCAGCTGCCCCGGCAGCCGAAGCTGCAGCAGCGCCCGCTGCGGAAGCTGCTCCGGCGCAACTGGAGTCGGCAACTGCTGGCGAGGCAGTAGAAACCGGTGCCCCCGCCGCAGCATCTGCCGAGGAGCAATCACCTGAGGCAGCGCCGGAAGAGGCACCGGCAGCCCACGACGCCGGCCGGGCGCCGTCGGACGCGGCCGCTGCAGGCGACGCGCCGCAACACGCCGCTGCAGGGGAGCCCGCCGAAACGGAGGAGCCTGCGAAGGAAGCTGCCAGCGCCTTTGCCTCACTGTTCCTGGAACCGGCTTCCCCCACTTCCGTACTGTTCCAGGCCCCGGACCTGAGCACTGTGGTGCGCCCGGCTCCGGCCGTCCCGGAGGATGTGGAAGAGGACGACGCCGAGGACGGCGACGCCGACGATTCCGCCGGCCGCCGCAGGCGCCGCAGCCGCGGCCGCCGCAGCCGCAGCCGCCTCGAAGATCGTGACGCGGAGGCTGCCACTGACGGCGAAGCCGGCGACGACGCCGAAGCGGAGGGCGACGAAGCGTCCGCCCTCCTGGAAGAGGGCGTCACATCCCGCCGGCGGCGCCGGCGGCGCCGCGGCGACCAGGACCTCGAACTGACCGGCGGCGGGGACGACGATCCCCCCAACACCGTCACCCGTGTCCGCGCCCCGCGCGCGGTGACCGAGCAGGCCGCCAGCAACCGCGTGACCAGCGTCAAGGGTTCCACCCGCCTGGAAGCGAAGAAGCAGCGCCGGCGTGAGTCCCGCGATACCGGCCGGCGCCGCACCGTCATCACCGAGGCGGAGTTCCTGGCCCGCAGGGAATCCGTGGACCGCCAGATGATCGTCCGCCAGCGCGACGACAGAATCCAGATTGCCGTCCTCGAGGACGGTGTCCTCGCCGAGCACTTCGTCTCCAAGACCCAGCAGGACTCGCTGATCGGCAACGTCTACCTGGGCAAGGTCCAGAACGTGCTGCCCTCCATGGAGGCAGCATTCGTGGACATCGGGCGCGGCCGCAACGCCGTCCTGTACGCCGGTGAGGTGAACTGGGAGGCCGTCAACCTCGAAGGCAAGCAGCGCCGGATCGAAAACGCGCTCAAGTCCGGCGACACCGTCCTGGTCCAGGTGACCAAGGACCCGGTGGGTCACAAGGGCGCTCGCCTGACCAGCCAGATCTCGCTGCCCGGCCGCTACCTCGTGTACGTTCCCGGCGGGTCCATGACGGGCATCTCACGCAAGCTGCCCGACGTCGAACGCAACCGCCTCAAGCGCATCCTCAAGGACCGCCTCCCGGAGCAGGCCGGCGTCATTGTGCGCACCGCGGCCGAAGGGGCGTCCGAGGAAGAGCTGACGCACGACATCAACCGGCTCCGCGCCCAGTGGGAAGGCATCGAAAGCCAGTCCACCTCCACCAAGGTGCTGGCCCCCGAACTGCTGTACGGCGAACCGGACCTCACCATCAAGGTGGTCCGCGACGTCTTCAACGAGGACTTCTCCAAGCTGATCGTGTCCGGTGAAGAGGCCTGGGACACCATCGAGGCCTACGTCACCTACGTTGCCCCGGACCTGGTGGGCCGGCTCGAGAAGTGGACCAAGGACCAGGACATCTTCGCCGCCTGGCGGATCGACGAGCAGATCCACAAGGCCCTGGAACGGAAGGTCTTCCTGCCGTCCGGCGGTTCCCTGGTGATCGACCGCACCGAAGCCATGACCGTGGTTGACGTCAATACGGGCAAGTTCACGGGCAGCGGCGGCAACCTTGAGGAAACCGTCACCAAGAACAACCTCGAAGCAGCCGAGGAAGTGGTGCGCCAGCTCCGCCTCCGGGACATCGGCGGCATCATCGTCATCGACTTCATCGACATGGTCCTTGAATCCAACCGGGACCTGGTGCTGCGCCGCCTGGTGGAATGCCTGGGCCGCGACCGCACCAAGCACCAGGTTGCCGAAGTCACGTCCCTGGGCCTGGTCCAGATGACCCGGAAGCGCATGGGCACCGGGCTCCTGGAGGTCTTTGGCGAGCAGTGCGAGGCCTGCGCCGGACGCGGCGTCGTCACCCACGACGACCCCGTGGAGCACCGCCGCGCCAACATCGTTGCTGCCGAGCACCACGTGCAGCGCACCGACAGCCGGCCGGAATCCCGTGCCGAAAGCCACCGGAACGAGGGCCAGCGGACCGACAGCAGCCAGCCCGGGGGACGCCCGGATCGCAAGCGGCGGCGCGGACGCGGCGGCCAGCAACCCGATGCTGCGCCGGCGCCCGCTGTGCATGTCCACACGGTCCACCCGGACCCGGCCGACGCCGAGCGCCACGCCAAGGCTGAAGCCACCAGGCTGGCCCTTGCCAACATCGCGGCGGCCGCGCATGCGGCGCACCTGCACGACGACGAGGTCGCGGCGGCCAGGCAGGCCCAGTCGGCCCAGCCCGCGGCGCCTGCCGTGGAAGAGAAGCACGACGCCGGTACCCCGCCACGGCCTGCGGCTGTCCTGACCTTCGGCGGCGAGAAGGTTGCCCTGCCCTTCGTGGAGCACGCGGAGGAGCAGCAGCCCCGCCCTGCCCTCACCCTGGACAGGCTCGCGGAAGCCTTCGCCCACCTGGGCGAACCGGCGCCTGCCGCCGAAACCCCCGCGGAAGAACAGGAAGCCACGCGGCCCGAGGCGGTTCCGGCACAGGCGGAACAGCCGGCTGCCCCTGCGGAAGCTGAGAAGGACTGGTCTGACCACACGGTGGACCAGTCCCGCCAGCGGCGGCCGCGGCGCAACCGCAGCGCTAGCCGCGCCCAGGGTGCCGCCAACGAAACCAGCGTGCAGCAGCACGAGAACGTTCCGGCACCCAGCGCCGGACACAGCCATGCTGCCAAGGCCCCGGAACCCGCATCGGCCTCGCAGGAACGCAAGGAAGGCGCGCCCAAGCCCGCCGAGGCGCCCATCATCCTGGGCGTGGGGGTTCCTGCCTCTGAGCTTTAAGCCCAGGCAGGGCCACTGGGTAACCCGGGAAGTCCCCGTCTCGTGGACCGTTCCCCTCCGTATTCCGGGGGGAACGGCCCATAAGGCGGGGACTTTCCTGCATGCGGTGGCTGTCACTTTTCCCGGGCTCCCAGGTCAGCGGCTAGGCTGGGTAACCGACACGGGGTGCCGCGCGAAGGGCCGGCTGAGATCCAGACCCGTTGAACCTGTCCGGCTAGTACCGGCGAAGGGATGTCCTTTGTCTTCGACCCTCTTTATGCCCGCGGAAACTTCCCAGCCCGACGCAATCCCGGATGCGACCGTCCAGGCCGCGCCCGCCCAGCCAGCGCTGCGCCGGGACGTGCCGCGCGTCCTGTCCATTGCCGGTTCGGACCCGTCCGGCGGCGCCGGCATCCAGGCGGACCTGAAAAGCATTGCGGCGCACGGCGGCTACGGCATGGCTGCCATCACCGCCCTCACCGCGCAGAACACCCGCGGCGTGGCTGCCGTCCACCTGCCGCCCGCGTCCTTCCTCGCCTGCCAGCTGGATGCCATCAGTGACGACATCAGCATCGACGCCGTCAAAATCGGCATGCTGGGCGACGCCGGGGTGATCGCCACGGTCCGGACCTGGCTGGAGAAGGTGCGTCCCGCCGTCGTGGTCCTTGACCCGGTAATGGTGGCCACCAGCGGTGACCGGTTGCTCCAGGAATCCGCCGAGGCAGCGCTCCGCGATCTGCTGCCGCTGGCCCACCTCATCACCCCGAACCTGGCCGAACTTGCCATGCTCGTGGGCGAAGAACCCCGGGATTCCTGGGCCGGGGCCCTGGAACAAGGGCGAAAGCTGGCCGATGCCACCGGAGCAACCGTGCTTGTGAAGGGCGGCCACCTGTCAGGTGCGCAATGCCCGGACGCCCTGGTCAACACCGCCGGCCTGCTGCGGGCGGAGGTCATCGAGGTACCGGGGGAGCGGGTGGCCACCAGGAACAGCCACGGAACGGGGTGCTCGCTGTCCTCTGCAATGGCCACGGTGCAGGCTCGGCGGGGGGACTGGGAGGCGTCGCTGCGGGAAGTGAAGCCCTGGCTGGCGGGGGCGCTCGCGGACTCCGCCCGGCTTGAGGTAGGAGCCGGCAACGGGCCCGTGCACCACTTCCACCACCTGCGGGCAGTTCCGCAGCCGGGGTCATTCGAAGCCCTGCTCTGGACTGAAGCTGAAGCGGACCTGGACGCCATCTACCGCCTGGACTTCATCCGCGGCCTGGTCTCGGGCAGCCTGCCGGAGAAGGAATTTGCCTATTACCTGGCCCAGGACGCCATCTACCTGAACGGCTACTCCCGCGTGCTGGCACGGGCAAGCGCCTTGGCCCCCACGGAGGCGGAGCAGCTGTTCTGGGCCGGATCCGCGCAGCAGTGCCTGGAGGTTGAGTCCGAGCTGCACCGATCCTGGCTCAGCACGCGCCCCGTCCAGGCCGAACTTGGCCCCGTGACAAAGTCCTACGTCGACCACCTCACGGCGGCCTCCGCGTCGGGCAGTTACGCGGTGCTCGCCGCGGCCGTCCTGCCGTGCTTCTGGCTGTATGCGGAGGTGGGCAAGACCCTCCACGCCCAGTTCCTCGCCGCGGGCGAACCGGCCGGCCACCCGTACGCGGAGTGGCTCCGGACGTACGCTGACGAGGATTTCGCCGAAGCGACCCGGAAGGCCATTGCCATTGTGGATGCGGCCGGGCGAAGCGGCTCGGACGCCGAGCGGGCGGACATGGTCACGGCCTTCAAGCAGTCCTGCCGCCTGGAAGTGGACTTTTTCGACGCGCCGCGGCTGCACGCCTGAGCCTGTGGCGCCCGTCCCGCCGGTACCATGGTTGGTGCGCGGCCCCGCTGTCCGGCCGGCCTGTGGTTCCTATCACAGCCGGCGCGCAGGAGCCAGCCTCATTTGCGGCCGAAGACAAAATTAGCGTAGTCTAGTTCTTCGGTGCTTACGCCAACACTTGGGTTATGACCCCACGGCGTTGAGGCACAGCGAGAAGCCAGCCTGTTAGAGCCGGTTCCGCACGCAAATTTAGTTAGAAACGTCGAGAGAAGTGAGTTCCCAAGTGGTGTACGCGATTGTCCGCGCAGGCGGCCGCCAAGAGAAGGTTTCCGTCGGAGACTTCGTTACCCTGAACCGCGTCGCCGGTGGGGCTGGCAGCACCATTCAGCTGCCCGCACTGCTCCTGGTTGACGGTGACAAGGTCACCTCTGCCGCTGCTGACCTGGCCAAGGTAACTGTTACAGCTGAGATCCTGAACGACCTCCGTGGTCCGAAGATTGTGATCCAGAAGTTCAAGAACAAGACCGGTTACAAGAAGCGCCAGGGTCACCGCCAGGAACTGACCAAGGTCAAGATCACTGGTATCCAGTAACCTTCGTTACTGTTCAGGTTTTTAGCAGATCCCCAGAACTTAGAGGCAGGCATTTCAAATGGCACATAAAAAGGGCGCGAGCTCCACTCGCAACGGTCGTGATTCCAACGCTCAGTACCTCGGCGTAAAGCGCTTCGGCGGCCAGGTTGTTTCCGCCGGCGAGATCATCGTCCGCCAGCGCGGCACCCACTTCCACCCGGGCGCTGGCGTGGGCCGTGGCGGCGACGACACCCTGTTCGCACTGACCCCGGGCGCCGTTGAATTCGGTACCCGCCGCGGTCGCCGCGTCGTCAACATCGTTGCTGCTGCAGCTGCAGAGTAACAACCAGCATCAAAGCGGTGGAGCGGGCCTGATGGCCCGCTCCACTGTTCTTTTAACCGCATTACAATCGTGATGGCGCTTTCGGCGCCGCGAAAACAGCACTGAGGAGATTTACGTGGCCAGCTTTGTAGACCGGGTAGTACTGCACGTATCCGGCGGTAGCGGCGGCCACGGGTGCGTCTCCGTCCACCGGGAGAAGTTCAAGCCCCTCGGCGGGCCCGACGGCGGCAACGGCGGCAACGGCGGCGACGTCATCCTGCGCGTGGACCACCAGACCACCACCCTCCTGGACTACCACCACGCACCGCACCGCCACGCCACCAACGGGGGCCCCGGCATGGGTGACTGGCGCGGCGGCAAGAACGGCGAAACCCTCGTGCTGCCTGTGCCCGACGGCACCGTGGTCAAGTCCAAGGACGGCACCGTCCTGGCCGACCTCGTTGGCGAAGGTGCCGAGTATGTGGCCGCGGCCGGCGGCATTGGCGGCCTGGGCAACGCTGCCCTCGCATCCCAGAAGCGCCGTGCGCCGGGCTTCGCGCTGCTCGGCATCGAGGGTGAGTCCCGGGACATCGTCCTGGAACTGAAGTCCATCGCCGACATCGCGCTTGTCGGGTTCCCGTCAGCGGGCAAATCAAGCCTCATCGCCGCCATGTCCGCCGCCCGCCCCAAAATCGCCGATTACCCGTTCACCACCCTGGTGCCCAACCTGGGTGTTGTGCAGGCAGGGGACGTCCGCTTCACCATTGCCGACGTTCCCGGGCTGATCGAGGGCGCCAGCGAAGGCAAGGGCCTCGGCCACAACTTCCTGCGCCACGTGGAGCGCTGCGCCGCGCTGGTCCACGTCCTTGACTGCGGCACCCTGGAATCGGACCGCGACCCCCTCAGCGACCTCGCCATCATCGAGGCCGAGCTCGAAAAGTACGCCGTGGACATGAGCTACGCCGGCCAGGACGGCGAAGTGGTTCCGTTGAACCACCGGCCTCGCCTGGTTGCCCTCAACAAGGTGGACCTGCCGGACGGCAAGGACATGGCGGAATTTGTCCGGCCGGAGCTGGAATCCCGCGGGTACCGGGTGTTCGAGGTGTCCGCCACCAGCCATGAAGGCCTCCGCCAGCTCGGTTTTGCCATGGCAGAAATCGTCAAGGCTGCCAGGGACGCAGTGGCAGCTGCGCCGCCCAAGGTGCAGCCTGCCGTGCTGCGGCCCCGCGCCGTCAACGAAACCGGCTTCCGGATCCGCCGCGAGGAAAAGAACCTCGAGCCGCTGTTCCGCGTCCTGGGCGAAAAGCCCGTGCGCTGGGTCAAGCAGACCGATTTCACCAACGAGGAAGCCATCGGCTACCTCGCCGACCGCCTGGCGAAGCTCGGCGTGGAAACGGAACTGTTCAAGCAGGGCGCCAAGCCCGGCGACACCGTGGTGATCGGCGAGGATGACGGCGTCGTCTTCGACTGGGAGCCCACCATGATGGCGGGCGCCGAACTCTTGGCCTCGCCACGCGGCACGGATGTCCGTTTTGCCGATATCGGCGACCGGCCCACCCGCAACCAGAAGCGTGAGGAACAGCAGGAACGCAAGGATGCCAAGGCCGCCGCGCGCGCTGAACTCGAAGCTGAGCGTAAGGCCGGCATCTGGACTGAGTCCGTGAGCAGCCGCCGCGTTGCCAAGCCGCTCAAGGAGAGTGGACTGGACGCAGACAATGAGTTCTAGGGCTGCCGCCACGGAACCGGTCACCGGTTCGGTGGACAGGAGTGTGCTTGCCAACGCCCGGCGGGTGGTGGTGAAAGTCGGTTCGTCGTCGCTGACGAGCATCAAGGGCGGCATCTCGGAGGAATCGCTCGTCGCCCTCGCCGACGCCCTGGCCGCCAAGCGCAACGCGGGCACGGAACTGATCCTGGTGTCCTCCGGTGCCATTGCCGCCGGGCTGGCCCCGCTGGGCCTTGCCAAGCGGCCGCGGGACCTTGCAACCCAGCAGGCCGCGGCCAGCGTGGGGCAGGGACTGCTGATGGCGCGCTACACGCAGGCCTTCGGCGCGCACGGCGTGACGGTCAGCCAGGTTTTGCTCACCGCTGAAGACCTGATGCGCCGCAGCCAGCACACCAACGCCTTCCGGGCCCTTAACCGGCTCCTGAACCTGGGCGTGGTTCCGGTCGTCAATGAAAACGACACCGTGGCCACGCACGAAATCCGGTTTGGTGACAACGACCGCCTCGCGGCCTTGGTGGCCCACCTGGTCCGGGCCGACGCGCTGGTGCTGCTGTCCGACGTTGACTCGCTCTACGACGGCCCGCCGTCGCTCGGGGCGAAGCGGATTCCCCTGGTCGAAGGCCCGCATGACCTCGAAGGCGTCACCATCGGCAAGGCGGGCAAAGCCGGCGTCGGCACCGGCGGCATGATGACCAAGGTGGAGGCCGCTACCATGGCCGCCGGTTCCGGCATCCACGCCCTGGTCACCTCCACGCCCAACGCGTCCGCCGCCCTGAATGGCGAGGACGTGGGCACCTGGTTCACGGTCAACGGGGCGCGCAAGCCTGTGCGTCTCCTCTGGCTGGCGCACGTGGCGTCCGTGCAGGGCCGCCTGGTCCTCGACGACGGCGCGGTGCGGGCCGTCCGGCACCACCGCACCTCCCTGCTGCCGGCGGGCATTTCAGCGGTGCACGGGGATTTTGAAGCGGGCGACGCCGTCGAGATCGCAGGTGCCGACGGCACCGTGGTGGCGCGCGGGCTGGTGAATTACTCGTCCGTGGAATTGCCCCGCATGCTCGGCCGGTCCACCCGGGACCTTGGGGAGGAACTGGGCACCGGCTACGACCGCGAAGTTGTTCATGTTGACGACCTGGTTCTGGTCTGAGCCGCGGGCTCGCCTAAACTGGGAACATGACTGAGGCCCTGATTTCCAACACTGCTGACAATTCCGTAGACGCTGCCGCTGCCGGTGCGCAGCCGGTCACGCCTGCAGCAGCGCCGGAATCCGCTTCGGTTCCGCTCTCCGATGCGGACGTCCAGGCCGCAGTCCACGCCATCGCGGATCGCTCACGCACCGCCGCCCGCCGGATGGCCATGGCCAACCGTGCCTGGAAGGACCGGGCGCTGCGGGCAGTGGGCGCCGCCCTGGAGGAGAACGCCCAGGCAATCCTGGCCGCCAACGCCAGGGACGTCGCCGCCGGCAAGGCCAACGGCACCTCTGCTGCCATGCTTGACCGCTTGACCCTGACCGAGGCCCGTATCGCCGGGCTGGTGGCAGCACTGGAAAACCTGGCCAACCTGCCGGACCCCGTCGGCAACGTGGTCCGCGGCCAGACCCTGCCCAACGGCCTGCGCCTGCGCCAGGTGAATGTCCCCATGGGCGTGGTGGCCGCCATCTACGAAGCCCGCCCCAACGTCACCGTTGACATCGCCGGCCTGGCCCTCAAGAGCGGCAACGCCGTGATCCTGCGCGGCGGCAGCGCTGCGGAGGCCACCAACGAGGTGCTGGTGCGGGTGCTGCGCGAGGCCCTCGAATCCGTGGGCCTGCCTGCCGACGCCGTGCAGACCGTGGACCCGTACGGACGCGCCGGCGCCAACGTCCTCATGCGGGCCCGCGGCAGGGTGGACGTCCTGATTCCCCGCGGCGGCCGCGACCTCATCCAGACAGTGGTCAATAACTCCGCCGTCCCCGTCATCGAGACGGGGGAGGGCAACGTGCATATCTTCATTGACGAATCAGCCGGCGAAGAGATGGCCGTGGAGATCCTGCTCAACGCCAAGACCCAGCGGCCCAGCGTCTGCAACACTGTTGAAACGCTCCTGGTCCACTCCGGGTCCACCGTGCTGCCCGCCGTCGCTGCCGCCTTGAGCAAGGCCGGGGTACGGCTGCACGCGGACGACCGCATCCGCGCCGCCCTGCCTGACTCCATCGAGTCGGAACCGGCGACGGATGAGGACTGGGGCACGGAGTACATGAACCTCGACCTGGCGGTGGCCATGGTGGACAGCCTCGATGAGGCCGTCAGCCACATCCGTGCCTGGTCCACCGGCCACACCGAGGCCATCCTCACCAACAACCTGGCCAACGCTGAACGGTTCATCGCCGAAGTTGATTCGGCAGCCGTCATCGTCAACGCGTCCACGCGGTTCACCGACGGCGGGGAACTGGGGCTGGGTGCCGAGGTGGGCATTTCCACGCAGAAACTGCATGCCCGCGGTCCGATGGGCCTGACCGAACTCACCACCACCAAGTGGATCGTGCAGGGCGAGGGCCAAGTCCGCGGGTAGCAACGCGGTAACATAGACCAGACGCCAGAAAGCAGCGGACTTTTCCGCTGCCACCAACCTTTGAAACTCTAGGGGAGAACATGCTGCTCCAGCAGATCGCCATGACCGTCGCCGAAGGCGAAGAACACGAACTCGCGCCGTTGTGGGCTGAGCCGTGGGTCTTCGGCGTGGTCATCTTCGCCATCTTCCTGGTGCTGATGTTCGTCACACTCTCCTATAAGAACCTGGGCAACCGCCACTCTGCCACCGAAGAGCACGCGGATCCGCACCGCCAGCACCCGAACAAGCACGATCACGGGCAGGGCCACTAACATCTCCCGCGTTTTGCGCCACAGCGGCCCCCACCGCAGGCTGCGCCTGGGCGTGATGGGTGGGACATTCGATCCCATCCATCACGGCCACCTGGTTGCAGCCAGCGAAGTTGCCGCCGAGTTCGACCTGGACGAGGTGGTTTTCGTCCCCACCGGCCAGCCGTGGCAGAAGTCCCACAAGCAGGTCAGCGAGCCCGAACACCGGTACCTCATGACGGTCATCGCCACGGCCTCGAATCCGCGGTTTACCGTGAGCCGGGTGGACATCGAGCGTCCCGGCCCCACCTACACCATTGACACCCTCCGTGACCTGCGCGCGCAGCGTCCGGACGCGGATCTCTTCTTCATCACCGGGGCGGACGCCCTGGCCCAGATCCTGTCCTGGAAGGACATCGATGAACTGTGGTCGCTGGCCCATTTCGTTGGCGTCACCCGGCCGGGCCATGTGCTGGACGGCATGGGGCGGGACGACGTGAGCCTGCTCGAAGTGCCCGCCATGGCCATCTCGTCCACAGACTGCCGGGCCCGGGTAGCGGCACACGACCCCGTCTGGTACCTGGTGCCGGACGGCGTGGTGCAGTACATCGCCAAGTACGGTCTCTATGCCCAGGTGCCGGCGGGCCGAAACCAGCCATCCGCCGAAGCACGTGAACCAGCCAGTACTGAATGAGTTCTCAATGAGTCAGGAACAGCCCCCCATCCGCAGCCGCCGGGAACTCCGGAAGGCAAGGGATGCCCAGCAGGCGACCGTGTCCACAGGCCCGGAGCTGCTGGCCCCTGCCACTGACCGGCAGCCTGCCACGCTGCCCGGCACCAAGCGCCCGGCCGGCCCGGGCCCTGATGCGAGCCTTCCTGCTGCCGCCGGGGAGGCGGCTTCCGCCAAGACTGCCGAACCGGCCTCCATGCAGCGGTCATCCCAGATCCGGGCTCGGGACCGCGCAGCCTTGCGCACCATCAAGGAGCTCGAAGAAAAAGAAGGCCAGCTCGCCGCCGGTGGTCCGCCCACCCGCCGCCAGCTCCGCCTGCAGCAGCTCAAGGAACAGGCGCTGACCGCCGCCAACCCCATCGTGCCGCCTGCCGTGGGTCCTTCGGCCGGTGCCTCCGGACCCGCCGCCGCTACTGACGGGAAGGAGGAGGCAGCACAAGGCGCTGCCTTGCCCGCCGCAAAGACCCCGCCTGCCGCGAAGACCCCGCTCGCCTCGAAGAACCCGCCCGCCGCCGCAGGAGGGCCGGTTGCCCCTGCCCGTTCGGGCGGCCCTGAGGGAATGACGGTCGAGCAGGCCCTTGCCGCCAGGGCCCTGATCGCGGAGCAGGCCAGGAACCAGATTGCCAAAATGGAGCACATTGCCTCCACGGATCCGGAAGCGGTGGACCCCGATATCCTGGCGGAGCAGATTGCCCTCGCCGAACGCGCCGCCGTCATGAACCGCCGTGCCCTGGCCAAGCAAAAACTCGCCGAACAGGCCGGCACGCCACCGGTCCCGGGGAAGGATCCGGCCTCCAAAGACACCGCTTCCCGGGTGCGGCCCGGCCCGTCAACAGCCAGTAACCTGGCCATGGTCACTCCGCTTGAGTTCGTGCAGGTGCCCGGCGTTGACCGCCCCGTGATGAAGCCCCCGGCCACTTCCCACGTTCCCGTTGCAACCCGCCCCGGTACGAAGGTCCAGCCTGCCGGCACCGGGAAGCAGCGGCGTCCGGCCAGCCGTTCCAACCAGGCTGCGGCGGACAGCGCATCCGGCCGATCGCAGGTCATCGCCCGTGCCGAGGCTGCCGCCCGCGCGGCCACCCGTCCCAAGGCTGTTGTCTTCCCGGAAGACCAGTCCGAGGGACTCGTCGAGGAACTGCCCAGGGTCCCAGCCAGCTCGGCCTACGGGCTGGACCCCCTGGACGCTGCCACCGCCGGGCTGGCCAGGGCAAAGCGGAACCGGGTACTGCAGCTCTGCATCCTGCTTTTCGGCATCGTGGCCCTCGTCTCCGGCATTTTCCTGATCGTCAGCGGCATGTCCAGCTGACCGGCGAGCCCCCCACACTTTTAATCAACAAGGAGTCCCGTGACTGCATCGAATTCATCCATCACCATAGCCCGCACCGCCGCAAAGGCAGCCGCGGACAAGATTGCCCAGGACATCGTGGCCCTTGACGTCAGTGAGCGGCTGGCGCTGGCAGACGTGTTCCTCATCGCCTCCGCGCCGAGCGAACGCCAGGTCAACGCCATTGTTGACGGCATCGAGGAAGAGCTGGCCAAGCAGGACCTGCGGCCGGTGCGCCGTGAAGGCCGCTCGGGTGGCCGCTGGGTCCTGCTGGACTACTCCGACATTGTGATCCATGTCCAACATGAAGAGGATCGGGTGTTCTACGCACTAGAGCGTCTCTGGAAGGACTGCCCCGTGGTGGACCTCCAGCTCGGTGATGACGCCTCCGCGAAGGCAGCGGCAGCTTCCGAAGGCGAGTAGCCGCCGCACCAGCACGGCGAATATTCCGGATTTGGAATTTTCGGAATTGCTGTTCTAAGATATTGGAGTTGCTTCGGGGTACACCCGGAAAAGCTTGCAAGAGCAGCAACAATCCGGGGCTGTGGCGCAGCTGGTAGCGCACCTGCATGGCATGCAGGGGGTCAGGGGTTCGAGTCCCCTCAGCTCCACCGGGCAAATCCGCCGGAATCGTATGATTCCGGCGGGTTTTTTGTTTTTTACCTGGGTGTACGCGGACTCCGGATGCGGTCCCCAGGACGGGTTTCATACCCCCTCAGCAGCCCCCGTACCCCCAAGATTTCCCCGATTTGGCGCAGCCGCAAAAGTGCATTAAGCTGGTCAGGTTGCTCCGGGGAATTCGACCGGAACGGCAAGAGTTCGGGGCTGTGGCGCAGCTGGTAGCGCACCTGCATGGCATGCAGGGGGTCAGGGGTTCGAGTCCCCTCAGCTCCACGCAATCCTCCATCAGGAGAAAAAGAAGAGGAACCATCCGTCAAGGATGGTTCCTCTTCTGCTTTAAGGACAGAGTGGGTGTCAGAGCCAGGCTGTCCGGCGCAGTGGAGGTTCCTCCCCGCCCGGCCGCTGCACCAGGACCTGGTTCACTCCGGTCAGGTTGTTCTCAAAACCCAGAGCACTGGAAGCCATGTACAGCCGCCACACCCGGGCGCGGCCCAGCCCGGCGAGCGCGGCTGCCTGGTCCCAGTTCTCTTCCAGCCGCCGGACCCATGCGCGCAGCGTCAAGGCATAGTGCCGGCGCAGCGCCTCCACGTCCAGGACCTCGAAACCGGCGGACTCCAGGGCTGTGACCATCTCGCCGAGGCTGATCATTTCACCGTCAGGAAAGACATACCGGGGGATGAACGAATCCGGGTCCGGGTTTGTGGGACCGGCGTTCCAGGAAATGGCGTGATTGAGCAGGCGGCCGCCGGGCCGCAGCAGCGCAAACAGTGCCGCCGCGTAGCCGGGGGTCTGTTCACGCCCCACATGCTCAGACATGCCGATGGAACTGATTGCGTCAAACGGCCCGTCTGGAATGTCCCGGTAATCCTGGACCCGGATGTCCACCTTGTCCGTCAGCCCGGCGTCGGCTGCGCGCTTCCGGGCCAGCACGGCCTGTTCCGCCGAAAGCGTTACGCCCACCACGGTGGCACCGTACTTTCCCGCCGCCTGCAGTGCGAAACTGCCCCAGCCGCAGCCCACGTCCAGCACGCGCATTCCGGGTTTCAGCTCCAGTTTCCGGCAGACAAGGTCCAGCTTCGCTTCCTGGGCGGCGTCCAGCCCCTCCACGAGGCGGGCACCTGTGGCCGGGCCCCGCGTAGCCCCGGTATCCCCTGGCCAGACGGCGCATGAGTAAACCATTGATGGTCCCAGCACCAGGGCGTAGAAGTCGTTGCCGACGTCGTAGTGGTGTGAGATGGCGGCCGAGTCCCGGCGGCGCGAGTGCAGCCTGCCTTTGCGCTGGATCCGTGCCTCCTCGGGCGGTGGCGCCGGATTGGGGCCCACGGCCCCCAGCCGGATGGCGGTGCGGACCAGGGACCAGAGTTCAGCGGGGGTGGGCGGCCGGAACGGGCCGGGTTCGGCGAACTTTCCGGCCGAACTCAACGCCGAGAACGCCTCAAAGACGTCCCCGGGCGCATCGATCTCGCCGGCAACGTAAGCCCTGCTGAGCCCCAGCTGCCCTGGTGACCAGAGCATCCGGCGCAGGGCCCGGCGGGAACGGAATTCCAGGACGGGTGCCCCCTCTGGGCCGGCTTCGGAGCCGTCCCAGGCCTTCAGGCGCAGTGGTATCTGGTCCGTTCCCAGCACGATGCCCATTGCCCTGGCCAGTTTTGCTGCCGCACCGTGGTCTCTCGTCATGGTGGCTGCCTTCCTGTACAGCCCGGGCCGCCCCGGGTGACCTTGCCGTGCCCTTCCGGGCCGGTCCCTTGGGCCTACCCTAAAGCCGGAACCCCCCGCCGGACTATCATGGGGGAGTGAATTCTGCCCGGGTCGACGTCGTCGTGATCGGAGCGGGCCAGGCGGGGCTCTCAGCCGCCTACCATCTGCAGCGCCGCGGGCTCCACTACGTGGTGCTCGACGCCGAAGAAGGACCGGGAGGTGCCTGGCGGCACCGGTGGAGGAGCCTTCGGATGGCCAGCGTCAACGGGATCAGCGACCTTCCCGGCATCGCGAAGCCCGCCGTTGACCCCTCCGAACCGAGTTCCGAATTCCTGACCCGCTACTTCCGGGATTACGAGGAAGAACTGGGCCTTGCCGTCCGGCGCCCCGTGAAGGTCCGCTCGGTCAGCCGTGAAGACGATGGCCCGGCGGGCAGGCTGGAGATTTCCACTTCCGACGGCGAGTGGGCGGCAAAGGCGGTCATCAACGCCACGGGCACCTGGACCCGGCCGTTCTGGCCCATCTACCCGGGGCAGTCCACCTTCCGCGGCACGCAGCTCCACGTGGCGGACTACGTGGCCGCCGAGCAGTTCGCGGGCCTGCACGTCATCGTCGTGGGCGGCGGGATCTCCGCCGTCGGACTTTTGGACGAAATTTCGCGGGTGACCTCCACCAGCTGGTTCACCAGGCGGGAACCGGTGTGGCGGGATGCGGAGTTTGACTCTCGGGCGGGACACGACGCGGTGGCGCTTGTGGAGGAGCGGGTCCGCAAGGGGCTGCCGCCGCAGAGCGTGGTGTCGGTGACGGGGCTGATCTGGACGCCCGCCCTCCGGGCTGCGGCGGCACGCGGCGCGCTGGAGCGGCAACCCATGTTCACGGCGATCGAGCCGGACGGCGTGCGCCTGGCAGACGGGAGTCTCCTGAGAGCCGACGTCATCCTCTGGGCCACGGGATTCCGCGCGGAGCTTGAGCATCTGGCGCCGCTGCACCTGCGCGGTCCCGGCGGCGGAATCGTCATGGACGGGACACAGGTGGCCGCCGAACCGCGCGTCCACCTGGTGGGTTACGGGCCGTCGTCGTCCACCATTGGTGCCAACCGGGCAGGCCGTGCGGCCGTGGCCGCCATCCTGAAACTGCCCGGAATAGCTCCCGCAGCGGAGACGGTAACGTGGGGCTGACCCCGCTCGCAGGCACAAAAGAGCGCAGGCCGGGGCCCCAGGACCAGCAGAAAGCAGCATCAGTGGCAACCAACCGTCTCGAGGATGTCTTCCAATTGCTCCGGCGGCGGCCCGACGTCGAGGCCCCCAACCTCCAGGCGTGGGACGCCACGGACCGGCTGCTGCTGGACACTGCCCGGGAGCATGTTGTCCCGGGCAGCCAGGTGGCTGTCATCGGTGACCGCTACGGCGCACTGACCCTCGGCGCGCTTGCGGTGCTGGAGCCGGCAGCCGTCCGCGTGCACCAGGACCTGATCACGGGGGAGCGGGCGCTGCGCCTCAACGCGGCGGAGTGGCTGGCTTCTGGGCACGACGGCGGCACCGCCACGGTGCCGGCCTTTGAGCAGGTGCCACTTGGCCCCGGGCTCCTGGCAGACGCGCACGCCGTGCTCCTGCAGCTGCCGAAGACCCTGGCGGAGCTGGAGGAGATTGTGGCTGCGGTGGCCCGGCATGCGCCCGCAGGAGTGATCCTGCTGGCCGGGGGCCGGGTGAAACACATGTCCCTCGGTATGAATGCTGTCCTGGAAAGATACTTCGATTTGGTCCAGCCGCAGCTCGCCCGGCAAAAGTCCCGTGTCATCCTTGCCACCGGTGTGAAGGCAACCGAAGAACCGGAGCGCTTTCCCGTTGTCGGGCATATTGCCGAACTGGACCTGGAGGTCGCCGCGCACGGGGCCGTCTTTGCCGGCCCGAAACTGGACATCGGCACCCGGTTCCTGCTGACCTTCCTGCCGGCCATGAAACCGGCCCGCCACGCTGTTGACCTCGGCTGCGGAACGGGCATCCTCGCCGCCATGTACGCCAGGAATTCACCCGGATCCACCGTGACCGCCACGGACCAGTCGGCCGCTGCCGTGGCCTCCGCCCTGGCCACTGCCCGCGCTAACGGCCTGCAGGAGCGCATCCGCGTCCTGCAGGATGACGCGCTCAGCACCATGGAGGCAGGCAGCGCCGACCTGGTGCTGCTCAATCCGCCGTTCCACGTCGGGGCCGGCGTGCATGCCGGTGCCGGGCTGAAAATGATTGAAGCCGCAGGGCGGGTGCTGGCTCCGGAAGGCGAATTGTGGACCGTGTATAACCGGCATCTGCCCTACCTGCCGGCGCTGGAGCGCCAGGTGGGACCCACTGAGGTCAAAGGGCAGAACCCGAAGTTCCTGGTGACCCGGAGCATCAAGCACAAGTTCCGGTAAAGGTACGCAAGGTCCGGTAAATGTATGCGCAAAGTAGGCCGCACCGCCGTCGCGCCCTATGGGGCTGCGTCCACGCGTAACGTACGATTCAAGCAGCACCACAACCACGTGGCCGAAGAAGTTTAGGGGACACCGTGACCGAGATCCGCCAATCCTCACCGAGGCGCGGAACAAACCTGCCCCGGATGGGCGACTTCAACCTCACGGTGATCCTCGACGCCATCCGCAGGTCCTCGGGCGGACTCAGCCGGGTTGAACTCGCGCAGATCGTGGGCCTGTCTCCGCAGACCATTTCCAACATTTCCCGCCGGCTGCTTGACCAGAACCTCATCGTGGAGGCCGGCAAGGAAGGCACCGGGCCCGGAAAACCGCGCACCATCCTCCGCCTCAACCCCCGCGGCATGTACGCCCTGGGCGTCCACCTTGATCCGGCCGTGACAACCTTCGTGGTCCTTGACCTGGTGGGGGCCGTTGTCCGGCACTCCCGGATCCGGACGCCGGGAGGAAATGATCCGTCCGCTGTGATCAGCACCATCGCGGCCGAGATCGCCCAGCTTGTGGAGGACTCCGGGGTAGACCGGGACCGGATCGCCGGCCTCGGGGTCGCGGCGCCGGGTCCCATCGACCTGGACAACGGGAATGTGGTGGACCCGCCGCTCCTGCCGGGCTGGGACCGCGTGGAGCTGCGCAACGCGCTGTCGGACGCCACGGGCTACTCGGTCCTGATGGACAAGGACGTCACCAGCGCGGCTGTCGCTGAAACATGGGCCGGCGGGCCCAGCGGGGCCGGCAGCTTTGTCTTCATGTACATGGGTACCGGCATCGGCTGCGGCATCGTACTCAATGACGAAGTGGTGCGGGGAACGTCCGGCAATGCCGGCGAAATCGGCCACATCGTGGTGGACCCGGACGGGCCCCAGTGCGACTGCGGGTTGCGCGGCTGCGTGAAATCCTCCTGCATCCCCCAGGTCCTCGTGGCGGAAGCCGAGGCTGCAGGGATCCTGGACAGCTCCCGTTCCGGGAACAGCGGCGCCGAAATCCAGCAAAGCTTCGCCAGGCTCTGCGAACTGGCCGACGCCGGTGACCAGCGCGCCGCAGCCATCATCGACAAGTCCGCCGTGCTGGTTGCCCGGGCGGTATCGGTGGTCACCAACACCCTTGACGTGGAGCGGGTGGTCTTCGGCGGCCCCTTCTGGAGCGGCATGGCAGAACGTTTCCTGGCGAAGGTCCCGCCGGTGCTGGACGCCAACAGTGCGGCCCGGCTGATCCACCCCATCGAGGTGGTGGGCACCGGGGTGGGGGAGGACGTGGGTGCCATTGGCGCCGCCTCGCTGGTGCTTGAACACACCCTTGCCCCCCGCGCCCAGCGGCTGCTCCTGGAGAGCTGATCCGACGCATTGGACCAGTGCCTTGATTGCGGCATCCGACCCATCTAGCATGTGCTTATTGCCGCGGCTGGGGCCCGCTGACAACGGGGTCCGCAGCATTAACTGAATGGAGCACCATGCGTCGCCGGGCCCTGAAAAACGTGTCATTATTCGCTGCGGCACTGGTTGCTTTGGCGGCCTGCAGTCCGGGTACTCCGGATGAGGGGTCCAAGACCCTGAAAGTCGCCTACCAGAAGACGGATTCCTTCACCGCGCTGGACACGATGTTCCAGGCAGCCAAGGAGGAGTTCGAAGCGGCGAACCAGGGCGTCACGGTTGAGCTTCAGCCCATCCAGGGCAACGACGATGATTACGGCACCAAACTGGCCCTCGCCCTGCGCTCGCCGTCCACCGCGCCCGACGTGTTCTACGAGGACACGTTCAAGGTCCGCTCGGACGTCGACGCCGGCTACCTCCTGAAGCTTGACTCCCACCTTGAGGGGTGGGAGGACTGGGACAAATACGACGACGCCGCCAAGGCAGCGGGCCGCGCGGACGACGGCGGCACGTACGCGGTGCCGCTCGGCACCGATACCCGGGCCATCTGGTACAACAAGAAAGTCCTCGCGGCCGCAGGCATCAGTGAGCCCTGGCAGCCGCGCAGCTGGCAGGACATCCTCGACGCCGCCAGGAAGATCAAAGCCAACGATCCCTCGGCCATCCCGTTCAACATGTACGCGGGCAAGGGAACCGGCGAGGGCACCGTCATGCAGGGGTTCTACGAGCTGCTCTACGGCACCGGATCCAGCCTCTACGACGAGGAATCCAAGAAGTGGGTAGTCGGTTCGGCCGGGTTCAAGGACTCGCTGGGCTTCCTCAAGACGCTCTATGACGAACAGCTGGCCGTCACGCCCGCGGAGGCACTGGACGCGAACGTCTGGAAGAAGGTGTTCGGCGAATGGTTCCCCAACGGAAAGCTGGGCGCCACCGTGGAAGGCTCCTACGCGCCGTCGTTCTGGCAGGAGGGCGGCAGCTACGCCTGGCCCGGCTACGAAGAGGACATGGGAGTGGCCCCGTTCCCCACCCAGAACGGTGACGCTCCCGGCTCAGTCAGCATGTCCGGCGGCTGGACCCTGGCCGTGGGCGCCGAAACCAAGGAGCCGGACCTGGCGTTCAAGTTCCTTTCCACGGCGCTGAACCAGAAGAACTCCCTGGCTTTCACCGTGGAGAGCTCGCAGATCGCCGTCCGGACGGACGTCGCCGCGGACCCCGGCTACCAGGGTGCGAACCCCTTCGTGAAGGATGTCTCTGAGCTTGTAAAGGTCACCCGGTACCGGCCGGCCACGTCTGATTACCCCCGGATCTCCGCTGCGGTCCAGGAGGCAACCGAGGCGGTCATCACCGGCAGCCGGACGCCCGAGCAGGCCGCCGCCGACTACGATGCAGCAGTCACGGATATAGTGGGCGGCGACAAGACCGTCCGGAAGTAGCCTGTGCTGCTGAGCCACCGGGCACGGCAGCTGGTCCGCTACCTGCCGGTCCTTCCTGCCGTCCTGCTCCTGCTGGTGTTCCTCGCCGGCCCCGTGCTCTGGGCCTTCCAGGCCTCGCTGACCAACGCCGGACTGACCGGCCGCAGCGCGAGGAATCCTGAATGGGTGGGCCCGGAAAACTACCAGCGGCTGCTCACGGACCCTGTCTTCCCGCTCTCCCTGTGGCTCACGGTCCTGTTCGTGGGAGGATCTGCGGTGCTTGGCCAGAACCTGCTGGGCCTGGCCATCGCAGTACTGATGCGCCGGGCACGCCCTGCGGTCTCGTCCGTCGTTGGAACGGCCGTGGTGGCCGCATGGGTGCTGCCCGAAATCGTGGCTGCCTTCGCCGCCTACGCGTACTTCAGCAAGGACGGGACGCTCAACCAGCTGCTCGGGAGCCTGGGTTTCGGCAGGCCGGAATGGCTGTATGCGTTCCCGATGGTGGCCGTGATGCTGGCCAATGTGTGGCGTGGCACGGCCTTCTCCATGCTCGTGTACAAGGCCGCACTCAACGACGTTCCCACCGAGGTAACGGAGGCCGCCCAGATGGACGGCGCCCGGGGCTGGCAGCGGCTGGTCTTCATAACGCTGCCCATGATCCGGGGCAGCATCGCCACCAACCTGATGCTGATCACGCTGCAGACCCTGGCGGTGTTCACCCTTGTCTGGGTGATGACGGCCGGCGGACCGGCCAACGCCAGCACCACGCTGCCCATCCTCGCCTACCAGGAGGCCTTCAAGTTCGGTGATATCGGGTACGGGACGGCAGTGGCCTCCGTGCTCATCCTGATCGGCGCTGTGTTCGGCGTGGTGTACATCCGGCTGCTGAAGGAGCCGCGGACATGACCGCCCCGGCCAGGACGCTGCCGCCCCGCGGGGTGCAGGCGCTGCCACCCCGCCGCAGGCGCGGCACCACCCCGGCGGACCTGGTCCTGCTGCTGGTGGGGGCGTGCTTCCTGCTGCCACTCCTGTGGCTTGTCCTGGGTTCCCTGGACCCGCAGGCCGGACACGAAACCAGGGTTCCGCGGCAGCCCGGGCTGGAGAACTTCGCCGCCGTCCTGACCCCGGAACTGCTGCTGCAGCCGCTGTGGAACAGCATGGTGCTGTCCGCCGGGACCGGGGCCGTCACGCTGGTGGCCGCCGTGCTTGCGGCGTATCCGCTGTCCCGTTACCGGTCCCGGTTCAACACGCCGTTCCTGTACGCGGTCCTGTTCGGCACCTGCCTGCCCATCACGGCCATCATGGTTCCGGTGTACGGACTGTTCGTCCAGCTGGAACTGCTGGACTCCATGCCGGCCACCATATTCTTCATGGCCACCACCACACTGCCCATGGCCATCTGGATGACCAGGAACTTCATGGATGGCGTGCCGGTGTCCCTGGAGGAGGCCGCCTGGGTGGATGGTGCCTCAAGGATGACGGCGCTGCGCACCATCGTGCTGCCACTCATGCGCCAGGGCCTTGGCGTCGTCTTTATCTTCGTGTTCATCCAGGCGTGGGGGAACTTCTTCGTCCCGTTCGTGTTGCTGCTGTCCGAGACGCGGCAGCCCGCCGCCGTGTCCATCTACAGCTTCTTCGGACAGCACGGGGCAGTCGCGTACGGCCAGCTGGCCGCATTCTCGATCCTCTATTCACTGCCGGTCCTGGCCCTGTACATCATTGTGGCAAGGTGGTCCGGCAGTTCCTTCGCCCTTTCCGGAGCGGTGCGGGGCTAGGGTCTGCTCAGTCGATGTCCTCGACCACAACCCCGTAGGGAATGCTGTCATCGAGGTGGGCCTGGTGGCCGGTGGAGCCGGGGTTGTAGGTTACCCGGACCCCATGGAGCTTGTCTGCTGCGGACTGCATCAGGACAGGCCTTACAGTGCTGACGAACATCTCGCTCTTATCGGCAAGAAATTCCTTGTAACTGGCTGGAAGCTCAATCATGGCAAAAGGATAGACCTGCGCAGCCCTGATGGGGAGGGGTCCCCATTGCCGGAACCCCGGCCTGGGACTTGGATAGGATGGCGGCGGAGTGCAGCCGTCCGGCAGGCACGGCCGCGAACAGCCACCAGGGGGATTGACAGTGCTTCAAACCAGTGCGTCCGCGAGGATCGAACCGGCGGAGCTGGCACGGGCACAACAGGTGGCCGCCAGTATCTCCCGGAGCTTTGAAGCCAAGGTCGTGGGCCAGTCCCGGCTGCGGGAGTCACTGCTGGTGGGGCTGCTGACTGGTGGCCACATCCTGCTGGAAAGCGTCCCGGGCCTTGCCAAGACCACCGCGGCGCAAACGGTGGCTGAAGCGGTCAGCGCGGACTTCCGCAGGATCCAATGCACCCCGGACCTGCTGCCCAGCGACATCGTGGGAACGCAGGTCTACGACGCCGCCAAGGGGACCTTCATCACGCAGCTGGGTCCGGTCCACGCCAACATCGTCCTGCTGGACGAGATCAACCGCTCCAGCGCCAAGACCCAGAGCGCCATGCTGGAGGCAATGCAGGAGCGCCAAACCTCGATCGGCGGCCAGGACTACAGGCTGCCGTCACCGTTCCTGGTGCTCGCCACCCAGAACCCGATTGAGCAGGAAGGCACCTACCAGCTCCCCGAAGCCCAGATGGACCGGTTCATGCTCAAGGACGTGCTGGGCTACCCGTCCCAGGCCGAGGAAGCCGAAATCATCCGGCGGATCGACGCCGGCGTCTACACTCCGGAGCAGGCACCCGCGGCAGCAGCATCGCTGGATGCGGTGGCCGAAGTGCAGGAGATCGTCCGCCGCATCTACATCGACCCCGCCATCATCAACTACATCGTGGGGCTGGTCTTCGTCACCCGCAACGCCCACCAGTACATCGACCAGCGGCTCGCCGGATTCATCGAATTCGGCGCCAGCCCGCGTGCCAGCATCGCCTTCAGCCAGGCAGCCCGGGCCGTCGCCCTGCTGAACGGCAGGGACCATGTCATACCGGAGGATGTCAAGGCGCTGGCCCACCGGGTGCTGCGCCACCGGCTGATCCTCAACTTCGATGCGGTGGCCGAGCAGGTGCCCGTGGAATCGGTGATCGACGCCGTCGTCGCTGCCGTCCAGACCCCCTGAGGCCGGCATGGCCAGCCTCCTCCTGCGGGTGAAATCGAAGATGGCGATCTTCGCCCACCGCAAAGCTCGCGGCCTGCTCGACGGCGAGTACGGGTCAGTGTTCCGCGGCCGGAGCCTGGACTTTGACGATCTCCGCGCCTACGTGCCCGGAGACGAGGTCCGGGACATTGACTGGAAGGCGTCGGCGCGCCACGGCTCGCCGCTGATCAAACGGTACGTTGCGGTCCGCCGCCAGACGCTCCTGCTGCTCACCGATACCGGACGCAACATGGCGGCCGTCTCCCGGACGGGCGAGGCGAAGAAGGACATCGCCGTCATGGCACTCGGGGTGATGGGCTACCTGGCCCACCGGCATGGCGACGTGGTGGGGCTGGTCAGCGGCGACTCCTCCGGCACCCGTTCCATTCCCGCCAAGGCGGGCGAGGCCCATCTGGAGCGGCTTCTCCGGCAGGTGCACGGGGACTCCGGTATTGGGGCGGCACCCAGCAGGATCGAAGACCAGCTGGATCAGGTGGCCAGGACGGTGAAGGGGCGGAACCTGCTGTTCGTCGTCGCGGACGAAGTGGCCGCCACCCCTGCCCTGGCCGGGTTGCTGCGCCGCCTTCGCGCGCAGCACGAAATCCTATGGCTCACGGTGCGTGACGCGGAACTGGCGCCAAGGCAACCCGGCCCGGGCGGCGCCGTCGCGGACTTCTACAGCGTTGCCGACTCCACCCTTCTACCCGCGCACCTGGCACAGTCCGCATCCGTCGTGGCCGCGTACGGGAAGGCGCTCGCCGAGCGGGATGCCGCACGCAGGGAGATGCTGCGGCAGGCAGGCATCACGGAAGGCGAAGTGGGCGGCAGCCAGGACGTGGTCACCGCGCTGTTCGCGCTCCTGGAGAGGCACCGCCGTGCCGGCTGAACCCGACTTCTACGGGCCGCTCCAGTACAGCCCGGTATGGATGTGGGCCGGCGTGGCACTCCTGGCAGTGGCGGCAAGCTGGTACGTCTTCGTCTTTGCTGCGACCCGGCATCCGCGGACGGCAGCGCACAGCCCGCCCCCGGTACCCCTCACTGAGCTTCCCGCGCTCAAGGCGGCCTACCTGCAACGCATCGACGACGTGGAACGCGAGGCCGCGGCCGGCCACCGCGGCGTGCGTGCCAGCCATCAGGAGATCAGCCGCCTGCTGCGCAGCTTCATCCGGGACGCCTCAGGTGTGGACGCACTCCGGATGACCCGGCAGGACCTGGAGCGGCACCCGCTGCCTGCCGCCGCGTCCGCCGTCGGCGCGTTATATCCGGGTGAATTCGGCCAGGAGCCGTTGCCCCCGGTGGCCAACGCCGCTGCCAGGGCACGGGAGACGGTGAGCACATGGGGCTGATGTTCTGGTGGCTGCTGCCGCTGGCGGTGGTCGCCGCCGCTGCCGTCGGCATAGCCGCTTTCCGGGCCGGCACCAAGGGCAGCGGCCGACGTCGGCCCGCAGCGCACGCTGGCCGGCTCACCCTGCTGCCGGAATACCAGGCCGCGCTGCGCCGCCACCGGCGGTGGCTGGCGGTTGCTGCACTCGCCTGCGCGTCAGTCCTGGTGTCCACAGCTGTGGCGGCGGCCCGACCGGTTAGCCTCACAATGGTCCGGCCGGAACAGCACAACCGGGACATCATGCTGTGCCTGGACGCGTCAGGTTCCATGAGCAGCGCTGACGCGGCGGTGGTGGACACCTACGCGGGGCTGGCCCGCGGATTCGACGGCGAACGGATCGGACTGACCATTTTCGACAGCACGGCCATCCAGGTCTTTCCCCTGACTGATGACTACGGCTACGTCCAGGAACAGTTGCAGCTGGCGAGGGACGCGTTCGATGGAAAGCCCGGAAGCTCCGGGTTCCTCGACGGCACCTGGAGCGGCCGCGGCTCGTCCCTGATCGGTGACGGGCTGGCATCCTGCCTGAACAGTTTCCCGGAGCCGGACAACGGCGCCGGCGGTGCACCAGGCACTTCCCAGCGCTCGCGGTCGGTGGTCCTTGCCACGGACAACCTCCTGTCCGGCGAGCCCATCATGACGTTGGCGGAAGCTGCGCAGCTGGCGGCGGGCCGGGCCGTACGGGTCTACGCGCTGAACCCGGCTGACCTCGACTACGGCGCCGGTTCCGGCCAGCCCGGCGCCCAGCTCCGGACGGCCGCAGAATCCACCGGCGGAGCCTATTACGCGCTGGACAATCCGGATGCCATCCCGGGGATAGTGTCGGCGGTGGAGGAGACGGAGACAGCAGCAATTAAGGGTGCTCCGCGTGCCGTTGTCTCGGATGAGCCGGCGGTCCCGCTGGCGGCTGCGCTCCTGTCGGGGCTGGTCCTGTGCATCGCGTTATGGCGGTTGCGGCTATGAGCGGGCTGCGGATTCCCCTGAGGATGCCCTCGCGTGCCTGGCTGCGCCGCGGCCTGCTGGCAGCGCTCCTGCTCCTGGCCCTGGTCCGTCCGGGCCTGCCCGGCGGTACAGCCCAGGCGGCGACGTCGGACCTCAACGTGTTCTTCGTAGTGGACACCACCACCAGCATGATGGCCGAAGACCACGGGAACGGGACCCGGATGGACGGCGTGCGGCGGGACATCATGGCTATCGCGGCAGAGCTGCCGGGTGCACGCTTCTCCGTGCTTACGTTTGACACCGAAGGTCACATCCGGATGCCGCTGACCACCGACACCCTTGCCCTGGAAACGATCACGTCTGTCCTCGAGCCCCAGGTCACTGCCTACGCCAAGGGGAGCAGCATCAGCGCGGCCAGGCAGGTTCTCGCCGAACGCCTTGCCGCAGCACGCGACAGCCACCCTGAACGGCCGCGGCTCGTCTTCTACCTGGGCGATGGCGAGCAGACCAGCTCCGCTGCACCCCAGCCGCTGGGCCTGGGCAACGGCCTGGTGTCCGGGGGAGCGGTGCTCGGTTACGGTACCCCGGCTGGCGGACGGATGAAGGAGAACACAGGCATGGCGTCCGACGGCGGCGCCCGGGACTCCCGGTACGTCCGGGACGCGGAGGGGCGGGATGCAGTATCGGTCATCGACGAAGGCAGGCTCCGGGAGATTGCGTCGCAGCTGCAGGTGCCGTATGTGCACCGGGCTGCCGGCGATCCCGCTGCACCCATGCTGCAGCAGGCCCGCCCCGGCACCCCCGGGTCTTCCTCGAATGATTCCTCGCTGCCGGGAAGGACAGAGCTGTACTGGGTCTTCGCGGCCTGCGCGTTTGCCTTGGCGCTGGTGGAATTCAGCGTGGTCATTCGCAGGTTCCGCGCCCTGCAACCCGCCAAGGCACCCGGAGCCGCGGCGGGGAGCCGCATGGACCGGCGCCCCGGCGAAGCCAGGGAGGACGTTCGATGATTCCTTCCATTCCGGCACATGCCGCGTCGGAGGACAGCAGGATCCGGCTGCGCCGCCGGCGGCTTCTGCTGTGGTCCGCCGTACCGGTGCTGGTTCTAGTCGGCATCGCCGCAAAGCTCTTCAGCCTTGGGCTGCTTGCCGGCCAGGCCGCGGAAGCATATGCCGCCAAAGACGCTGCAGCTGTCAGAGCGGCAGCTGACGGGTTGAACCTGGCCAACGTCGTCGAACGGCACAAGGCTCCGTTCGCAGCCGGCGACGCCAAAGCCCTGGCCGGAGACTACCCTGCCGCCCGGATCCTCTTCCAGGACGCACTGGCCGGCGCGCCGGTCGGCTCTTTTGACGACTGCATCGTACGGGTCAATCTCAGCCTCGCTACTGAAATGATCGGTGACGGCAGGCTGCGGGCGGAGGACCCGTCGTCGGCCGCTGCCCTTTATGCGGAAGCCCTGGACGTGGCGGAGGCTGCGCCGGCGGGATGCTTTTCCGGGGCCCATGCCCGGGACGCCGGCAAGCAGCTGACCGAGGCTGAGCGTCGCCTGACCGAGAAACTTGCCGCCGCAGCGGAGCCGGCAGAGGCGCCGGGAGACCCGCAACAGGAGGACAGCTCCGAGGAGCAGCCTTCTCCGCGGCAAAGCCAACTGCAACAGCTTGAGGAGAATGCCCGGCAGGCGGAGCGCGAACGCAACGCGGCCCGCGAGCGGGATGACTACCTGCGCGATACCGGCGGGGACGCGGGGCCTGACCGACCCTGGTAGCGCTGCAGCAGGCGACAATCACTGTCCAGGTGTGGGCAGGGCCCGGGGGACGACTGCAGCCGGAGGCGAAAGCAGCCATCCAGGCGAAGAAAATTCCGTTTCAGCAATGAAACAAGGCGTAAGACTGCGTCTTAATTCGGAGGCCAACTTGAATGCTCGGGCGCCCGCTCCTAGAGTCTTATACAAGTTACCGCGGTAACGTGTCAGCGATCCTCCGTGCCGGAGGGTGTGGGTGCCCCCATGTGGGCCTGACATTTGCTCACGGACAACTTCATTTCAGGCGCAACAGTCGCGGCTGCGTCCTGCGGAGTTCTCCCGTGTGTTCCCCAAACTCAATTCATTGCCGACTGCCGTCACGTTTGTGGCTGCAGACCTCAATGGCCCAAAGCCAAGGACGCAAATGTCACCACCTAGCCTTATTGAGACACATCCGAATCTATCCGACGCCGCTCCGGTGGCGCTCTCCTACGAGCTGTTCCCGCCCCGTTCGCCGGCAGCCGCAGAGACGCTCTGGACCACCATCCGTGAACTCGAAACCACCGAGCCGGACTATGTCTCCGTCACGTATGGTGCCAGCGGATCCAACCGGGACACCGCCGTCGAGCTCATCAACCGGCTCCTGCTCGAAACCACGCTTCGGCCACTGGCCCACCTGACCTGCGTCGGAAACACGCCGCAGGAACTGGCGGGCGTCATCGGCCAGCTGCTGGACACCGGGGTGCGCGGCATCCTGGCCTTGCGCGGCGACCTGCCGAGCGACGGCCAGCATACGGACGGCTCGCTCCGCTATGCCCAGGACCTGATCGAGCTCATCCGCCGGGTGGAGCAGCGCCGTTCGGCATTACTTTGTGCCGGAAAGATCGCCGTTGGCGTGGCGGCTTACCCTGCGCGCCACCCCGAATCGCCGAGCGAGGAGCACGACGTCGAGGTGCTGCTCGCCAAGCAGCGTTCCGGTGCCGACTTCGCCATCACCCAGGTGTTCTTCCACGCGGATCAGTACGCCGACCTCCTCACCAGGGCTCGCCGGGCCGGGGTCACCATCCCGATCATCCCGGGTGTCATGCCTCTGACCAGCCTCCGCCGGCTCAACCGCCTGGGTGAACTGACCGGCGTGGAACCGGCTCCCGAACTGATGGCCAGGCTGGCGGCGGCCGACAGCGACCTGGAACGACTCCACATAGGCGTCGACGCCACCGTCGACCTTTCCAACGCAGCCCTCGATGCCGGGGCGCCGGGTATCCACATCTACACCTTCAACGAGCACCAAAGCGCGCTGGAGGTGTTGGACAAGCTCGCCCTTCCGCGACGCGGCCGTGCCGGCGTCAGCGCGGCCTCAACGGTCCGCAGCCAGCTCGCCAGCTAACGCAGCACGCTTGCCGGCCTGACAGCTGAACGCTGTCCGCGTCCGGCAGCTCCGCGCTGCCCTCTTTCTCCCTGTGCCTTCGATGCACAGCACTACGAACTTTAGGACTTAGCCGTGACTGAAAAGAACACTCCTTTCCCGTCCGCCTCACTCCTCGGCTACCCCCGCATCGGCCGCCGCCGCGAGCTCAAGAAGGCCATCGAAGCCTACTGGGCCGGCAAGATCGACGCTGCCGCCCTGGACGCCGCAGCCAAGGACATCCAGCTGACCATCGCAAAGCGTCTGCAGGAACTCGGCCTGACCGAGGCCGCAGCCGTCCCCGGCACCTTCTCCTACTACGACCAGGTCCTGGACGCCACCGCACACCTCGGTGCCGTGCCCGCCCGCTTCGGCCAGCTCCTCAACGCCGAGGGCCAGCTCGACATCGACGGTTACTTCACCCTGGCCCGCGGCAACAAGGAGCAGCAGCCGCTGGAAATGACCAAGTGGTTCGACACCAACTACCACTACCTGGTTCCCGAAATCGGTCCGGAGACCAAGTTCACGCTGGCTTCCACCGCCAAGGTGGACGAGTTTGCCCACGCCCTGGCCAACGGCATCGAGACCCGCCCCTACATCGTTGGCCCGGTCACCTACCTGCTGCTGTCCAAGGCCTCCGACGACGCCCCGGCCGGGTTCGCGCCGCTGTCCCGCCTCGAGGACATCCTGCCCGTCTATGTCCAGCTACTGGAGAAGCTCGCTGCCGCCGGTGCCAGCTGGGTCCAGCTGGATGAGCCCGCACTGGTCGTTGACCAGGACACCCCGGCCGCTGAAGTTGAAGCAGGGGTGGCACGGGCCTACGAGGTCCTCACCGCTGCCGCCAACCGCCCCCAGATCCTCGTTTCCACGCCGTACGGTTCCCTGGACAACCAGCTCGGTACCCTCGCGGCGACCAACGTCGAGGCCCTGCACATCGACGTCTTCAAGGGCGCCGTTCCGTCCGAGGCAGCCCTTGCGGGCCTGGGCAACAAGATCTTGGTTGCCGGTGTGGTTGATGGCCACAACATCTGGCGCAACGACCTCGCCGCTTCGGCCGCGAAGCTGGACGCACTGAAGGCTGCCGCCGGCAGGATCGCCGTCTCCACGTCCACCTCCACCCAGCACGTCCCGCACGACGTCGCCGAGGAAACCCAGCTGTCCGAACAGCTCCGCAGCTGGCTGGCGTTCTCCGACCAGAAGGCCGTCGAGGTGAAGACCCTGGCGTCCTACCTGGCGGATCCCGCCTCCGCGAAGGCCGCGATCGACGAGGCAACTGCCGTCATCGCTTCCCGCGCCACCGCCGACGGCGTGCGCCGCGCCGACGTGCGGGTCCGCACCGAAGCCCTGACCGCCGCCGACTTCACCCGCGCCGAGTACGAGGTCCGGGCAGCCGCCCAGGAGGAAGCGCTGGACCTGCCGCCGCTGCCCACCACCACCATCGGCTCCTTCCCGCAGACGTCCGAAATCCGCTCGGCCCGTGCCCGCAACACCAAGGGCGAGCTGAGCGACGAGCAGTACCAGCAGCTCATGAAGGATGAAATCAAGCGCGTGGTGGACCTGCAGGAAGAACTGGGCTACGACGTCCTGGTTCATGGCGAGCCCGAGCGTAACGACATGGTGCAGTACTTCGCGGAAAACCTCGAAGGCTTCGACGTGACGGTGCACGGCTGGGTCCAGTCCTACGGCTCACGCTGCACCCGCCCCTCCATTCTCTGGGGAGACGTCACACGTTCCGCCCCCATCACGGTGGAATGGGCGAAGTACGCACAGTCCCTGACCAGCAAGCCGATGAAGGGCATGCTCACTGGTCCGGTCACCATCCTGGCCTGGTCCTTCGTCCGCGACGACCAGCCGCTGGCGGAGACCGCCAACCAGGTTGGCCTGGCGCTGCGTGACGAGATCGCCGACCTCGAAGCAGCGGGCATCAAGGTCATCCAGGTGGACGAGCCTGCGCTGCGCGAACTCCTTCCGCTGCGCAAGGCCGACCACGCCGACTACCTGAAGTGGTCCGTGGACTCTTTCCGGCTCGCGACCGCGGGCGCCCAAGACGCCACCCAGATCCACACCCACCTCTGCTACTCGGAGTTCGGGGTGATCATCGACGCGATCGACGGCCTCGACGCCGACGTGACGTCCATCGAGGCGGCCCGCTCCCGCATGGAGGTTGTCCACGACCTTGAGTCGCACGGCTTTGGCCGCGGAGTCGGCCCCGGTGTCTACGACATCCACTCGCCGCGCGTACCGGGGGAGCAGGAAGTCACCGAACTGCTCAGCACCGCCGTGAAGCACGTCCCGTCCCGCCAGCTCTGGGTCAACCCTGACTGCGGCCTGAAGACCCGCGGCTACGCCGAGACCGAAGAGTCACTGCGCAACCTGGTCAAGGCAACCCAGACGGTCCGCGCGGAACTGCTGGAATCGGCCAAATAGGGAACTAAGAGAGCCCGCAGAGACTCAAGGTCCGGTGCGCCCAGCGCGCCGGACCTGAGAGGCGGGCGATCGGCCGGCTGGTCACCGAAAGGTGGCCGGCCGGCGTCGTGCTTTAACAAGCAGGTGTTTCAGGACTCCCAGAGGATCTCGTCGTCAACAACACCGTCCTCATCCGCGGAGGCCACCAGGACTTCGTCCGTGAAGTGCTCGCCGAGGGTGAAATCCAAAACGAAGTAGCGTTCGGGCTGGCCGGGGTAGATGCCCACATGCCCCAGTTTCAATGCTTTGAGGAACACGGCGTTGGTGAGCTGGCTGCGTTCCTCCACGCCGAAGACCTTCTGCAGGTGCTCGTCCTTGAGGGCATTGCAGTGGAAATGCAGGTACTCCTGCGGGCTGGTGCCTTCCTGCTCCAGTTCCTCGGCGATCATGTCCCGGACTTCGTCCACCAGTTCCGGCAGGAACCGCAGCCGGTAGTCCACCTTGCGCAGTGCGGCTTCGTCGAAGTGGTCGTGGGCGGTGATGTTCAGGTCGAGTTCCAGCGGATGGCCGCGCAGCTCATGCTTCGCGGCGATGGAGTGGTCCCTGCCGTGGTTGAGCTCTATCTCTCCAAAGTGCTGGCTCGCTACCTTGCTCATAGTCTCAACATAGACCCGAAGAGCAGTGCATTCCAGCATTCAGGCCTAATTCACCGACGTCCGCATCCCGGCCAGGGTCTCGGCCAGCAGGTCGACGAAGAGCTGCACCCGGGCGGTTTTCCTGTCGTTAATCAGCAGCGCGAAGACGTTGCGGGCCAGCCGGATCTCGGGAACGTCCAGGACCACCACGCCGGCAGGCTTGTTCCGCAGCGCGAGCTCGGGCACCAGTGCCGCCCCCAGCCCCGCGGCAGCCATTTCGAGGCTGGCGTGGAAGTCGTCGCTGTGCGCCACCACCCGGGGATGGAGGTTGCAGCCGGCGAAGAGCCGCTCGATCACCATGGCGTCGCTGGTCCCGGGATGGTGCATGATCCACGGCATCTCGGAGAGATGGTCCGCCGCCACCTTCGCGTCCGGCCGGAAACCCCAGCCGGCGGGCAGGACCACCCGGAAATCGTCGTCGCCGATCCATTGCCGGTTGATGGTGGCCGGCCAGGCCACGCCGGTCTGGCCAACCTGGAACACCACGGCAAGGTCCAGGTCGCCGCCGGTGCGCAGCCCCTGAATGGTCTGGCCTGGTTCGGCCACGGACACCCTGAGGTCGATGCCCAGGTTCTTCCACGCCGGATTCTTCAGGATCCGCGGCAGGACATATGTGGCAAGGCTGGGGAAGATTCCCAGCCGGAGCTCCTGGCTGGTGCTGTCCTGGGTCTTGGCGGCGGCAGCCATCAGCGCTTCGATGTCCGTCAGCACCTTGGCTGCGTGCCGGGTCATGACGACGGCGGCTTCCGTGGGAACCACGCTCCGCGCCGAACGCTGGAACAGGACCACCCCGGTGTCCCGCTCCAGGGCGGACATCTGCTGCGATACGGCCGAAGCCGTGTAGCCAAGGGTTGATGCGGCAGCCGCGAACGAGCCCAGCCGCGTGACCTCCATCAGGGTCTTCAGGTGTACCGGATTTACCACCAGCCCACACTACTCCGGGAGCAGCTGGCGAAGAAGCCGCCTCCCCTCTACAGGCAATTGTGCGGCTGCAGCTACTAGGGGTGGTGATGGGGGTCGGGTGCCTCCAGGCGTCAGTACAAGTGGCCGCCATGGCGTGTGCGGTTGGTCACCAAGGGGGTTCCGAAGGTCACTTCGGAGCCCCTTTTCGGCCCTTTCGCAGTCCGGCACGGAGGTCACGACACGCCGTCTTTCGCGCGACACGCTGGGCGTTAATTGTGCCTAACTACTCCACAGGGTGTGGATTCCGTCCGTGAAAAAGCCGTGATTCCGGACATTTTGAAGGGGCCTGCCTGTGGATTAACGGTGCATTAAATGACATACTTGTAATACATCATCTTGGGGTTCCAAAGAGGCGTCTGCACTACATGTAGTATCGACATACAGCTTGGACGGGGACACCGGGCCAGCGACGATTTCGACAAAAGGGGACAGCGACCATGACCGTAACGGTTTACACCAAGCCTGCTTGTGTTCAGTGCAACGCCACCTACCGTGCGCTCGACAAGAAGGGCATCACCTACCAGAGCGTTGACATCTCCCAGGACGCCGAGGCCCTCGAGCGCCTGAAGGCCCTGGGCTACATGCAGGCACCCGTTGTGGTCACCGACCAGGACCACTGGTCAGGCTTCCGCCCGGACAAGATCGAAGAACTGGCCCTCTCGGCCGTTTCCTCCGTGGCCTAGGAGCCCTGCTTTTCCTGCCGGCAACAATCAACCAGCTGAGGTGACTCCCACGGCAGCACCAACAGCACAGCAAGGCTACACGGCTTCGCAGATCCACGCGGCTCAGCGCGTGGAGGTGTCCCCGCCGGCCCGGCTCCTGAATAGCCCGGAACCAGTCCGGACAGACAGCCAGCTCATCTATTTTTCCTCGGCATCCGAGAACACCAGCCGCTTCGTCTTGAAGCTCGGCCGCGAGGTGGCCCGGATCCCGCTCTACTCCAGGGACGCACCCCTGCTTGCCACCCGGCCGTTCGTGCTGGTGGTGCCCACCTATGGCGGCACCGGGGGAGAGGGGTCCGTCCCAAAGCAGGTCATCCGGTTCCTGAACAACCCGCAGAACAGGCAGCTGCTCCGCGGCGTGATCGGGGCCGGCAACACAAACTTCGGGGACAACTACTGCCTGGCAGCGGACATCATCGCCGCCAAATGCCAGGTACCCCACCTTTATCGATTCGAACTCATGGGAACGCCGGAAGACGTTGCCAGGGTCAACCAGGGATTGGACACGTTTTGGACACGACTGTCGCAGACACAGAAGTAACCAGGGCCAAGAAGCCGGAGTTGCCGGCCGCCTACAAGGGCCTGGGCTATCACGAGCTGAACGCCATGCTGAACCTCTACGGACCCAGCGGCGAAATCCAGTTCGAGGCGGACCGTGAGGCCGCCCACCAATACTTCCTGCAGCACGTTAACAACAACACCGTGTTCTTCCATGACCTGGAGGAGAAGCTCGACTACCTGGTGAAGAACCAGTACTACGAGCGCGAAACACTGGACCAGTACACGATGAACTTCATCCGTGAACTGTTCAACCGTGCCTACAAGAAGAAGTTCCGCTTCGAGACCTTCCTGGGCGCGTTCAAGTTCTACACCTCCTACACGCTGAAGACGTTCGACGGCAAGCGCTACCTGGAGCGCTACGAGGACCGCGTCTGCATGGCGGCCATGCACCTGGCCCGCGGCAACGAGGAACTTGCCACCCGCCTGGTGGATGAAATCATTGACGGCCGCTTCCAGCCCGCAACGCCCACCTTCCTCAACGCCGGCAAGGCGCAGCGTGGCGAACTCGTCTCCTGCTTCCTGCTGCGCATCGAGGACAACATGGAGTCGATCGCCCGCGGCATCAACTCCGCGCTGCAGCTGTCCAAGCGCGGCGGCGGCGTGGCCCTGTCGCTGACCAACATCCGAGAGCACGGCGCGCCGATCAAGCAGATCGAAAACCAGTCCTCCGGCGTCATCCCGGTGATGAAGCTCCTCGAAGACAGCTTCTCCTACGCCAACCAGCTTGGTGCCCGCCAGGGCGCCGGTGCCGTGTACCTGCACGCGCACCACCCGGACATCTACCGGTTCCTGGACACCAAGCGGGAGAACGCGGACGAGAAGATCCGTATCAAGACCCTTTCACTGGGCGTCGTCATTCCGGACATCACGTTCGAGCTGGCCAAGAAGAACGAGGACATGTACCTGTTCTCGCCGTACGACGTCGAACGCGTCTACGGCGTGCCGTTCTCGGACGTCTCGGTCACCGAGAAGTACTACGAGATGGTGGACGATTCCCGGATCAAGAAGACCAAGATCAGCGCCCGCGAGTTCTTCCAGACCCTCGCGGAGATCCAGTTCGAGTCCGGCTACCCGTACATCATGTTCGAGGACACCGTGAACCGGGCCAACCCGATCGCCGGCAAGATCACCATGAGCAACCTCTGCTCGGAGATCCTGCAGGTCTCCACGCCGTCCCTGTACAACGAGGACCTCACGTACCAGACCGTCGGCAAGGACATCTCCTGCAACCTGGGTTCGATGAACATCGCCAAGACCATGGACTCGCCGGACTTTGGTGCCTCCATCGAAACGGCCATCCGCGCGCTCAGTGCTGTGTCGGACATGTCCTACATCAACTCGGTGCCGTCCGTGGCCGAGGGCAATGCGAAGTCCCACGCAATCGGCCTGGGCCAGATGAACCTGCACGGCTACCTGGCGCGGGAGCGGGTCCACTACGGCTCCGAAGAAGGCCTGGACTTCACCAACATCTACTTCTACACGGTGCTGTTCCACGCCCTGCGTGCGTCCAACAGGCTCGCCATCGAGACCGGCCAGAAGTTCGGCGGTTTCGAGAATTCCAAGTACGCGAGCGGTGAGTTCTTCGACAAGTACACCGAGCAGGAATGGCTCCCGGAGACTGAGCGCGTCCGCGATCTGTTCGCCGGCCACCACATCCCTACCCAGGATGACTGGCGCGAGCTGAAGGCTTCCGTCATGGAGCACGGCATCTACAACCAGAATCTGCAGGCTGTCCCGCCCACGGGGTCGATCTCCTACATCAACAACTCGACGTCCTCCATCCACCCGGTGGCCGCCAAGATCGAGATCCGCAAGGAAGGCAAGATCGGCCGCGTCTACTACCCGGCCCCGTACCTCACCAACGACAACCTGGACTACTACCAGGACGCGTACGAGATCGGCTACGAAAAGATCATCGACACCTACGCTGCTGCCACGCAGCACGTGGACCAGGGCCTGTCCCTGACGCTGTTCTTCAAGGACACCGCCACCACCCGCGACATCAACAAGGCCCAGATCTACGCATGGCGCAAGGGCATCAAGACGCTCTACTACATCCGCCTCCGCCAGCTCGCGCTGGAAGGGACCGAGGTTGAGGGTTGCGTCAGCTGCGCACTATGACAACCGTTTTAGGTTGATTACGACGGCGGGCAACCGCCCGCCGTCGTACGCTTTAACTTAGAGAACCACCCAACAATGAGGGGATGACATGACCGAGAAGGTCAAGCTTCTGAGCCACGTCGAGGCCATCAACTGGAACCGCATCCAGGACGACAAGGACGTGGAGGTCTGGAACCGGCTCGTCAACAACTTCTGGCTGCCGGAAAAGGTGCCGCTGTCCAACGACGTCCAGTCCTGGAACACCCTGACGCCGGCCGAGCAGCAGCTCACCATGCGCGTCTTCACCGGCCTGACTCTGCTGGACACCATCCAAGGCACCGTCGGCGCCGTCTCCCTCATCCCCGATGCGCTGACCCCGCACGAGGAAGCCGTCTACACGAACATCGCGTTCATGGAATCGGTGCACGCCAAGAGCTACTCGTCCATCTTCTCCACACTGGCCTCCACCAAGGAGATCGACGAGGCGTTCCGCTGGTCCACCGAGAACGAGAACCTTCAGAAGAAGGCCCAGATCGTCATGGACTACTACCAGGGCGATGACCCCCTGAAGCGCAAGGTGGCCTCCACGCTGCTGGAGAGCTTCCTGTTCTACTCGGGCTTCTACCTGCCCATGTACTGGTCCTCGCGCGCCAAGCTCACGAACACGGCCGACCTGATCCGCCTGATCATCCGCGACGAGGCCGTCCACGGCTACTACATCGGCTACAAGTTCCAGCGCGGACTGGAGACGCTTTCCGAGGAGCGCCGCCAGGAGATTAAGGACTACACGTTCGAGCTGCTCTTCGAGCTGTACGAGAACGAGGTCCAGTACACGCACGACCTCTACGACGGCGTGGGCCTGGCCGAGGACGTCAAGAAGTTCCTGCACTACAACGCCAACAAGGCGCTCATGAACCTGGGCTACGAGGCGATGTTCCCGTCTTCCGTCACCGACGTGAACCCGGCCATCCTCTCGGCCTTGTCCCCGAACGCCGACGAGAACCACGACTTCTTCTCCGGGTCCGGTTCCTCGTACGTGATCGGCAAGGCCGTCAACACCGAAGACGAGGACTGGGACTTCTAAAGTCCGTCCTGTGGGATCGGAAGTGGCGATTCAGGACTGGAAAACCTGTGAGTTGACGACCTAGTTGGCACCACTGACAAGTTAATTGGCGCCGTGACAATCAAATCGGCGCGGCGCCAACTAAGTTTGGAAGGGCTTGACCTGCAGGGACGACATGAGCCCGCTCCTGGCCGCCAGCACCGGGGTGCCATGACGGCCTTTCAGCTGGAGGCTCACAACGCCGAGGTCACCACCCTCACGCAACTGGGCGCGCACGCGGAGTCCCTCGTGCAGGCTCTCTCGACCGTGCTGCAGGGCCAGCTGGCCTTCCAGATGGAGAAGCAGCTCGAAGATTTCCTCGTCCAAAACTTGGCATACACGTCCCTGGCCCTTGGATCGCGCGACGTTTCGTCTGTGAGTATCGGGCTACGCATGCCGGTCATAAATGACGGAGGCGACGGCAGATAGGCTGGGGCCATGACGTTGGGGGACGCGGCGGAGCCGCTTGTGCACATTCAAAACTTCCGGATGGATTTCGGGGACGCCACGGTCATCAAGGACCTGTCCTTCGATGTGAGGGCAGGGGAGACCTTCGGGTTCCTCGGCTCCAACGGTTCCGGGAAGACCACGACACTGCGGGCCCTGCTGGGCATCTACCAGCCAACGGCCGGGACCCTGCGCATCGGCGGGAAGACCTTCGAACCCCGTGACGGTGCCCCCCTCGGGTACCTGCCGGAGGAGCGCGGCCTCTACAAGAAGGAAGCCGTCCTGGACGTGATGGTTTACTTCGGCTGGCTAAAGGGCCTGTCCAATTCAGCGGCCCGGACCTGGTCCCAGGATTACCTGGAGCGGGTCGGCCTGGCCGACAAAGCCACGGCCCGGCTGGACAAGCTCTCCGGCGGCCAGCAGCAGAAGGTCCAACTGGGCGTGACCATTGTCCATCCTGGTCTTCGAGCCCGGGCCCTTCATCATCGGCGCGCTGCTGCTCCTGGGCGGGTTCACCCTGTTCACCGGCGTGCTCGTAGCCATCGGCGCGATCATGCCCACCGCGAAGGAAGCCGGTACCATCTTCGGCCCGCTCATGGCCGCGATGTTCATCCCCTTCTACGCCTACAGCCTGATCATCTCCGACCCGGAATCCCTGATCGTGTGCAGGTCTTCACCTACTTCCCGCTGACCGCACCGGTCACCGCCATGCTCCGCAACGGCTTCGGAACCCTCTCCGGCACGGAGGCCACCATCGTCATCGCCGAACTGTTCATCGTCGGGCTCCTCATCCTCCACCTCGCCGTCCACCTCTTCCGCTACGGCTCCATCGAATACGGCAAGAAGCTCTCTATCGCCGGGACCTTCCGCCGCAAAGAACCCGCCGCCAAATGATGATCCCGCGCAGGCTGCTCGTGCGGGTACTGGGCCTGGTCGCCACTGTCGCCCTCGTCACCGGGTGCTGGCTTGTGGAGCCCTCGCAGCCGCCTGAAAACGTGACGGCAGCGGATGTCACTGGCAGCTGGCACACGGACAACGGAGACGGGAAGAGGACTGACCTTGAGTTACGGCCGGACGGGACGCTCACGTGGTATGGAGTTCCTGACGGCCCCTTCGACGACTTTGCCGAAACAGCGAAACTCCGCTGGGAGAACCGAACCGACCACGTAGGTACGTGGTCGGTGGAGCAATCACTCATGTGGGCTCAGCCAGTGGTCAAGGTCTACTGCCAAATACCCGGAGGTGGACGGGTGTTTGAGCTGACTTTCGAGGGCCGAGGCCCGGACCGCAGACTCCTGTACTGGCTCGGGGACCCGGACATGGCCGACGACCGGCTGAAGTTCCGCCGGTGAGTGGCTGGAAGAGACGCCTTACCCGCCGCGAGGCCTGGGGGATCGGCCTCATCGTCGCTGCGGCTCCGTGCGTCTGGGCGTACCAGGCCATTTATGCGGCATACCGGGCAGCGGTCCGGGAGGGACTGCTCCTCTATATCGGAATTCCCGGGCACTCCATCGCCTCCTGGTTTCTGGTTGTGGCGCTCCTGTCCGGGGCCGTCGGGCTGTCGCTCCTGCTCCCGGCCTTGATCAGCCGGGTCCCCAAGAAGGTCGGCCGGCGCACCATCGGCTGGACCACCGGGGTGGCCGCCGCGGCCTGCGTTCCCTTTTTCGGCGTCTACTTTTTCTTCGCTGTCCTTGGCGCGTTCGGGGTGAGTGACACCGTGAAAGTCACCGCCGCGGACGGGACCTCGGTCCTTGTCACCCAGGATGGGTTCGACGGCGACATCGTCATCATCCACACGGAGCACGACGAGTACCACTACAAGCGGGTCCGGGACGCTCCCGAGATCTCCGGCTGGCCGCGGGTGGAAGATCAGGACTGCAGCTTGGAGACCTCCGGTGGACTTCAACTCACCTGTGGGGCAACCACTGTTCCGGTTGATCAGAAAGGAAGCCCAAAGTGAACCCTATTCACGAAGCGGCGCAGCCGGCCCACCCCCTCGAGTACTGGCTTTCCCCGGAACTCGCCCGAGTCACTCCGACGGAAGCCCCATCACGCCTCCGGCAGCTGGCTGATGCCCAGGGCACTCTGGCGGCGGCCTGGAGTGGCGCGATCGCCGGCGGACCTGTCCTGGCCGTGGCGGGCGTATTCTTCTCAGCCGTATATGGACACCCTGCCGCGGTATTGGTGCTCGGCCCCGTGGGTGTCGCCCTCCTGGTGCATGGCCTGATCGCCTGGAAGCGGGTCCGTGGCAGACTGCCCAATGCGGACAAAGTGCTCATCACACGAGGTCCTGGCAGCGCCCGCGGCGGCATCATCATAGTCGCCGTCCTGTCCGCCGCCATTGGCGCCGGTATGGCCACAACCCTCCCGACCGCCGTGGAGAACGGTACAAGCGTTGCAGTGATCGGAGCGTACCTTCTCATCGTCGCTCTCATGGGCGCGTGCATCGTAGCCCCCGCAACAGTGATGGGCCGGGCCCGGCAGTCCTTCCGTCGGCGGCTCCACACTGACCCGAACGTGCGGAAAGCCGTGGAAGAGGACCTGGCCACCTGGCGTGACCCCCACGGCAACGCCGGGTACGGGCCGCTCTAAGGTGACAGCGTTCAAGGCCATGTCAGAAGCAAAACGGCGATGGATCAGTACGCTCGCCTGGTTCCTGCTTGTCCTCGCTTCGCTGGTCCTGATCGGCTACGGCATATGGCACGCCGGCTGGCACATCTGGCTGCCACGTTCGACGGATCAGGAAGAGGTCTGGGTCGGTAACCGCTACATCTTCGCCGGATGCGCGCTGTCCCTCGCGGCCGCCACCTGGTCACACCTTCGAGGCAGCACCCTCTGGGTGACCGTCTGCGTCGGGCTGCCGGGGATTTTGGTGGGCTGGGCGACGCTGGATTCCCCGTACGACCTGAAGCGCCACGTGGCCGCCGCCGTTGCCTTCCCGCTGGCCCTGGCCGGGATCGCCGAGGTCATCCGTGTGCGCGGCCGCCGGCAGCGGGAGTAGTAGGGCCGAGGGGTGCGGGGTGTGGTCACCGCGCTGCCGTACACATAAAATTTGAATCATTCCCGATAGAAAGACCCCCGTGAAGCAGAGTATTTTCGCCCGCGTTGCCCAGCTCGCCAAGGCCAACCTGAACGCGCTCCTGGATTCCGCGGAAGACCCGCAGAAGATGCTGGACCAGATGGTCCGGGACTACTCGGCGAACATCCGTGAAGCCGAGGCAGCCGTTGCACAGACGATCGGCAACCTGCGCATGGCCGAGGACGACCACGCCAGGGCTGTGAACGACGCCAACTCCTGGGGCAACAAGGCCATCGCCGCCTCCCGCAAAGCCGACGAGCTCCGCGCCGCCGGGAACAGTGTGGACGCCGACAAGTTCGATGCCCTCGCCAAGCTCGCCCTTCAGCGCCAGATGACCGCCGAATCCACCGCCAAGGCACAGGCACCCGGCCTGGCGGCGCAGAACGAGGTCGTCGACAAGCTCAAGCAGGGCCTGGACCAGATGCGGGGCAAGCTCAATGAGCTGACCGCCAAGCGGAACCAGCTCGTCAACCGGGCCAGGGTCGCTGCCGCCCAGTCCCAGGTCCACGACGCCCTCAAGTCACTGGATGCCGGAGACCCGACCTCGGCCATCGGCCGGTACGAAGAGAACATCCGCCGCCAGGAAGCCACCGTCCGCGGACAGCAGGAACTCGCCGCCTCATCCCTGGACGCCCAGTTCGCATCCCTGTAAGACCTCGGAGAGCAGACCGAAGTGGAAGCCCGACTCGCCGCACTGAAGTCCATGGACCGGAAGGCCATCGACTACTAGGAACTCATCGCATAAGGCCCTGGCCCCTTACGGTCCGGAGCCTTACGCGTATGGAGTGCTCAACGCACGCGCGTTGCCCGAAACAGCTCTCTCACCCACTCGTAGATGCTGACGAGGATGCACACCAAACCGATGGCCAAAATCAGCACGCCGACCAGTGACAGCAACGTGTAGAGGTCCTCGTTGCTGCGGTAACTGCTCCTGGCTGGAACGGCCGCCGAGGGGTTCAAAAAGAACCCACCCGATCGGCAGCATGCCTAGGCCAATCAGGAAAACCCTGGCGTGGGCGTTTCGCAAAAACTTTTTGAGGCGGGCCTCAATGTTGGCCACTTAGCGGCGCTCCAGCCAGCGGGCGTACAGCTCGCCACTGTTCTTAAACAGCCACCCGGAGTAGGCCACGCCGCCGGTGATGCTCAGCTGTGCCGCGGCGATGAGCCCGGTAATGGGGAGCACCTCTGGAGACCTGCCGTTGGGTGTGAACAGGATCAAGGCGGCAGCGATCACGATGGCGCCGGCCACGGAGAATTTAATGACCTTGGGGTTGATTCGGATGCCCTGCTCGACGCGCGGGATGTCGGAGGCAGGCTTCGGGGTCTTTTTGGAGAACCGGACACCCAACGTCACCAGCCAGCCCAGTACTGAGAGCCCTGCACCAAGCAGGAACATGATCGTCCCCGTCTCCGGGTCCTGACCCACGAGTGCACTCAATGCAGCATAGACGGCGCCAGCTATCGCAATGATTGCCCCGTACCCCCAGGCAAAGAAGACCCACACCCGGCGCTGCGCATAGCCAAAAGCCTGTGCGCGCGGATCCATTGCCACCACAGCGGCATCCCCCAATGTCATGCCTCCACGTTAACAGCTGCGCGTCGCTCCGCGGTCCTGTCGGTGCCCGGGAGGACCATGGTCCTATGACGGCTCCAACTGTTGAGGCGGCGATCCACGAACTACTGGATCTCGCCTGGAATGTTGTCTACGACCTGCTTCAGGAGCGGGGCCTGCTCGGTGACGGGTTGGAAGTTCAGGAGTACACCGGGATCCATTCGTGGGTGGAAGACCTCACCCGCTACACCGTGGTTCACTCCCGGGAGGTTGCGGTCCTGTTCGTTGACACCCGGCCGGTGGACGCCATCGTCTTCCACCACGGCCTACTGGGCGCCGACGACCCGAAGAGTTTCTTCCGGCTTCAGATGTAGCCTCTGGACAGCCTGGCCGGACAGAAAAGGTGCCGCACCCCGGGTCAGCGGAGCGCGGCACCTTTCGTGCTCGTCACCAGGAGTGGGCGACGTCCACAATCAGCCGGGAACCGGACCCTGGGCCGTCCAAGGTGAAGACCCGGAAGGGCAGCCGGGCGCGGACGCCCAGGCCGATACTCGTGGAACCTTCGAAACTATTCGCATAGACCACTTGCCGGAATGTCTTGTAGCCGGCCACGTTGGACAGCTCAGCCTTCGCTGCCGGGTTGTAGGTAACGTTGCCGTTCTGGTCGTAGGAGGGTGCGTTCACGACGACCTGCAGGCGTGCGTTGCCGTAGACCGGGATTGTGAACGCGGTGCCGTCCTGGATGATTTCCGGGACGTAGCGGACCGTGTAGCCCTTCGCGGGGCCGTTGAGGTCAACCACCATCCGGTCGGCCGGCCGTGCCGGTATCGGAACTCCTCCGGCTAAGGCATGCGTTCGTCCTCAGGATCGAGACGGACAGGTCGGCCGCGGCGCAGGAGCTCCTTCGCCTTGTGGATGGTGAGCTAACCCGCCGTTCCGCGTCCTCTGGGGGCATTATTCCTCCCGTGCCAAGACCCGGTGATGACCCGTGCCCGGAAGCGGGCTAGGACCACCTGCTGCCCCGAGGATGTGGCGGCGGGTGATGGCGGCCCCGAGCAGGGAAGGCCGCCGCCGTGGGCCGGTTCCAGTGGTTGGGGGAACCGGCCCACGGTCGTCACGCAACACTCCTTCAGCTCTGGCGGGGATCACCTCACTGGGGCGCCGCAGTGTGCCGTTGGGGCAGCCGGATGGGGTCAGAGGGCTGCCTGTCGCGCGGGGTTAGGATCCACGAGCTGTCCTCCGTTGGCCGCGGCCTGCGTCGCCGCAGCTTCCCCACCAGCAGGGCGAAAGGCAACAGCAGCAGATACAGGATCCCGGCCGCTATCAGCAACAGTACGAAAAGGATCAGATACGGCAGGTAGATGAGGAAGATGCCGACCAGGACGGCAAGGTATCCGAGGCTGAATCCGAAGATCGTTTCGGCATTCAACGATTGCTCCTAAGGGTTATCCGGAGTGGTGGGTGGTGCTGCTGCCCCGGGCCCGTCGAAGGCTCACCCTCCGAGGGCGGGCAGCGGCACGGTGTCGGTGAAGTCGGGCGCCCCATGGCTTCACGTGGTGGTCCGTTCCTCCCGTTGCGGAAGCGACCCGTGTTGACCCGTTCCGTCTGCGGCGAAGGTGGAGGGCGGCGAAAGCGGTCAGGCCGATCCAGGCAAAGGCCGCACCGATGACAAGGAGCACTGCTGGAAGCGCGTCCACTGCGACTCCTCTCCTAGAACTGAAGGGTTCGGCCGTTTGCCCGGAAGGTGTGGGCTATTGGGCCTGGACGTAAGCCCAGGCTGAACCTTGGAGTTCGTAGGGGAGTGGGTGAGGCCCGCGCCCGCCCTCCAGGGGCAGACTTATGCGGTGTGCTGGGGTAGTTGGCGGCTGTCACAGCGGTCTCCGGCTGAGCTGATGCTGGGCCTGCTGCTGGACTTAGTTGAGGTATAGCGCGGAGGTTGTCCGGAGTCAATAGCGGCAGCCCATGCCCCTGAGCCAGCTCACGGGAACGAGCCCGTCAGCCTCATGCGGCGTCTGATATGTCTGGCATCTCTTCTTCTCGGGCTTCAGCTGGCGGCTGCCGGCGCGCCTTGGTCAAGACAATCAGCAACGTCAGGACGGTCACCATCCAGGCGAGGCCAGTGAGGAGCACCAAGCCGATCGCCATTAGGGGGTGCATGGCGAAAGTCTAGGACTCCGCCACAGGGCGGCCCGGGTGAAACTCCGCAGTGTCAGCGCCGGAATTTGCAGGAGATGGAACCTGCAGTTGGTGCTCACCACACAGAAAGGGTGCGCCCCGTTCTGAACTGGTCCCCGAAAGTTGGACTGGGTAAGTAAGAGCCTAAGCCGCGAGGGCCTGAGCACGGTATTGCACCGGGCTCAGGCCCTCGAGCTTTGTC